>NZ_NPBI01000013.1:0-231780 GCF_002272715.1 Paenibacillus sp. 7516
TATTGATTATACTTCTCTGCAAAGGGATGAGAACCCTAAAGGTTCGTCGGAGCATAGTCTTCGATAGCGATCCATCGCAGTCTCGAACGAAGTGAGAGTATCCCTCTCTCTCCGTTCTGAATATACGAATAGAATCCCCTTCACATGAACCGTTGATCGGTTTGTGGTGAAGGGGATTTTTTGGTGTAGATCTTTCTTGGATGATATCAGCAACGTAACCTGCCTACAGCGAGATTCCCAAAACCTCGTATAAACCCTTCTTGCCAGCATCGGTAACTTCAACAGAGCGGCTGCCAGGCTTCTTCCGGGTCCACTCGAGCTGGGAAAGTCTGCGTTCCAATTGTTCGCCCAGCAGTCCGGATATGTGGTGACGTCGCTCGCTCCAGTCCAGACATTTGCGGGCAATAGCACGTCTTGATCCCGGTTTAACCTGAAGATCAATTCCGAATGAAGTAAACCATTGTCTTCCTTTCTCCGTAATGTAGTAATCCTTGGCCTGATCTGCTTCCGGCTCCAGTAGATATTCCTCCCGCAACAATGCATCGCACAGAGCAATTCCTAGCTTACCAGCAAGGTGTCCATAACAGGTACGAGCAAAGCTAAGATGCTGGAGCTGGTTGGACTGTTTGAGTGACCTCACCTGAACAGGAGGGGCAATACTACCCATCGTTTCGATCAGAAAGGCAATCTCCTGACCAGCCAATCGGTAGTAGCGATGCCGGCCTTGCCGTTCAACAACTAGCAGCCCGCCGTCCACAAGTTTGGCAAGGTGGTTGCTCGCGGTCTGAGGTGTGACACCAGCCATATAGGCAAGCTCGCCTGCAGGCAGGGCCTGTCCACCCAGCAGTGCTTCGAGGAAGACGGCGCGACTCGGATCCGCAATTAATGACGCGATAACAGATATATTTGGATATGCATTCATACTTCGATGATACTTGAACTGTTGGCGTATTACAATTGGGACAGGCCACCGCGGAGTTTAAACTTGCATTGGGAGGCCGAATATGTGTGACAGGAGATGGAGCAAACCAATGAATTTCGAAAATGCGACAAAACGATCTGCTGAGGAGGTAGTAACGGACCAGCATGAGACGATTAACCCAAGCATTTTATATTATGGAACACCCGTACTTCTCTTGAGCACCTTGAACGAGGATGGGTCAACGAACCTGTCGCCATTGTCCTCTTCCTGGGCGTTGGGGGATTGCCTTGTTCTCGGCCTGGGTATCCAGGGGAAAGCCTATGAGAACTTAAGAAGACATCCTGAATGTGTCATAAATTTGCCGGAAGCGTCCATGTGGAGAGCCGTCGAATCTCTGGGGCGCTATACGGGTACATATCCGGTTCCTGAGGAGAAAAGACAGATAGGCTATGAATTTTGTTCGGAGAAATTTGAAGCAGCCGGGTTAACAGCTCAGGATTCGCTTCGGGTTAAACCTCTCAGAATAGCCGAGTGTCCGCTTCAGATTGAGGCATCTGTACAGCATATCCGCACGCCGGAGCATACGCCTTTTATGGCCGTAGTTGAAGTGAAATCGCTGGAGGTACATGCACATAAGAAGCTTATATCTGGACTGAATAAAATTGATCCGGCAAAGTGGAACCCGTTAATCTATAATTTCCGCCATTATTACGGATTAGGAGAGCGACAAGGGGAGAACTTCCGCGCTGAATAGGGATCAGTGCAATCAGAAAGGATAGAAACAGACCATTTTGTAATATGGGTAATGGAAAGTAAAAAAAGTGGAGGCCGTGCAGGTCTCTTTTTTTGTGCCAACTGAAATAGAAGGAAGTTGCTGTGTGGATTATTTATTGAACAGGGAATGGGTAAATAGTAAAGAAGGATACATGTAAGCATATACATAAGCGTATTGCATCAATCCAGTAAGTGATGATCCATCTGCAAAATGCTGACATAAGAGAGGTGGCTTGAGAATGGAAATGGAATATTTGTTGCGAGTTCTCATAGCGGGGATCTGTGGGGTCCTTATCGGGTATGAACGCAAAAACCGGATGAAAGAAGCGGGAATACGCACTCATTTTGTGGTCGCTGTTGGTGCAGCGTTAATGATGATTGTCTCAAAGTATGGATTTCAGGATCAGGCAGGCTGGGCTAATCTGTCGCTTGATCCTTCCCGGATTGCAGCACAGGTGGTTAGCGGTGTGGGGTTTATTGGGGCCGGAATGATCTTCACGCAGCGCCATACCGTTCGGGGATTGACGACAGCTGCTGGTATCTGGGCAACGGCAGGCATGGGACTGGCTGTGGGTGCTGGACTCTATTGGACGGGAGCAGGTGTAACCCTTCTAATCGTGCTCGCACAGATGCTGCTGCATCGGCCGACACGTTGGCTGGTTTCCGCGAGAACAGAAACGTTAACCATTCGTCTGGAGCAGGAAGCAGACAGCCTGAAAGCCATATTGGCACTGCTGGGGCAGGAGAAGATTTCGGTCATCGGATTCAGGACGGAACAACAAACAAGCACAGGCTCGGCTCAGGAGACTGTGCTTGAATTCACTGTTCAGATGCCCGGGTCCTTCCGGGGAGAACAGTTGATTGTACTGCTGCAGGACGTGCCGCATGTGAGATCCGTCGAGTTGAAGTGAGAGATCGTGCGATTTCCTGACAGGGCCGATTTTATTGACCGCCTTCAGCAGCGATTTCGGGCTGGGAGATCGGTTTGTCGTCCAGTACAGCATGAATGGCATGGGCGACACCATGTTCTACATTGGTTAATGTTATAGCCTTGGCAAGAGCTTGAATCTCCGGTTCACCATTGCCCATGGCGATGCCGAGTCCTGCCATTTTCAACATGGAAACATCATTAAAGTTGTCGCCGATAGCTGCTGTATCTTCCATGGAGATATTGAGATGGGCAGCCAGTTTAGTGAGGGCATTACCTTTGGACACTTCGGGATGCTGCATCTCGAAGTTGTGTTCAGAGGATACCACCATTGCGACATCCGATCTGGAGGCAAAGTAGGCTCTTCCTTTCTGCAATTGATCCGGGTCGAGTGAGAAGGCCATAATGTTGTAAATGTAAGCTTCTGCAGGAATCTCCTGATGGGATTGTACGCGATGGTAGTCTTTCTTGTCGTAATGCTTCTTAACGGCGCGAATCAGGCGCTCAACGTCCTCGCCAGGACTTGTTCCCAGAATCCGGTCCATCTCGGCAAGCATCGTATCATGGCTGCTGATTGGGGCGTAAATTCCCTGCTGAGTGGACGCTTCATAATAGCAATCATGCTCTTCGAGCCACTGCATGACGGATGCCGCTGTCTCACGTTCGAGCGGGAGATGATACAGACGGTTCCCGTCAGCGTCATGAATCGTGGCCCCATTGGACCCAATGACAGGCGTGGTAATCCCGCCTTCTTGGCAAATGCCAACAACGTCCGAATAGACGCGTCCCGTTGCAATTGTAACTTTCAATCCTTCTTGCTGGGCCCGGTGAATGGCGGCTGCATTTTCCGGGCTAATCTGGCTGTCTCTGTTTAGCAGTGTTCCATCCAAATCCGTAGCAAATAATTTCATCACCTTACAACTCCTTATCTTCTGTTGGTTCAGGAATGAGAATCTCAACCTGTTGTTCTTTCAAAAAGTTACGCCATTCGTCTGATGGCCATTGGTTGGTAATCAGTACATCAATCAGTGACCAGTCGGCAAAACGGTACCCGTAACGTTTATCAAATTTGGAATGATCTGCGAGCACGAATACCTCTTTTGCAGCCTGCATCATTTTCTGCTTAATCTTGCCTTCTTCTTCGGAAGCGCTGAATCCATCCATCGTAATCCCGCCAATACCGATAAAGGCTTTATCCACGTAATAATGGGAGAGTGTTTCGATCACCGAGGCACCGTATACATAACGTTGTTCCTTGTCGACTTTGCCGCCAAGTAAACGAATATGGACAGCCGAGTGATTGGAGAGAAGATCTGCGGAATGAATGGAATTGGTGATGACCGTACATGACTTTCCATTCAGATGCTCAGCACAGGCCTGCACCGTCGTGGAAGAATCCAGAATGATGTTTTCACCTTGGCGGACCATGGCCGCAGCAAGTTTGCCTATAGCCCTTTTTTCTTCCGAAACATGGAGTAGGCGATCCTTGTATGAGATATATTCACGGGGAGGAGAGGGGAGGATGGCGCCGCCCCGTGTTCGGATAATGGCGTCCTGTTCTTCCAGCTTAATCAGATCCCTTCGAGCCGTGTCCCGCGAGACGTCAAAAAGGGTAACGATCTCGTCTGCCGAGATCCGGTTGTGTTTGCGAAGATGTTCGATAATCAGCTGCATTCGTTCTTCCTGAAACAAGCATGCCGCCTCCTTGCTAATGAGTGACCATAATACGGATAACCTAATTATAAGTATTTGCAATTTAGTTTGCAATATTTTAAGTGAACATAAGTTTTTATAAGTGTTTTGATATAACTTTAACAGGATGTAAGGATTCTGATGACATTGATATGAAATTCAGATCTCTCAAGTGGTATATGCCAGTTAAACGAGCCTATTTTCTTGAAAAATGATCTTTAAAAGAAGCGCCAGATAAAAAATAAAAAAAGTGTTGCACTATTTTTATTTAGTATGGTATACTCATTCTTGTCGCCAAGAAAGACAACTTGTTAACAAGGCCCGTTGGTCAAGGGGTTAAGACACCTCCCTTTCACGGAGGTAACAGGGGTTCGAATCCCCTACGGGTCATATCTTCACCACCTTTTTAATAAGGGAACCTCGCAAGTCATTGTTCTTAAAACAAGAGATGATATGGCACATCGGTGAAGTTACAGCAAGAGCCATTAGCTCAGTTGGTAGAGCACCTGACTTTTAATCAGGGTGTCGAAGGTTCGAGCCCTTCATGGCTCACCATTTATACATTTGAATATGCGGTCGTGGTGGAATGGCAGACACGCTATCTTGAGGGGGTAGTGGGCGTACGCCCGTGGAGGTTCGAGTCCTCTCGACCGCATTACATGTAACGTTAGGGAAATAGACTCTTATGGATATCCATAAGAGTCTATTTTTATTTTTTTTCATATAGCTATGTGAAAACCACCCATGGAAGAAGGGCTGAGGATTGATAACGGTTGTGGTATAATTGTCTATATAATGTCGCCGGAGAATTACGTTATGGTGCAAGATATGGATTTTAGATATTATGGTTGGAAGGCGGTCCTGTATGCAGTCGATATATGAGCGAATTGAACACCTGATTGCCGAGCGAGGGATGACAAAGAAAGCATTCTGTCAACAACTGAAGATCAGCACCGGGAATCTGGGTGATTGGAAACGTGGAAAGTCAATTCCGAGCACGAATAAACTGATTGAGATCGCTGCGTTTTTTGATGTGAGCCTGGACTGGCTCATGATTGGACGTCCATCCAAGGAAGCGATGGTACGGGAAAAACGGGAGGATTATTTTTTTGGCGTGTTACGGCAATTGGATTGCCAGGAGAGTGAATTATCGACCGAAGAGCAGTCTTTTATCAGCGAATATATTGAATTTACCCGTTATCGCAAGTCCAAGGAAAGTAGAAATGCTGCTGACTTTCGATATAAGGAAGATGATAAACCCGAAACGGATGAATCGATCTAATGCAAAACCTCTGAACCAACCCGGATGATTTCCGGAAATGTTCAGAGGTTTTTTTGTGTTCATGTGAGATGACTGTAGTCGTCTTCATCTTTGGCTTCATGAAATTATGATATGTGGTTCATTTGCGGAACGTAAGATTCTCGCTGCCTAACAGCTGTGGTCGAATGGTGTTCCAAATGTGCAGGCATTGTTCCTGAAGTTCCCAGGCAGCCATGCCGAGTAAACGGACACCGATTCCTCCGCTCGCGAGCAGGCTTGCACCAGCGAGCATTCGACCATCCGGAGGCAGTGCAGCCCTGATGCTTTCCAGTTCCACTGTCCCCAGCCCAGGAGCGATCATCCACAGGGCGGCAGTATGGGTGAAATCCAGCAATGCAGCTGATTTTTGCGGATCATCGCGTGCAGGTTCCATTCCGAATCGGTCCCACACAGCAAGCTGGTCCCCTTGCCATATTTCGGTTGAATTTCGATACTTGCTAAATTCAAAAGCCTCACCCCGGTGAATTCGTCCGGCTGACCAGACATCTGCATAAGCGAGAATAGCCTGTTCCTCCAGATGGAAGGTGGCGGTAAGTGAAGAAGAACTACCTTTGAATGGGATTACGCATTCCGGGAAGTATTCAAGCACAGCACCTTTCCTGATCTGGAAGTGATGGTTGACCGACGAGGGAAGTGAAGGCGTAGGGTGAAGGCGTGTCGCTGATGTGCTGCTCAGCATCACATGGGTGCCTTCGCCCAAATGCCACTCGGAATGATAATGATCCCCGTTAAGAACACCGGGAGAGACGTCAGACGTATAGAGGCATAACCCATTGCTGTTCCCCGGTGGGCGAAAGGAGCGACTGAACCGGAGAGGTGCGCTGTAATAACGATCCGTCATGATCGTACGTCCCTCTTGAAGGGCAAATGTGGCTCGAAGCTCGCTGCGTCGTATCACCGCTCCTTCAGCACGAATGCCCAACTTCGTTTCGGCTCCTTCCGATACGGGAGATGAATTAATGGCTGTGGGCTGAGCCGTGGTCATGGCTGTGTGAATGCAGATGCGCAGCGGCAGCATCGTCATCCATGTATTGGTGCTCAAGCCAGTGAATGATCTCGGATACACCTTCACCGCTCATGAGATTCGACATCACATATGGGCGACCTTCGCGTACCCGCTCGGTATCATCCTTCATCACCTGCAAACTTGCGCCAACATAAGGTGCAAGGTCTGTTTTGTTGATCAGCAGCAGGTCTGAGCGGGTAATGCCTGGACCGCCTTTGCGAGGCAGTTTTTCCCCTTGGGCAACGTCAATGATGTAGATGAACACATCTGCAAGTTCCGGGCTGAATGCAGCTGAGAGGTTATCGCCCCCGCTCTCAATGAAGATTAATTGCAGATCGGGAAAACGCTCGACCAATTCGTCTACGGCTTCAAAATTCATTGAAGCATCTTCTCGAATGGCTGTATGCGGACATCCGCCTGTTTCAACGCCAATAATGCGTTCAGGCGCAAGAGCGTTCAGGCGCAGGAGGATTTCGGCATCTTCCTTGGTATAAATATCATTCGTGATGACGGCCAGACTATAGCGAGTACGCAGCGCCTTCGACAGCTTCTCCACAAGGGCAGTTTTGCCGGAGCCTACCGGCCCTCCAATACCAATTCGCATTGGTCTGCTGCGATCAAATGCCTTACGTTCCCACTCCGGATGATGCGTATGATTAGCTCCTCCACACATAACAAATTCCTCCTTGGATTATCTGCTTATTTTAAAAAAAGAAAGTCGTAGTTTATAAATATGGGTATCAGGACATAAACAGGCGGGCAGGTAAGTTTTCGTGCCGCATGGCGTAGATTTCCTGGGCAATACCGAAACTGTGCATATCTTCGGGGTCGTCATCCCGAATTCGAATCCATTCGGAGTCGATATCATCGAGCAGCTTCTGAATGAGCATCTGTGCCTCGGTTTGCCCGATCGGCAGGAGGCGCAGTGCGCTGTTGACATAAGCGTTCAGTGAGGTATACAAATGACCGGTAACGGCCTCGTCTAATCCGATTTCCAATTGATAAAGGATATAACCGTGAATGGTAGTAATCCCGCAATAGGCACCGTGTGCCTGCACAGCTTCATCAATAAGCGAGAAGTCCATCCAAGGATAGAGAGAACGGGCAAGTTTCAGCAGTCGCTTTCCCATTTTATGGCCGCTTTCCCTGATCTCCCGGGGGGTACGCTGGGCGTGTACCCGCTTATCATAGAGAGCGAGTAGAGCGGAGTCTTGTTCCTCCATTGCTTGGTAAACGCCTTTGATAGCAAGTCCATCGAGCCGAATCAGGCTGGAGTGAAGCTGGCTGCGAATGAATTGTTCAAGCTCGGTGATTGTTCGAATGGTGCCGTCATGCGTGTATGCTTCCAGACCGAAAGAGTGGGAGAACCCGCCGATGGGCAGGGCTGAGTCGAGCAGTTGAACATATCGAAGCAGCTTCGTACCACTTTGCATCATGCCAAGCGTCCTTTCTTTGCTTCTGTCTAATTTCCCTTCCAACCCAAATCCGATATATAAAAATAATGTAAGGATATAGGTTGGACATGATTTTACACGATAACGAAGAGGGCAATAGGAACCTGAAGAAGTGAAACGTTCACTTTTATCACAGCAAGATGTCAAAACATGAAGTAACGCTGTGCCATCGGCAGCTCATCTGCGGGTTCACAGGTAAGCAGTACCCCATCGGCTCGAACCTCATACGTCTCAGGGTCCACTTCAATGTGAGGTGTCACATCGTTGTGGATCATATCCTTTTTACTCACTGAGCGGCAGCCTTTGACGGCTTCCACGCGCTTGTTTAATCCAAGCGTCTCCTTGATGCCTGCATCAGCAGCAGCTTGGGAGACGAAAGTAATGGACCCTTTGGCGATAGCTCCACCGTATGACCCGAACATCGGTCTGCCGAACACGGGCTGAGGTGTCGGGATGGAGGCGTTCGGATCACCCATCTGTGCGAAAGTAATCATACCGCCTTTAATCACCATTTCGGGCTTTACCCCAAAATAGGCTGGATTCCAGATGATCAGATCCGCTAGCTTGCCCACTTCCACAGAACCGACGATATGGCTGATGCCATGAGCAATGGCAGGGTTGATCGTGTATTTGGCGACATATCTTTTGATGCGGTCATTGTCGGAAGGGGAATCAGATTTTAATTCCAGCTTGCCGCGCTGTTTTTTCATTTTGTCTGCGGTCTGCCAGGTACGGATAATGACTTCGCCTACCCGGCCCATGGCCTGGGAGTCAGAACTGATAATGCTGAACACACCGAGATCATGCAGAATGTCTTCGGCTGCAATGGTCTCTGGGCGAATCCGGGAATCGGCAAAAGCGACATCCTCTGGAATTGCAGGATCCAAATGATGGCATACCATCAACATATCGAGGTGTTCTTCAACTGTATTCCGCGTATAAGGACGCGTGGGGTTGGTTGAAGAAGGAATCACGTACGATTCACCGGCAGCACGGATAATGTCTGGTGCGTGTCCGCCGCCTGCGCCTTCCGTATGATACGTGTGAATCGTGCGGCCGTTAATGGCGGCAAGTGTATTCTCCAGAAAACCAGTCTCATTCAGGGTATCGGTATGAATGGCCACCTGAATATCATGCTCTCCGGCAGCAGTCAGGCACGCGTCAATGGCACTTGGGGTTGTCCCCCAATCCTCGTGCAATTTCAAGCCGATGACACCAGCTTCGATCTGTTCAATGAGTGGAGCGGTGGTTGAACTATTACCCTTACCCAGATAACCGATATTCATAGGAAAGGCTTCAGCGGACTCCAGCATGCGATGAATATGCCAGGCTCCAGGTGTACAGGTGGTTGCTTTGGTGCCTGTTGCTGGTCCTGTACCTCCGCCGATCATGGTAGTTACTCCGGAAGACAGGGCAGTTTGAATCTGCTGCGGACAAATGAAATGAATGTGGGTGTCGATTCCGCCTGCAGTGACGATCATGCCTTCGCCGGCGATGATCTCGGTGGAAGCGCCAATCACAAGGAGTGGATCGACCCCGTCCATCGTATCCGGATTACCGGATTTGCCAATCGCACAGATGATTCCGTCACGGATACCTATATCTGCTTTTACAATTCCCCAATGATCGATAATGATGGCGTTAGTAATGACAGTATCCGGCGTGCCATGGCTGCGAAGAGCGGTTGCGGACTGGCCCATGCCGTCCCGAATGACTTTTCCGCCTCCGAATTTGCTCTCATCTCCGTATACCGCGTAATCATGCTCGATTTCTGCCCAGAGCTCCGTATCTGCCAGTCTTACGGCATCCCCGGTTGTTGGGCCGAACATGGAAGCGTATTGTTCACGAGACATGCGTTTCATGCTGGATCTCCTCCATCCTGTGATGGCGTGGGGGCGAAAGCCTTCAGGAAAGCTTCGAGCTTCTGCGGGTCTGGAGGATGGTCTGCCGATCCTTCCGTTAATCCGTTAAGTCCATAAATCTGCCGTTTGCCGCCAAAAGTGGTGAGTTCAACCGGCTTTTCTTCCCCGGGTTCGAAACGAACGGCGGTGCCTGCAGGGATATGCAAACGATGTCCGAACGCTGCGGTGTGGTCGAAGTCCAGAGCGGCATTTACTTCATAGAAGTGAACATGAGAACCGACCTGTACGGGGCGATCACCGCGGTTCAACACAATTAATCGTATCGTTTGGCGATCGGGATGACAGACAATCTCATCCGGTTTCAATCGATATTCGCCTGGAATCATGGCATTCTCCTGCCTTTCTCAGCGTATGGGTTCATGCACGGTAACCAACTTGGTCCCGTCAGGGAATGTAGCTTCCACCTGTACCTCGGGAATCATATCGGGGACTCCCTCCATACAATCATCCCGTGTAAGGATTGTACCGCCATATCTCATCAAATCCGCTACGCTCATTCCATCCCGCGCTCGTTCCATGAGCTCGGAGGTTAACAAAGCGATGGCTTCGGGAACATTTAGCTTCAGTCCGCGTCCTCTGCGTTCGCGGGCGAGATTGGCGGCTACGGTAATCAGCAGTTTTTCTTTTTCCTGCTCCGTCCAGTGCAAGGGCCATCCGACCTTTCCCATAAAAGTATATATCTTCATGAATCATATTATATGTTAAATATACTCACACAGGGTGACCCTTTGTCAATAAGGATTGAAACATATTAGCAGCATGCATGAAACAAGTAGGCGTAAAATAAAATTATGTAAGCATTATTGACATGAAGAGTTGGAGACTCCATAATTTGGATCAACGAACATTTCGGACTTAAATGACCTTAATGTTCGTCAATAGACTAAAAAAAGGGAGTGTAGGCTATTGAAGAAGAGGTCGGTCAGATTATGGGGAGTTTTGCTTGGGGCGGTCATTGCTTTAACGGGATGTGTGGAAGGTGGAACGCCACCTGAAGCTTCGAATTCCGGTGGAACAGGGGAAGTCGCTGCGTCCGATGAGACGATCAAGGTAGGCATTCTTCATTCCTTGAGTGGAACGATGGCAATAAGCGAGGTGTCTGTCAAGGATGCCGAGATGCTTGCGATTGAAGAGATCAATGCAGCTGGTGGTGTCCTTGGCAAACAGATTGAGCCTGTCATTGAAGATGGGGCCTCGGATTGGCCGACTTTTGCGGAAAAGGCCGGAAAGCTGCTTCAGCAGGATAAGGTGGCCGCTGTTTTTGGCGGATGGACTTCAGCGAGTCGAAAGGCGATGCTCCCGGTGTTCGAGCAGAATAAAGGGCTTTTATTTTATCCGGTGCAGTATGAAGGACTGGAGTCATCTCCCAACATTTTTTATACAGGTGCAACAACGAACCAACAAATTGTTCCTTCTGTAACGTGGTTACTGGAGAATAGGGGCAAAACATTTTATCTCCTTGGTTCGGACTATGTTTTCCCGAAAACGGCCAATCAGGTGATCAAGGCTCAATTGGCAGCTGAAGGCGGAGAGGTGGTTGGCGAGGAATACACACCGCTGGGCCATACCGATTACAGTACCATCATAAGCAAAATCAAGGCTGCGAAGCCGGATGTGGTGTATAACACGCTTAACGGGGACAGTAATGTTGCCTTTTTCAAGCAGCTGAAGGATGCTGGCATCACTTCAGAACAGATGACGACGCTGTCGGTCAGTGTGGCGGAAGAGGAAATTCGGGGCATTGGTGCGGATGTGCTGAAAGGGCACCTGGCTTCATGGAACTATTATCAGACAACAGATACTCCCGAAAACAAGACATTTGTTGAGAAATATAAAGAAAAATATGGTGCTGACCGGGTGACGGCTGACCCGATTGAGGCGGGTTACGTAGCGGTGTACCTCTGGAAGGCAGCTGTTGAAAAAGCGGGATCAACCGATGTGGAGAAGGTCAGAGAAGCAGCAAAAGGATTGGAATTTGATGCTCCCGAGGGGAAAGTAACCGTCGACGGAGAGAATCAGCATATTTACAAAACCGTCCGGATCGGAGAAGTGCAGGAAGATGGTCAATTCAAGGAATTGTGGAACTCCGGTTCTCCTGTCAAGCCTGATCCTTATTTGAAAACCTACGAATGGGGAGCTTCTCTAAGCAATCAATAAGCAAGTCGTTCATGTCCAAACTTCTGAGATTACGGATGAGGGTGGAACAGCGCACCCTTGTACAATATTACGATAAAGCGTTGATGCGTAGTCTTGGTGATGTGTTTGAATCGGAAGAGGCTTTTAGCATGTGAAAGGGTGATCGGGATGGATATGTTTGTTCTGCAAATGTTCAATGGCCTTAGCATCAGCTCGATCCTGTTATTGATTGCGCTGGGGCTCGCAGTAACGTTTGGTCTCATGAATGTCATCAACATGGCTCACGGTGAGCTGATTATGATTGGTGCATATGCAACGTATGTGACTCAAAATTTGTTTATTTCCTATGCTCCGGCAGCCTGGTTCGAAGTTTATTTTATCGTGGCATTGCCGATCGCGTTTGGTGTAGCGGCACTTATCGGCTGGCTGCTTGAAGTGATATTGATCCGGCATTTATACGGTAGACCCCTGGACAGTTTGCTGGCTACGTGGGGAGTGGGAATGATGCTGCAGCAGCTCGCGCGTACCATTTTCGGGGCGCCGAATGTAGGTGTATCCAGTCCGTCCTGGCTTAACGGCGGTCTTGCGATTTCTGACGGTATCGTATTTCCGTATAAACGGATTTTTATCATCGCACTTGTCGCAGTTGTCCTGCTATGTATGTATCTGTACATATACCGTACTTCTTCCGGACGACGGATGCGGGCTGTTATGCAGAACCGGAGCATGGCGGGCTGTCTCGGGATTTCGACCAGACGGGTAGATGGCATGACCTTTGCCATTGGTTCGGGAATTGCGGGTATCGCAGGTTGTGCTCTGACGCTCATCGGGCCGATTGGTCCGTCGCTCGGAACCTATTATATTGTAGATGCATTTATGGTTGTAGTTCTTGGCGGGGTTGGCAAACTGGTAGGAACGGTATGCGGTGCGCTCGGGATTGGCATGTTCAATACGTTGTTTGAAACCTACACATCGGCCTCCATCGGCAAAGTGCTGGTGTTTGTATGTATCGTTGCTTTTCTGCAGTGGAAGCCGCGGGGACTGGTTGCCATGCGAACCCGCAGTCTCGACTAACACGAAGAAGGGGGTTATATAATGTCAGCACTTCTGAAGTCAGGCAGTTTAAAAACGAGAATCATCTGGGCGGTCGTACTGATTCTAATGTGTCTTGCCCCGCTAATCTCTACCGAGTTTCGGCTTAGCTTGCTCGCTAAATTCCTGGCACTGGCTATTCTGGCCATCGGACTGGATCTGATCTGGGGCAACGGCGGGGTTCTGAGTCTGGGGCATGGGGTGTTCTTTGGTCTTGGTGGTTACGCCATGGCCATGTATCTGAAACTGCAGGCGAGCGGCACATCCCTGCCTGATTTCATGGGGTGGAGCGGCTTGTCAGGTCTTCCGTGGTTTTGGGAACCATTTCGTTCATTTCCAGTGGCGTTAATTTTGGGTATTGCTCTTCCGGCTTTACTGGCATTTGGGCTGGGGTGGTTTACGTTTCGTAACCGGATTACCGGGGTGTATTTTACGATTTTGACGCAAGCCCTTGTGTTAATCACGGTTACTTTGTTTATCGGCAAACAGGAGTGGACCGGGGGGACGAATGGTATAACCGGCTATAACTCCATTTTTGGTTTCACGCTGCATTCTGCAGGAACAACAATTGTGCTCTACTATATTACACTTGCCATCCTGGTACTCACGTACCTACTCTGCAGAAGAATGGTAAATAGTCGGTTTGGTCAGGTGCTTGAAGCTTCGCGGGACGGGGAAAACCGGGTGCGTTTCCTGGGTTATGATCCGGCGGGCTATAAAACGCTGACGTTTGCCCTTTCCGGAGCTCTTGCAGGAATAGCGGGTATGCTGTTTGTTCTTCAGGTCGGGATTATCTCGCCGTCCATGATGGGGATTGTTCCATCCATCGAAATGGTGTTATGGGTTGCCTTGGGTGGTCGCGGCACGCTCATTGGGGCTGTGATCGGGGCAGTGGTTCTGAATGCGGCCAAAACGGGGATAAGTGAGGCGTACCCCGAAGGCTGGTTGTTTGTTCTCGGCGGGCTGTTTGTAACGGTAGTGTTATTCATGCCTAACGGACTCGTTGGAGTCTATCGAAATGTGGTTCGATTGCTGAAGCGGAGAGGAGAGGTTGTACATGTCCCTGTCAGTCAGGAAAAACCTGAAGTCTACTGAAGCTTCACCCGTATTGATGGCTGAGAGTATTACCGTAGCTTTTGGCGGATTCGTCGCAGTTAATGGCATGAACCTGAAGCTGCATGAGCATGATTTGCATTTTCTGATCGGCCCCAATGGTGCGGGGAAAACGACAATGCTGGATGTCATTTGCGGAAAAACCAAACCTCTCTCCGGCACGGTACGGCTGGAAGACGGCACAGAGCTGACACGTCTGAAGGAACATCAGATCGTCCGGAAAGGTGTAGGACGCAAATTCCAGGCTCCATCCATCTTCGGAGGCCTTACCGTACAGGAAAATTTGGCCTTGGCGGCGGAAAGTCAGCGTTCACCTCTTCGAACCCTTGGTATTCCGCGGTTTGGGAAAATCAACACGGCGATGGAACAGGTCATAGAGCAAATTGGACTGCAAGACCGCGTGTATACACGGGCAGGAGCGCTTTCTCACGGCGAGAAGCAGTGGCTGGAAATTGGCATGCTGCTGCTTCAGGAACCGCGCGTGTTGCTGCTGGACGAACCGGTTGCCGGGATGACGGACGAGGAAACACATAAAACGGGCAGGCTGTTACAGGGGATAGCGCGTGAACGTTCGGTCGTGGTTGTGGAGCATGACATGGAGTTTGTCCGTGAGTACGCGGCAAAAGTGACCGTGATGCATGAAGGGAAGCTGTTGAAGGAAGGTACCATGGCTGAGGTGCAGGAAGATCCCAGGGTGGCTGAAGTCTACTTGGGAAAAAGGAGAGATGACCATGCTGTCGCTGCAACGAATTGAATCGGGCTACGGGGAAAGCAATGTGCTGCGTGGTGTTAATCTGGATGTTCTGCCTGGACAGGTGGTCTGCCTCATGGGCCGGAATGGTGTCGGCAAAACAACGCTGATGAAAACGTTGATGGGCCTGCTCAAAACAAGGAAAGGGGCCATCCACTGGAAAGGGCAGGACATATCCGCTTTGGAACCTGCCAAACGTGCCAAGGCAGGCATTGGATATGTTCCTCAGGGGCGTGAGATTTTTCCTCAGCTCACGGTAAAGGAAAATCTGCTGCTCGGTCTGGAGACATCTGCGCCTGGGGTGAAGACGTTTCCTGAAGATGTGCTCGCGATGTTTCCGGTCCTTGCGACCATGTATGGACGGCAGGGCGGTGATCTGAGTGGTGGCCAGCAGCAGCAGCTTGCCTTCGCGCGAGCGCTTGCCTCACGGCCTGGACTATTGTTGCTGGATGAACCAACGGAAGGCATACAGCCTTCAATTGTCGAGGATATTCGGCAGGTCATTCTGCAAATCAAGGCGAAGGGCGACATTTCGGTGCTGCTCGTCGAGCAGAGCATTGATTTTGTACGCGGGGCTGCGGATTTTATCTATGTCATGGACAAGGGAGCAATTGCGCTGCAGGGATCCCCGGAGGAATTGGATATGTCTCAATTTGAACACCACCTGTCCGTATAGGAGAGGTGGTTATTTTTTTGCTTTTTTTGTTATGCTCAGGAGCGTTTATCCAAAATGTTGGAGTACTTCGGGTATAGCCTGCGGATGCAGTCCGGACAGATGTCGTGTGTGAATTCAGCATGGGTATGTCTCTCCAAATAACCTTCGACTGAATTCCAGACGTCCTGCTCATCCTTAATCTGTTTGCAGACGGCGCAAATGGGAAGCAGTCCGCGTAGTGTCCGTACTTCGGATAGAGCAAGCTTCAATTGCTGTTCAATTCGCTTCTGTTCCGTGATGTCTGTATGCGAGATCAGAGCTAATCCCATCGGAGAAGGAGGATCCGTCTGATGCAAGGGCGTCAGCTCCAGCCTAAACCATCGAAGGTCCAGGTTCGCAGACTGTACAGATATGTCATATGTATGGCAGTGAACATAGGGGTGTTGAATCTTCTCTAACTTTTGAATAATCGATGAGTTCTCCGTTTCCTCTTCCTGGGCTACCCATATCTGCAGCAGCTGAAGATAATGAAACGTTTCGCAAGAAGATCGGTGGGTGTCGGATTTTTTATATTTCGAGAGATGCAATCGCCCGAGTCCGTTCTGCCATGCGGTATTGCAGCTGCAAATTCTCCAGTCGCGGTCGACGATGATGAGTTGATGACGTAGGGATTGAAAGGATAACCTTTCAAGGTCAGTTGTAAAGAAGCTCATGAATAGGCCCTCCTTGGCAATCAGTTAAAGGATCGGGATGGCAAGGTAATGGCAGTGTCATCGTAGTTCATCCGAAATTTGCAAAATGTCTGCGACCTGGTTTCGGAAACGAGTGGCTTTTCGTGTGCCATGGATGAGATTGGATAAACGATACGGCGGGATGTCGTGCTTCTCGCAAAACGTTTTTTGGTCCATCTGCAGCTCCGTTAAGCGGCGTTTGATGGCCCATCCGAACGGAGTCACGGGTTTCTTTTTGTTCAAAAGGGTTCACCCCTCATAGAAGTATTTCAACCCGCCTTGGGCTGTGTATAATAGAGGGAGATGCGAGCTGTTCATTACATTATATACGTATTTACGTCATGTAACAATTATAAACGACGAAAAATAGTGTATTTACATCAAATAATGACGTAAAAACGTTGTGTTCTATAGGCATACGAGAAAAAGCACGTCAGCAAGGAGGTTGCTGCGTGCTTTTTCGTTTGGGGAAATATGAGGGGAGCTTGAAGGCGGTAAGTTCAGGCGCGATAAGCATGCAGCCCTGCGCCAAGCATGTGGAAGCTGGGGAACAGCGATTTCATGGACATTGAGGTTGGCTGTGCCGGTCCATCCGCAGCGGAGGCGCTAACGGTATTCCATTCATGCTCCAGGTCTGCGGCCAGGCGAACCAGCAGTTCCTGGGTTGTTTCGTTATGCATGGGGAGGACTTTGGAGGCTTCGGTTATGCATGCATTCATGGCTGAGTGCAAGTAACCCATTACCGCTTCCTCGACGGGGATATCGAGGTAGTGGTTGATCCAGGCGTGAACAGTAGAGAGGCAGCCTACAGACTCGTATTTGGCAAGGGTGTGTTCGAGCTGGCTGAATTCAATCCAGGGGTGGAGAGCCCGGGCCAGCTTGATCAGTCTTTTGCCCATGGCAGCGGCTTGCTCCCTTTGATCAGAAGGAGTCCGCTGAACGTGAACCAACTTGTCAATGAGAGCTGTTCGCCATGTGTCGTTATGATCCGTTGCGCTGTAGATACCCTTAATCGCCATGCCCTCAAGTCGAACAATACTGGGATGCAGCTGGCAGCGCATGAAGGATTCCAGATCATCGGCATTTCGGATGCTGCCTTCAGCGATGTGTACATCCATACCAAACGAATGGGTAAAACCTCCGACATGAATGGAGGAATCAAGCAGTTTGACATAATCGAGCAGCTTATTCCCACGGTTCACGGTCTTTCGCCTCCTACGTTCGTGAAATGTTATTTTATATAACATTAGTATTGATATCTGAATCCTTTTATGTTTAAAATCCGAATTATATGATATATATAATCACATAAACATCCGTATTTTGTCAATGATTTCTTATTTTAAGTTTTGTTTATACTTTAATGTTATATTATGTGACCTATTTTGGTTAAAAGTTCAAAAAATAATGTTAAGTATATGATATATTTTCTTATGAAGAGCCAAAATTAAAATGAAGATGTATAAAAGAATTGAAATTTAATGTATGCAGCAGTTAAAAGATCATGACGATAAAAACCGATATTTGGAGGAAAAACACAGGTTCAAAAGTAGTTTTTATAAAAGTGCTTTACTTTTATAATGTAATCCTGTATAATCATTTTTGTTGCCGATTATTTACGACATGCGGTCGTGGTGGAATGGCAGACACGCTATCTTGAGGGGGTAGTGGGCGTATGCCCGTGGAGGTTCGAGTCCTCTCGACCGCATCATATTGTACGACAAAAAGAGGTTTTCCGTATATGGAAAACCTCTTTTTTGCGTTTGGAACAACATAAAAAAGGCCATTCACAGAGAACCGGACTTTCTCTGGTTCCATGTTGATTATGGCCTCTCCATGTTAATCTATTTCAGCAGTTTCTCAATATCAGCCTCAATTTGGTCAGGAGTCGTTTTTGGAGCATAACGCTTCACGACACGTCCGTTCTGATCGACAAGGAATTTGGTGAAGTTCCACTTGATGGCTTTGGATCCGAGCAGTCCAGGTGCCTCTGTTGTCAGGTGTTGGAATAGAGGGTGAGCGCTTGAACCATTGACATCAATTTTCTCAAACATAGGAAAGCTTACACCGTAGTTCATCTGGCAGAACTCAGCAATATCGTCGGAAGATCCTTTTTCCTGAGCAAATTGGTTACTTGGGAAGCCTAGTACTTCAAATTGCCGGTCTTTGAATTTGTTATAGAGTTCCTGTAGGCCTTCAAATTGCGGGGTCAGACCACATTTGCTCGCCGTATTTACAATCAGCAGCACCTTGTTGCGATAATCGGACATCTCGACTTCCTGGCCCCGAAGGGTATTGACTTTGTAGTCATAAACGGACATGATCTGTCGCCTCCATATCGTATGATGGGTTAATGATTCCTATAGCTATATTATATTGCTTACAATTAGATAATGCAAAATTAATCATACAAAATATCTATTCTTACTAACAGAAATCCTAAATTACAGACGTTTTTCATAAGGACGAGAATTAGCGAGCTTCATAGAGATGGATGGAGAATAGATTGGTTGTAAGCGATATCATTGATATGTAATGCCTTAAATTCGTCCATTCGGTGATCTGACCGGACTTTACACTAACATGTCGCGGGTGTATGATTCATATCGTAATTTCTAATTCAATTAAACTTAACATGAACAACGAAACAAACGATAATATCGCTCTGGTCAATATATGAAACAGGAACGATGTTTTAATCGCTGAGTTTCCATTCATTCATGGGTGGGAAACGGGGGAACCAATCGGAATGGCTGTCATTGCAGCTAATCCATGGGGTGAATTTTTCGGTGCAAGCCGGAAATAGGGCGACTCTCGCGCCCGAATCCGTCAGCTAACCTCGTAAGCGTTAAAGGGAGAGGCAACAAGCCGTACGCATATTCATGGCGTTTTCGTCATGGGTTATTCAAGAAGCGTTCGGGAGGCCTTGGTCCCCCACGCTTCTTTTTTGTTGTCTTTTCACGCCAAGGGAGGAACGAATGATGGATAATGAGATGATTTTAGTAACAGCACCGAATGAAGCAGGCCGCAAGTTTATCAAGCTGCTGATGTACAAAAAAATGCCGTTTGCCGTTCTGACCAATAGTGCAGGAGAAGAACGGAAGCTCCGCAGAATCGGAGTGGAGAACGTCATTCGCATGAATACAGCTGAAGCTCAGAAGTGGTTTCTACCGCAGTCGAGCGTAGGCAATGTTTTTATCTTCGAGAACAGTCTGAACCTGACCTGCCGCTATTTGCAGATCTGCCGTTCCTGGACCTCCAAATCACTATGTGTGATTACGGAACAGAGTCACCCCAAAGGCATTTACCGAGGGATGGGAGCTGACCGCATTGTGTATTCCCTTAATGGAGAAGTTGGCTTCTTGCTTAATGGTTAATGTGATAGCTGCCGATTGATCCGGTGTTAGGTGCCTGTTATAATTGAACTTGTGGAAAAACGGAATTCTGAGGAGACTCATGCATGATGGTGGGTCTTCTTTTTTATTTGAGCATTAATGTACATTGCTGATTTATAGAGATTGCGTTCATGGCTAACAAGGAGGAATAGGCGTGCCGGATGTACGGGGGTTAAAATGGTTGTTCTTTGATGTAGGAGATACGCTGGTGGACGAATGGGAGCCGGTAGATGATATTATAGGGCAGTTTGTAAAAGAAGCCTGCTTGCTTGGATATCCGGTGAAAATAGAGGAAGTGCGAGAGATATTTGCCTCCTGTTACCGAAATTATGAGCAGTGGCCCATGAGGGTAGCCATTCGAACGCTGATCAGCGATGAACGTCATAGGGAGCAGATCCAGGAGAAGTTGAAGTTCCGGAAGGAACTGGAGAAACCCTTCGCTTCTGCTGACGCGGTGTTGAAGGAATTGTCATTCCATTATCGAATCGGGATCATCGCCAATCAGAGTCCAGGGACAGCTGAGCGCCTGGAGAGCTACGGTCTGCGGAGGTACGTGGATGTACTGGCTTGCTCGGCAGAAGAAGGTGTATCGAAGCCGGATCCGGAACTCTATGCTGTGGCTTTGAAGCAGGCGGGATGTGAACCCGGGGAAGCAGTCATGATTGGGGATCGGATTGATAACGATATCATTCCTGCCAAGAAGCTGGGGATGCGAACGATTCGGATTTTGCAGGGCTATGGTCGATTTCAGCCTGAGCTGGAGGGCCAAGAGCATGCAGACTGGACGATCGAAGCCTTGGAGCAGCTTATTCCACTGCTTGTGCCTTCTGAAGGTTAGTGGATGAAATTAAAAAGAGATGACTTTCGCGTCATTAAATAAAGGACAAGGCAAGTGTACGGCAAACTAAAAGGCTGATCCCCTCAAGTATATTCTTGATAAGGGATCAGCCTTTTTTTAATGAATCTATGGGCAAGAATAAAACTGTTTACCGCATATTCAGATTAAAACAGCATGATGGTCTGGATAATCAGATAAACGTTCAGAACCACAATTACGGCAGCGATGATCCAAGAGACGATTTTGAGCCACAATTTGTTGGCGAATGCGCCCATGCTTTTCTTGTCACTCGTAAACATCACAAGTGGAATAACGGCAAAAGGCAGCTGCAACGATAGAATAACCTGGCTCAAAATCAGCAATTCTTCCGTTCCGTGTTCTCCGGCGATAGCCGTCACAATGACGGCAGGGATGATGGCAATTAATCGGGTCACGAGCCGGCGAAGCCAAGCCGGAATCCGAATGTTCAGGAAACCTTCCATGACAATCTGCCCGGACAGTGTACCTGTAAGCGTAGAGTTCTGACCTGAGGCCAGCAGAGCGACACCAAACAGGATACTTGCAATGGTTGTGCCCAGCAGAGGTGTGAGCAAGTGATAAGCATCGGCAATCTCAGCGACCTGTGTCATGCCTGCACTGTGAAATACAGCGGCTGACACAATGAGTATGGCGGCGTTGATAAACAGGGCCAGGGTTAAAGCGATAGTTGAATCCATAGTGGAGTAACGAATGGCTTCTCTTTTCCCCTGAGTTGTCTGTTCGATCTGCCGGGTCTGCACGATGGATGAATGCAAGTACAGATTGTGCGGCATAACCGTTGCTCCAATGATTCCGATGGCAATATATAGCATCGCAGGATTCTGTAGTATCTCGGCACTTGGTACAAAGCCTGTGAGTACCCCGCCCATATCCGGTTTGGCAAGAAATAGGTCAATCCCGAAGCAGAGGGCGATGGTTGCCATCAGCACGATGACCAGTGTTTCCAGGGCGCGGAAGCCTTTATTTTGCAGCAAAAGGATAATCAGAACATCCACAGCCGTAATAATGACGCCGTATAACATCGGGATGTTGAACAGAAGCTTCAGTGCGATGGCTGAACCAATGACCTCAGCCAGATCTGTAGCAGCAATGGCCAGTTCGCACAAGGCCCAGAGCATAATGACAACCGGCATACTGAACCGTTCGCGGCAAGCTTGGGCCAGATCCCGTCCGGTTACAATACCAAGCTTACCTGCAAGTGACTGTAATACGACGGCCATAAGGTTTGAGATTAAAATAACGGATAATAGCGTATAACCGAACTGGGAACCGCCGGCAATATCTGTTGCCCAGTTACCCGGGTCCATATAGCCGACAGCGACCAGATAACCGGGGCCGACAAAGGCGAGGAATTTTTTCCACCAGACGGCGTTTTTCGGAACTTTCATAGAACTGTGCGCTTCCCCGAGGGAGGGAGCCATGCCTGCTGCGGCTAATTGCTCAGCCGAAGGAGAATTGAATGGATTTTTTTTACTCATACATGTTCACCTGACTTTTTAATAATAATCGTATTGATTTTCCTTATGATGAGGACCGGGGTCATTCACTTTTATATGTCTGAAAATATATGTCGTTACTTACATTGTACTCATTCAATAATTTTTGTCTAGTGCAACTTTTATGTAGATGGACAAAATGGCGTTATCAGGATGGAGGGCTGATGCATGAAAATGACAAAGATGCAGAAGCTGATTTAGTAACCCAAAATCCGTTTCAAAATAAGCCAGAAGTTTAAATTGAATTGTAGGCAGTAAAAATATTGGTGTAAAAGGAGAGATTCTAATGGAAGCTTTATATACAGCAACTGCGACAGTCAAAGGTGGACGTACAGGTTCGGTAACTTCATCGGATGGAGTCCTTAAACATGATCTGAAAATGCCAAAAGAGCTGGGTGGATCCGGCGGTGAAGGTACGAACCCTGAGCAGCTCTTTGCAGCAGGATACGGTGCATGTTACGAAAGTGCTCTTGCCAACGTGGCGCGTAAAGCCGGCGTTAAACTGGAAGATGTGACTGTAACAAGTAATGTATCCATTGGAAAAGACCCTGCGGATGACGGATTCCAGTTGTCGGTTCGGCTGGATGTAAGCATGCCGGGTGTGGATCATAGTCAGGCCGAGGATCTGGCTCGCAAAGCACATGATTTTTGCCCTTATTCCAAAGCGACTCGCGGTAATATTGATGTCGTACTAAACGTGGTATAAACCAATACTCGCTGGAGTAAAGGGAGAGATATATTAAGCAGGCTATCCTGGATACCTGTTGTTCGGTACAAGCCCTGCTGGCAAACGGCAGGGCTTTGTATTTTAAAATCATAAGACGTGCAGGAGATTGCAGGTCAAATCGCGTACTCTTTTACATAATTATACTCTTGCTTCATGCCAGGCATCTGAAAAAGGGGGAATGCAAATGAGTATTGAAGAGATGATTGAGCGAAGGTTTGTATGTACCAAATGCCGGGGAACGGATTGCAACATCAAGGAAGTATCCATGTCGGGGGCTGGTCTTAGCAAAATGTTCGATATTCAGCATAATCACTATTTGTTCGTAGCCTGTTCCTCATGTGGTTATGTGGAAGTATTCGACCCCGATGTACTGAAAGGCAAAAAGCAGGGTCAGGTAGGCACGATATTGGATATTTTGTTCGGCGGATAGTGTGGCATAACTTGGTGGGTATGGAATCAATTCAAAATAAGCTGGGAGGTTCGTGCTCCCTGAGTTGACATCGAACTAAAATTTCTTTAATATGACTTAGTACTGAGAAGAGTCATGCAGGAAACAAATTTGAATTGACAGGTGATATCCATGTCTTATAGACCACGTATTGCAAAATTGCAAGTAGCCAGCAAAAACGAAAATGACGGATTGTATGAATTTACGATGAAGCTGGTAGATGGCACGCAGTGCCGTGTATTCTACTCCAAATCTCCGGAATGGAAGATGACAGCGATCAGCCGTCTGCAAAAAACGCCTTGTCCAGTATGCCGCAAAGATTTCATTTGCAAATGCATGGACCAGTGGGCGGGAGACCTGCACCAACAAATGATTGAAGATGAGTGGATGGAAAAGGCAATTGCTGAGTAATTGCCCCAACAGATACGAGCGTAGGCTTTAGAGCCTGCGCTCTTTTTCTATTCTATTTCCTTTTGAGTCTTATAAATTATGGGGATAACCGAACGTGAAGGTGAAAAGTGGGTAAGTTAATCTAACAGCATAAATGAGGAGGCTTCAATTATGACATCAATTCGAGCGGATGAGCATGAGGGACACCCGATTGTACTCGTGGACGGGGTTTGTCACTTCTGCCAAGGATTAACCAAATGGATTATCAAACGTGATCCGGAAGGGAAATACCATTTTGCATCGCTCCAATCCGATGTAGCCAAGGACTTGCTGAAGAAAGGAAATCTGTCTACAGACAGCATGGATACGTTTGTACTTATCGAAAATGGACGTTACTATACACGTTCGACAGCTGCACTGCGGCTGGCCAAAGGTCTGAAATTTCCATATCCATTATTATATGTCTTCATTATTGTGCCCAAATTCATTCGTAATGCCGTGTATAACTGGGTAGCCCGTAATCGTTACCGGTGGTTTGGCAAGGACGAAGCGTGTATGCTGCCGACACCTGAGATCAAGAATCGGTTTTTGTAAATCGTACTAGAGCAACGCATGTACCACAAACATGATTAATAAAGGAAACATTTGGGTAATGAATACGGATCACATCTATTTTGGGAGGAAAAACAGTTGAAGAAGTGGACTACATTTATTATCGGGGCATTATTGGCAGTAAGCTTGACAGCATGCGGTAACGATGCGGATAACAGCACTGCAACGCCGCCAGCTGGCAACGAAGCGACAAACGAGGGCAATACACCTGCAGAGCAGGAGACACAGATCCCTACACTGGAAGAATTGATTACCAAAACCAATGAAGCAGCCAAGGAAATGAAAAGCTTCTCGAGTGATGCAACCATTGATCAGAATTTGAAGCTGGAGGCTGGCGAACAGTCACAGGATCAGCAGGTAAAAACAACAATGAAGATGGACATCATTAAGGATCCGATGATGATCTATCAAGAGATGAACATGGAAATGTCCGGGCAGGAAGCACAAAACGTGAAGCAGTACATTACTTCCGACGCCATCTATTCGCAGGTGGGAGATCAATGGGTTAAAATTCCTGACGATCAAACGAAGCAGCTGATTGAGCAAATGAAATCAACCCTGAACCCCGAAGAGGAATTGGACCAATTCAATAAAATTGCGGAAGATACCAAGATCACCGAAGATGGCGACAATTATGTCATTACCGCAGACGTATCGGGTGATAACGTGAAGGAACTCGCTCAATCCGTCATGGAGCAGAATGGGACGGACGCCCAGACACAAGCGATGCTTGAACAGATGAATATTAAAAGCATGCAAATGAAATATATGGTGAACAAGGAGACGTATCTTCCTGTTGGTACCGACGTGAATATGGTGATGGAGATGGAGCAGGAAGGCCAGAAAATCACAATGGACATGAAGATGACCAGCACCTTCTCCAACCATAACCAGGTAGAAGAGATTAAGATTCCACAGGAAGCATTGGATAGCGCGAAATAGGGAGAGATCAAGCTTGCTACAAGCATATACATCCCTTTTTAAATCCGTGTAACGTGGTTCATTTTTGAAAACACCTTTGATTCAAGTATGTGTGAACCCAGAGAGGTTAGCAGCTTGGATCAAAGGTGTTTTTTCTCTTTTCAACAACTGGTCAGGAAGCACGAAGGTATAGTATAGTCGTTTAAGTGATTAACTTTTTTATTAATATCATATGACTCGGAAGGAGAATTACGCCATGATTGAATATGCTCATATACATCATGTTAGCCTGGCTGTGCGTGATCTGGATGTTGCCAAACAATTTTATACCGGACTGCTAGGTATGCAGGAAATTGAACGTCCACCTTTCCGCTCTACAGGCACATGGTACGCGATTGGCAGTCAGCAGCTGCATCTGCTCCAGCATCCGCAAGGACATACACTGCGTGAAGCGGGAATTGATACGACGGATGGTCACTTTGCCATCTGGGTGAAAAGTCACAACGAAACGATAGCCTGGCTGGAAAAGCAGGGGATTGAGTATGAAGCAAGACCGGATAGCGTTGCCGGGTTTGCGCAGATCTTTGTTCTTGATCCGGATCGTAACATTATTGAATTTGATGCACCTTATCATTCATAAGGATGGAAGCATCAGATTGTTAATTGTATAAATCTCTTGCTCGTCCAGAAATTGTATGCTATATTATCCATACATTCATAGCACGTGACGGAAGCACCGTCCATAATCTTGCATAATACATGCAGATCATGGTCGGTGTTTTTTTGTGCTTTTCTACAGGGAGGGGAGGAGAAATTGATCGTGCTGAAGGCGGTACTTGCTTCAAAAGACAAGGAGTATGTCAGTGCTTGGCTTGATTTTGTTCAGGGGAGCTCGTTTGGTGCAGCAATGCGATTTACTGCCTTTTCACAGTGGGAATCGTTTCAGGAGTATATGCATGAACATGAAGGACAGGAACAGCCGGATCTGGTTATTGCAGAACCTGAGTTTCTAAATCCCTGGCTGAAAAGTATGGATGAAAGTCCAGGTGTGTCTTGGCTGCTTCTCAGTGAAGGTCACGAGGAGGTGGAGGAAGACAAGCGCTTAATGAAATATCAACCTCTGCCTGTATTGTTGGATATCGTTCTGAATGCAAGTCGGCAGCCTCGTCGCAAAAAGGTACACCGTCCAGGACAGCAAACCCTTTCCATTGGAGTGGTATCAGCTTCGGGAGGTAGCGGCAAGACAGCGGTGGCACTGCATATGGCAAAGCAGCTCGGGCTGGCAGGGTACGCCGTGCTCTATCTTAATCTGGAGACGCTGGACAGTGTGCTGCCGTTCCTCGAGAAGGGATTATCCCGAAGTGTACAGCGTGTTCCGGATGCCGAAACCGGGCTGTCTAGGCTGCTGTATGATCTCAAGGTTGGGAGGAAGGAATCGGGCAAGCGCGGGCAGGTGACTACACAGGCTCCTTCCAAGGGCACAGATGGTTACGTGCTTCGTCATGATGGACTGAAGGCAGACGTGTTCTGGCCATTATCCAACCGGAAGGAACTGCTGCAGATGTCGTGTGAAGATACGACGGGGCTCGTTCATTATTTGTCTGCTTCCGGGCAATATGACGTGTTGATTCTGGATGGAGACTCTGGTTGGGACGAACGCAGTCGAGGTATTTTGAAAGCGGCAGATGCCTTGGTATGGCTGGTTGAAGATGACCTGTCTGCCATGCACCGCTGGGGCCAATGGCTGGCGCATGCAGAGCGGACTGAGCCTGATTTGGTTGAACATGTATTGGATCGTGCACGCTTTGTAGTAAACAAATACCGAGACAGCGTAGTCAATGCCGTTCCACGGCCTGAGCTGCAGCTGGATGCAGTACTGCCTTATATCCCTTCCTGGAAGCAGCTTCATCAGGAGGAAGTGCTGCTAAGCTCTCCCATATTTCAGCGTGAGGTCAAAAGGCTGTGTACCATGCTTGTACAGGACGGAGAGGATGATCTGAAGCAGACAGGTCGCATCCATAAGGGAGATGGGTGGGCATGATGAGTGATGCATCCCATAGAGTTTTGGACCGTGAAGAACAATTTCAGAACATGCGCCGGGAAGTCAGGGCAGGCCTTGACTTAACGTCTTCAGCGGGGGACAGGGAACTGTGGCAGGGGATTGAGCGCAAGGTGTTATCTGATCCGGAACTGGATGACCTGACATCTGGAGAACGACATGCGCTGGTGCAGAGGCTGTTTGATTCGTTTCGCGGGTTGGACATTCTTCAACCCCTGGTGGATCATCCTGACATTACGGAGATTATGATTAATAGTCACCGGGACATCTTTGTCGAGCAGGAAGGGGAAGTTCGCCAAATTCAGCTCGAATTCGAATCCAGAGAACGGCTGGAGGATATTATCCAGATGATTGTTTCCGGGGTGAACCGGATCGTGAATGAGTCTTCCCCCATTGTGGATGCGCGGCTAAAGGACGGTTCGCGGGTCAATATTGTGCTGCCGCCAATTGCGCTAAAAGGTCCTACCATGACGATTCGGAAATTCCCAAGTGAACCGATGACCATGTCGGACCTGATTGGAAGAGGTGCCTTGCATGAGGAAGCGGCAGAGCTGCTGCAGCAGTTGGTGCGCAGCAAATTCAATATCTTCATCGGGGGCGGGACCGGGTCAGGGAAAACGACCTTTCTGAATGCATTATCACAGTTCATCCCTCCAGATGAACGAATTATTACGATTGAGGATTCCGCCGAGCTGCAGATTGTCACGGTGCCGAATCTGGTGTCGCTGGAGACGCGGAACGCCAATACCGAGGGCAAGGGTGAAATCTCCATCCGGGATCTGATCAAGTCTTCACTGCGGATGAGACCCAACCGGATTGTAATCGGTGAGGTGCGGGGTGCGGAAGCCTTGGATATGCTGCAGGCCATGAATACCGGTCATGACGGATCATTGTCTACAGGGCATGCCAATAACATCTCGGACATGATCAGCAGATTGGAGACGATGGTACTCAGCGGGGCAGAGCTTCCTATTTCGGTTGTACGGCAGCAGATCAGCTCAGCAATTGATGTCTTCGTTCATCTATCACGGCTGAGAGACCGTTCAAGACGAGTGACGGAAATCAGTGAAGTCATTGGCATGAAGGACGGGGAAGTACTACTGAATCCGCTCTTTCGTTTCCAGGAGCGGGATGAAAGGGAAGGCAAGATCATTGGAGGGTTGGTACAAGTCGGAAAGCTGAAGCAGATTGAGAAAATCCAAATGGCCGGGCTTGGAGAGTGGCTGAGTGAATACATAGGTCGGTATCATAAGGAATTAAGAAGTTCGGATAACAAGGTGAATAGAAGCGTTTAGAAGGTGATTAGGTTGGGTGATTCCAGGCAGGTGTTAACAGATTATACCGCATACACGCTATCCGGTAGACAACGAACCGTCTGTATGCTGATTAGTGGACTGTTATTTTTCGGTGTCGGTATTTTGTTCTATCACCACTGGCTGGCAGGGGTGATCTTGGCTGCGGGATGCATATGGGTGCCAAAACACTGGACAAAGGTACTGCTGGAACGAAGAAGAATGACACTGAGTTTACATTTTAAACAAGCGTTATATGCGTTATCCTCCGCACTGGCTGCGGGGAAATCCGTGGAAAATGGGTTTAAGGAATCGGTAGAAGATCTGCGGATGCTCAATCCTGAAGCGGATACCGATCTCATTCGGGAATTCACTATTTTGCGGACAAGAATGGAATATGGTCAACCGATTGAGGAGGCGCTGCAGGACTTTTCTGACCGGGCTGGCATCGAGGATATAACGAATTTTGCTGACGTATTCATCACGTGCAAGCGGACGGGTGGAGACCTGGTCGAGGTGGTTCGCCGAACCTCTGCTGTGATTGGCGAGAAGCTGGACATCCAGCAGGATATCATGGTCGCTGTGGCACAGAAAAGGTTTGAGTCCAAGGCGATGTTTGCCGCGCCTTTTATTTTTCTTATTTTTTTGAATTTGACGGCCAAGGATTTCATGGAACCACTGTATAGCGGTATGGGATATCTGATCTCCAGCGTGGCCTTGGTATTGCTCGCCTGCTGTTATCTGTGGATTACACGCATTATGGATATCAAAGTATAAGGAGCTGATTCGATGCTGCTTCCCATTATATCCGGAGGGGTGCTCGGAGCAGGGTGGCTGGTGCTGGATCGAACGCGAGGACAAACCTACCGCCATCTGCGCCAACTTCATATGGAAGGCTTGCGTCTGAACAAACTGCATGGACCCTTTCTGTTTTTACTGGACAGATATGAGGTAGGCCGAAGATTGCCTGTGCTGATGTACCGCATGCAGCATGCCATCCAGAAAATGCACGGCATCCAGCACAGCGGAGAGAAAACGATGCTCTATAGTGCTGAAATGCTGACGTATGCCTGGCTGATGCTGCTTGTGGGCTGTCTGTTATCACTCGTTGGCGATATCGGAAACGGAGGCCTGTTAGGTGGGCTTGCCCTCGCGGTTGCACTGCCTTTTGCACTCTATAAAGATCTTCATACCAAGGTACAGCGAAGAGACCAGGATATCCTTATGGAGCTGCCCGAGCTGTTAAACCGGATTGTACTGCTTGTTGGGGCAGGGGAAACCGTACAAAGGGCTATCGTTCACTGTGTTGCAAGTCAGGGAGAGCGAGACCATCCGCTCTACAACGAGCTGCGGAAGACGGTCGGTGATTGGAACAATGGGTATTCTTTTCAACAGTCGTTTGAACAGTTCAGCCGCCGCTGTGGTGTGCAGGAAGTTACGATTTTTACGACGACAGTTCTGCTGAATTTCCGCCGTGGGGGAGGTGACTTTGTACTCGCGCTGCGGGATCTGTCCCATGTGTTGTGGGAGAAACGCAAGGCTGTCAGTCGGGCGAAGGGAGAACAGGCATCTTCCAAACTGGTGTTTCCGATGGTTCTGATCTTTTTTACGATTGTGGTAATGATCGGAGCACCTGCTTTTATGATGATGAATATGTAGGAGGAATGGAAATGCAGGAGATATTGAAAAGCAAAGCAAGTACATTTTGGAACGAAGAGGACGGTCTGGGTACGCTGGAGCTGATTCTGATTATTGGCGTCATCATTATTATTGCCTTGATTTTCAAAGATCAAATTAAAACCTTGGTAACTCGTTTGCTTGGTCAAGTTAGCAAGAAGAGTGATGAATTCTTTGAGTAAACGATTCAAAAGGGAAGATGGAAGCTTCACGATCGAGGCTTCCCTGGTCTTCCCGGTGGTGCTGTTTATTCTCGTGCTAATTCTGTTTTTCACGATGTACATGTATCAAAAAACCTTTTTAAACCAGCATGCCTATGCAGCATCGGAACGAGCCGCCTACAGTTGGGATAACAGTCACAAGCAGGCCATGACAGGTGAAGTAGCGGCAGGCGTACATGATAATCTCTACTGGAGATTAACGGATGACCGATTGCTTGGAGCACTGTTTGGCTGGGCTGGTGCGGATAATCAGATTAGTGTTCCCGTGCCTGCTAGTGAAGGCGGAAGTCTGACAGAACAGAAGTTATCCCAAGCCGTGCAGAACATGCCGGGTGGGATGCGTGGAACGATCGAGTATCAGAACTCCTTGATACAGCGAAAAGTTACGACCAAGCTGGAGCAGGTTATTTCTTTGCCTCTTCCTTCTTTTTTGTTTGATTCGGGTGACCGTGTTCTGACGCAAGGTTCATCAGCGGTTGTCGAGCCGGCGGAATTTATCCGAACGGTGGACCTGGTACGTTATTATGCTGCCAAATTCAAAGGGAAAGGCGGCGAGGCAACCGGTACAGCAGCTGAAGCAGGACAGGTCCTGCAGCATTTTGGCATAGCCAAAAAGTAGAGAGAGGAGGAGAGCAGCGCTGTTCAGAAAAAAAGACGGTGAATCAGGTGCTGTGACCCTGTTCTTGATCTTAATCCTGGCGGGAATCTATATGTTTGTCGCGGTATTCATTGATTATGCCCGGATAGCCGCCTTCAAAGTTCAATCAGAACGCATGGCTCATGCAGCGTTAAGATCGGTGATGTCTGCATACGACACGTCACTCCGGGAATATGGGTTGTTTGGTTATGGAGACAGCAGTGGTGAAGCCATTATGGCCAAGGTACTGAATGATAGTGTGAAGCCATCGGCTGTGAAGGAAGGATTCCCCATTCTGGATATACAGTGGGATACAAGCACCCTGAGCATGGAACGGGAATTGGGCAGGTATGACATTTTCAATCGCCAGATTCAGGAGGACATGAAATATCGAGCTCCGGTTGATTTTACGTTAGAGGTGGTCAATCGATTCAAGCCAATGTCAGAGGAAATGAAAGAAGCGGCGCATACCGTAGACTTGCTCAAGAAATTACAGAAGCTATATGACAAGCGTGAGGATTTGCTGGATGAGGCGATAGCCAATCAGACCGATTCAGCCAATACATTGAAAGATCTCCCTGCTCTGATCATGAGTCCTCCCTCACCTGCCATTTACGATGAAATGATGGAAGAAACGCCGGAGAATGCTGCCGAGATCGCAGCACGTTATACGGATTATCTAAGCAAGAAACAAGCAGACGAAGGACTGGCATTCAACCAGCAGCAGTATATCCTGGAGCTGGCTCGTTACCGGACAGGTGTTGGTACTGTGGTTACCGGCATAAGTATGGTTCTGCAGCCCGCACAACAGGCGCATCAGACGAAACTCGAGGCAGCTCAGACTCTAATTGATGAAGCACGTAATCTTAACGAGGAAATGAAGCGGGTTATCGCTGAAGGGGAGAACCGTTCGCAGAATGCGAGTTATGAAAAAGTCGGGAATTCAAGCCTCCCTGGGCAGAGTCCACCATCTACCGGATCAGGCAGCGAAGCCAAAGATACACGTTCACTTGCCTCTGAGTTGGTGAGAGCCGATGCATTGTTTGATAAGTTAAAACAACGTATCCGCTCCCAAACCTCAGACTTTAATCAGGTTAGAAAAGACAGCCTTGAGCTGAATACGCAGCTTCGCAATGTGACGGGTCAGAGCGGTGTGCCTGTTAAGCCTGCTGTGAGACAGGCAAGTCAGGTCACAGAACGATACATGGACTCTTATGTAAGAAGTGGTGCCACCAATGTCATTCTTCAGAGCAAACAGCTACTTGAGGAAGGTCGGGGATCTGATGCGCAGCGCAAGGCCAACGACAAGGAGTCCAAGGCAAAATTAAAGGACATAAAGCGCATATTGTCACAGATTGAAAATGGACATTCCGGATCAACGGAAGCATTCAAACAGTTGGAGCAATATTATGATGCCAACATTGCATTTAACCAGGCAAGCCGGGAGGAGGCCAAAAAGGCGGAAATTGCAGGCGATCCTTACGATTCAGGCGGTGACGCCATGAATGGAATGGACAGTTTGTTTGGCGGGATGTCTGGCCTGCTGGATAGTCTAGGGGATGAATTATTCCAGAATGAATACGCACTCGCTTATTTCAATTCGATGGATTTTGGACAGCTGCTCGATTGGACTGAAGGGAGCGGGGATTCGAGTGAGGTCTTCAAACTGGAGAATCAGGAGCTGGAATATATCATTTACGGGTTTCACAATCCTTCAGGCAACATTGCGGCTGCATATGCAGAAATATTTGGTATGCGTTTGGCGATTCGAACCGCAGAAGGATTAATTGAGAACAGTAAACTCGGTAATCCTCTTCTGGTCTTATCGGCTGCAATTTTATACGGGATTACCCATGCCATAGCGGATATGGTGAAGCTCTCCAAAGAGGGCAGTGTGGAGTTGTCCAAATATATCAAGGTTAAGCTTACATACAGGGACCATCTAAGACTATTCCTTTTAATGCACAGTAACAATGACCGTAAAATGTCCAGAATGCTGGCATTGATTCGGCTGAATACGGGCGTTAATCCCGATGAAAAACAAACGTATGCATCAGGGAACATACGCAGCAGTGTGAAGTTATGGTTTTTGCCAGGGGTGATCAAAAGTATAGGTGCAGTTATGGGGAATGCAGACCAGGTTGAAGATGGGCGATTATTCATAGACCGGAGGACGGATTATTCCTATTGAATCAAGCAGTACCTTTTCAAGTGGAGGGATTATGGAGAAGCAGGAGCTAGATCAAAAAGAATATGCGCGATGGCTGCTTCGATTAACACGGTTGCGCAAAATCGAACAATTGAAATCTCTCCCCAAGCAGGCAAGCTCCTCGAAAAAGGAACAGGGAAGCATCGTATTGGAAGCTTCGCTCGTTCTGCCTGTGTTTCTGTTCTTTGTCATGTTCCTTGTCTACATCGTACAAATGACACTGATCTCGACAGCCCTGCAAAGTACAGCGGGTGAAGCCGTAAAGCAGCTCTCCACCAAGATCTATCCAGTCTCGCTTGTTTTCACTCCATCGGATTCCGCTGGTGGTGGAGAGAAGGGAAGCGGCTGGAGCATACCAGAGTTGTCTCTGACGGAGTGGGCTGAAGAGTATGCTTCGTCTCTACCGGAACCGCTAAGCAATTGGGTGCGTGCGGCTGCAGCCAGTGGGGAGGAGCCTTTGCAAGAGATTAAGACATCCGTTATCGAGACTGTACTTGATCCAGCTGTGAAACCTTTGCTCCAACCTTTTATAGATCCGGTATTGCTGGATATGGAGCGTATACATGTTAACGGGATATCCGTGCCGGATCTCAAGAACAAAACGAATCCGTATTTCAGGCTGGAGCTCAGTTATGAACTGCCGATTAAAGTACCTTTCCTCGGCAAACCTTTACGGATTCAGGCTGCTGCCGCTGAGCGCGTATGGATCGGAGATACGGGAGAGGGTTCTAATAGTAATGAGGGCGATGGAGACGCTGCAGGTTCAATAACCGTGTTATCCAAGCCAGAGCCTGCCTACATAGGGAATAATGCAACAATCAAGGTTCAGGTGGAACCTGGGGCCACTGCAAACCTAACCATATTTTATAAGTCGGGAGAAAGTACAGCGAAACATATTGGCTGGGCTACAGCGGATAAGAATGGCGTGATTGAGTGGAACTGGTTTGTAGGTACTCGTACGACGGAAGGGACCTGGACATTTGTAGTGGAAACTGCTGACGGCAGCAAGACAACAGCTGAGTTTAAGGTAGCATCAAGAAAATAGTCATATGGATAGAGGAGTGATGAAGGTGGAATGGTTCGTTGCAGCCTGTGGCCTATATGTGGTGACTGCCTTTGTAACCGATGTACGGTCCATGAAAATTCCAAATCTGCTGACGTTGCCTGTAACCACTCTGGGTGTGCTGGCCCATGGGATATGGGATGGATGGGAAGGCTTGATCTTCTCTGCCGCCGGGTTTGCAGCCTGTTTTGGTATTTTGTTTCTGATGTACGCGATCGGAGCAGTAGGAGCTGGAGATGTAAAACTGTTTGGCGGGATTGGTGCATGGACAGGCATTTCTTTTGGAATTCACGTTGTTGTGTATTCTGTTCTATATGCCGGGGCAATCGGCTTAATTATTCTGTTGTTCCGCAGGGATTCAGCCAAACGGATTCGTAACATGGCCGGTGGGCTTGCAGGCTTTTTCATGCTCGGTTCACTCAAACTGGTCAGCAAGGAGAAAACGCTCAAGTTCCCGTTCATGCTTGCTGTATTGCCAGGTTTTATCAGTGCCTATGTTTATATGATTTCATAGAACGATTCAGGAAGAAAGTTGAAGTTGAATTTACAGCGGAAAGAGAGGATTGGCATGTATGGATTAACGAAAGATTTTATACGGAACGGCGGAGCATTTATGGTTCTGGAAAAAGCAGAAGGACTACGGATGGACGAATTAAGCCGTGTACAGACGGGGATGATGTCCTCCAATGATATTCCCCGCCTGCTTCCCCTCCACATTCGTGAGATGGATCGCAATGTTACTCTTCAATATGATATTTCCGGCTATAAAATGTTATCCCAGTTCCTAAAGGCAGGCAAAATTAAACTGCGTGTGCTGTACGGTCTATTGTTTCAACTCGCAGACACCTTCACGGAATGCCGTCAATACATGCTTGAACCCCGTAAGCTGATGCTGCAGGAAGAGAGCATATTTGTAAAAGGTTCACTGGAGCAAGGGGAGCTGGGCATGGTTTATGTACCGATTCAGCATTCTGTGGTTGTGGATCCGACTCCGGGGCAATTTCGTGAACTGGTCATCCGGCTGATGGCTCGTGTGCAGGAGTTGCAGGGTGAAGGCATTCAGCGGGTTCTGCAGCTATGTGATGACGAACGGTGGGATGTTGGACAGCTGCGGGAATTGTTATTGGAACTCTACGCGGATGAACAAGCGGGGCCCGGTAGCTCTACATTTTTGTCTTCTCGTGTGAACGAATCAAGAGAGAATGGGACTGTGATCGCACGTACTGCTAATGTTGAATCTGAACCTGAGCATCCTCAATTGGCACGTCTTCATAGGCAATATGACCAATCGAAGCGTGACCAAGACAATATGCAGGCTGAAAGGTACTCCAATTCTCGTCAACAGTCGGATCAAGTATTAGAACAGGAAGGGGCAAACAGTAACAGGTTGAGTCCAAACTTCCTGAGCACACGTCCTTCTAGAGAAGTCTCGTCTCCTTTTACAGACAGGACCGATCCAGCAGTGAACAAATCGAACGAAATTACATTTGATGAGAACATGGAAATGGAACAAAAGACTGGAACGTCGAAAGTGACGTATATTATTCTTATTTGCATGGTCGGTATAGCCTTGGTATGGAGATTCGCTTACATGGAGCAGCCCGGGCAGGCACCAATGATAATATCCATCGTTCTAAGTGTCGCCTTACTTGCGGTTGCTGGCTGGGCTTGGATTAGCAAAGGAAAATTCGGCATATCCAAAACGGTAGGGCTTAAAAGGATTGATCAAGCTTCATTTCTTAAATTAGGTCATAAGCGAATTAAAAATGAAGAGGAATCAGAAGAACTATATCAGGAGAGCTGGCGCTGGAACCAATCAGAGCCGAAAACTGACAATGACCCACCCGCACAGGGGTATGCGAGTGTTGCCAGTACAACTCTGAATTCACGCTTTCAACAATTACATACCGAACCAGAATCAGAATCAGAGTCAGAATCATCACCCATGATCCAACAGCAGTTCGATCATATTACTGCACCAACGTCTGAGCTGATTCGGACTCCATCTGGAACGGAGGCAACAGTAAATCTGCAAAATATGACTGGGGAAGCAGCAAAGGGCGTCGGTCCAGTAACACCATCCTATTATCTGGAACGCCGTTTAGGGGCAAGTAACCGGAATGAGCGGATGGATGTACAGGGAGCCTCTTTTGTCATAGGCAGATCGGCAGAGATGGTTCAATGGGTGGATTCAACAACCGGTGTGTCCCGTGCTCATGTGGAATTGAGCCGGAACAAATCGGGCTATGTCATTAAGGATCTGGGTTCTGTGAATGGCACCATTCTGCAGGGGAAGCCTCTTGCACCTTATAAAGAATATCCGCTGGAAGACGGGGATACCTTCATGTTGGCAGAATCCGTCTATACCTACCGTTCAGTCGGATAATCCGCGATGTTTCAAGTCTTCCAGGGCATCGGTTAAGGTTGGGAAGGTGAATTCGAACCCGTGATCCAGCGCCTTCTGCGGAATGACACGCTGCCCCTGAAGCAATACAACAGAGAGTTCTCCGACCACTGCTTTAATCAGGAAACCGGGGACCGGGAACCAGTGTGGACGATGATAGACCTTGCCAACTGTGCGTCCAAACTCGTCATTGGTTACGGGATTCGGAGCGGATGCATTCACCGGACCCGAGATTTCCTTATTATGTATCGTAAAATCAATAAGCCTTACAATATCCAATATGTGTATCCAGGTCGTCCACTGTTTGCCACTGCCAATTTTGCCACCTACACCAAGCATATATGGCAGCTTCATTAACGGAAAGGCTCCTCTTTTATGACCAAGTACGAGGCTGACACGAATTTTGACCAGTCTCACATCCTGGATGGCATCTGCAGCAATCTCCCATTGCTCGGCAACCCGGGACGGAAAGTTCATTGATTTTTGCGGGGAACTTTCATCAAATGTCTCCGACGGAGAGGTTCCGTATATAGCCATGGCGGATGCCTGCACGACAACCTCCGGTTTATGTTCAAGTTTAGCCAGCAGCCGGGCTACCTTGGACACCGTCGTTACCCTCGATTCCACAATTTCCAGCTTGGCCTTGGTCGTCCAGCGCTGATTCAGCGTTTCCCCGGCAAGGTTCACCAGAGCATCCAAACCTTCCAGTAGATGAGGTCTTTCTTCAAGCTGTTCCCAAGATATATATGTAAGGCGTTCACCGGGATCATGAAGATCAGGCAGTTTGCGCGTGATAATCTGAACCTGATGACCTGCTTGCAGCCAGTAATCTACGAGTGCACTTCCTACAAATCCTGTTCCTCCACATATGGCAATTTTCATGCTTCAGCCCTCCTGTATTGTGAAATTCATATATGGCGGATCAACAAACAGCCCCGGCGGTAAGTAATGCCTGTCTGCGAATGACTTACCTGATGGAGCTCGTGTGTTGGAGATGAGTATGCGATTCCGTCCACAATGGAAACTTCTTTTATTTATTCATCAGATGTTTATAAGGCGAGTAATCAATTTGGTTTTTCTCCAAAAATTTGACCAGAAACTTATTATCACGCTTCGGTGTGGCTATAATGTATCCTTTGATGCAGTGATCTCGGGACACCTCGGTTGCCTTGTTTTCAACAGCAATTTTACCAATCTCTGCTGCAATTGAATGTTTGGCGATGTCACGAAACGGACCAGGCACGGGCTCTACGAGTTGATCCAGAAAAGCCTTGGCCTCATCCGTCCACAGATGGCGGCTTGTTTCAACCCAGTAATTTTGCCAATCCAGTTTGGATTTGCCGTCCACTTTTGGGAGCACTTTCAAAAACTTGCGCATCATAAAAAATCCACCGATACACATGCTGCCAAGCAAAAGAAAAGTCCAGAATGCGATCGTATTCATAAACCAATTGCTGGGGGAACTGCTGACGAACGTCATAGCGTAGGAGCCGAAAATCATTGCGGAGTCACCTCGGTTCATTGATTTTCACGGAAAGACGGATTCCGCCCACCATGTTCCAAATTGGCTGTAAAAAATAGCCTATAACCCGAATTATAGCGCATTTCTAGATTTATTTCGATAATCGCGTTAGAATAAGGGATAATTCAGAAAAAGGGGGATCAATGATGCTGAAAATCGGCTCCCATGTGTCCTTTTCGGACAAGGGATTATTGAGTGCAACGAAGGAAGCGTCCTCGTACGGTTCCAGTTCGTTTATGATATATACGGGTGCACCGCAGAATACGCGCCGCAAGCCTATTGAGTCCATGTATATCGAGGAAGGCAAGCTTGCCATGCAAGAAGGCGGAATGGAAGATATTGTTGTCCATGCGCCATACATTATTAACCTTGGTTCCTACAAAGAAAACACGTATGAACTGGCAGTAAGCTTCCTTCAGGAAGAAATTCGCCGCACGCATGCCATTGGTGTCAAAAATATTGTGCTGCATCCCGGCGCTTTTACGGATAAGGATGCTCATTATGGGATTGGGCGTATTGCCGAAGGGCTTAATGAAGTGCTCGACGGTGTCAAAGAGACCGATGTGAAGATTGCTCTTGAAACAATGGCTGGCAAAGGGACCGAAATGGGCCGCAGCTTCGAAGAGATCGCACAGATCATGGAGAAGGTTACGCACAACGAACGTCTCGCTGTATGTATGGATACATGCCATATTCATGATGCAGGCTATGATATCGTGAATGATCTGGATGGTGTGCTTGAGCAGTTTGATCGCACAGTAGGGCTTGACCGCATTACCGTAATGCATATTAATGATAGTAAGAATGCTGTAGGTGCTCGTAAGGACCGTCATACACCAATTGGTTCTGGCTGGATTGGTTTTGAAGCGATTAACCGCATCGTTCATCACGAGGCACTTCAAGGACGTCCATTTATTCTGGAGACACCTTGGATTGGAAAGGAAGCCAAGACACAACGCCCGATGTATGAGGTGGAAATTGCATTGCTTCGTGGAGATGTGAGTGGCCGGTTTGGTCCGGAATTCCTGACAGAGGTGGAGCAGCTGCAGCACTTCTTCCAAGGGAAAGAGATCGACTCGCGTTCCTATATTCTCGACGTTTGGACGCTGCTCAAGAATGATGCAAAAGCCAAAAAGGCTGATCCGCGTGAACCGCTGGAGCGGTTGTATGATCTGGTTGCGGAAGCAGCGTTGTTCCCACATTTGAACGAAGAGCAAGTGAATCATCGTTTGATCGCCTGGCTTGCAGGAAAAGAACTGCTGGTCACGGCTTAATTGAAGGAGGAAGAATACCCCGATGGAGATTCATGCAAAACAAGCACGCCCTGATTCCAAAAACCGCGCCGATCGGGCGCGGATGCTTATTTCCTGTCCGGACGGTCCAGGAATTGTAGCTGCCGTATCGCATTTCCTGCACCAGCATGGTGCTAACATTGTCCAGTCTGACCAGTACACCATGGACCCGTCTGGCGGCATGTTTTTCATGCGTATTGAATTCGATCTCCCGGAACTCACAGCAAGTCTGGCCAAGCTGGAAGCTGATTTTGCTGAAGTAGCCGAACGCTTCAAGATGGAGTGGTCTCTCTCTGCGGTTAGCCGCAAGAAGAAACTGGCTATTTTTGTATCCAAGGAAGATCATTGTCTGGTTGAACTGCTGTGGCAATGGCAAGCCGGAGACCTTGATGCTGATATCGCTCTCGTGGTAAGCAACCACTTGGATATGAAGGATTACGTGGAATCATTCGGCATTCCTTATCATCATATTCCGGTAACGGCTGATACGAAAAAGGAAGCCGAGCAGCGTCAGCTGGACGTCATCGGTAACGATATTGATGTCATTATTCTTGCGCGTTATATGCAGATTATCTCTCCAATGTTCATCGAACATTACCGCAACCGGATTATTAATATCCACCATTCCTTCCTTCCGGCTTTTGTCGGTGGTAAACCGTATGCTCAGGCGTACAATCGTGGTGTTAAAATTATCGGAGCAACAGCACATTATGTGACCGAAGAACTGGACGGCGGGCCGATTATCGAGCAGGACGTTCAGCGTGTAAGCCATGGAGATGACGTGACCGAATTGAAACGGATCGGACGTACCATTGAGCGCGTTGTACTTGCACGTGCGGTTAAATGGCATGTTGAAGACCGGATTCTGGTTCACGAAAACAAAACTGTTGTATTTTAGCTTGATGCTTTAATACTGTGCAAGGTTGATTCGGGACCATATGAATCGGCCCTGACCATGATAAGAAAGGCGACTTCCTATTTGTGAGTTGAATGGGAATCGCCTTTTTGTCGTTTCCATATCCGTCCGCAGACGCCAAGGAGGATACCAAATAGAAGGTGTCCGAGGATCCAAAGCGATATGGCCTTGGAATCCATTAAGCCTGGAACTCGTTCAGATAATAGAGAGAGCGGAATATACAGCAGGGAAGAGAACGCACCGAGCAAAACGCCTTTCACCAAAGGGAAATCGAAACGTTGAATCGACCAGAAGTAGAGGAGGCCGATGATTACAGAAACAAGAAGATGGAGCGTGAATTCAAACCATTCAGGCAATATGGACGGAAGCCAGGGCACAAAATCGACATTTAGCAGAAGGGTATATACCTTTTCGCCCGTGTAAGCCTGAACCACTTTAAGAAAAAAACCAAGGAATAAGCCGGTGATGATGCCTGTTAACGTCCCTGAAATCCAGGGTAATGGATGATTTGACGACTTTTGCTGCATAGCTTGTGGTCCTGGCATGCGGCAAGCCTCCTTTCTTTCTGAGAGTAACACAGCCGTAGGGATTTCGAATCAGAAACATGAGCGATTCCATATGAAAAAAACTTCGAGTTGTAAAAAGTGTATGGTTTTCCGGTTAGAGGTTATACTTCATCCGATGGATTAGCGAGGCTTGCCAAGCCGGACATGGGCTTAGATGCTCTACCGAACACCTTTTATTCTGCGCAGGAATAAACCCGACTCACCCACAAACAACCGAATTTTCCGGAACTTCTAAAAGAGGTTATGGAAAAGCTTCACGCCAAGTGATACAATACAAAAGTGAATAAGTCAAAATGAAACATTCAAGCGGATTCACTTATTGTTATATACGGTTTGCTTGTATGATGAGAGGGATTCGCTTGCGCACCCGACTTATCTAAAGACATGAGGAGGACAAACCATGACTGACAAGAACGAAGCGATTCAAAAGGACGAGAACAACACAATCGACAACCTGTCGATTACAACTGTACGTACTCTGGCAATTGATGCAATCGAGAAAGCAAAATCGGGACACCCGGGAATGCCTATGGGCTCCGCTCCAATGGGGTACCAACTTTTTGCAAAAACGATGACACATAACCCGGACCACCCAACTTGGGTTAACCGGGACCGTTTTGTGCTGTCTGCAGGACATGGTTCCATGCTGCTGTACAGCTTGCTGCACCTGAGCGGCTACGATCTTCCTATGGAAGAATTGAAACAATTCCGCCAATGGGGAAGCAAAACTCCGGGTCACCCGGAATTCGGACATACTGCAGGTGTTGACGCTACGACTGGCCCACTGGGTCAAGGTATTGCAATGGCTGTAGGTATGGCTATGGCTGAAGCACAACTGGGCGCGACATACAACAAGGATAAATTCAACGTTATCGACCACTACACTTATGCAATCTGTGGTGACGGTGACCTCATGGAAGGCGTATCCCACGAAGCAGCTTCCCTTGCTGGACGTCTGCACCTGGGTAAACTGATCATGTTGTTCGACTCCAACGACATCACGCTTGATGGTGAGTTGAACCTGTCTTCTTCCGAAAGCATCGCAAAACGCTTCGAAGCTTATGGCTGGCAAGTGCTGCGCGTAGAAGATGGTAACGATCTGCCTGCAATCGAAAAAGCAATTCAGGAAGGACAAGCAGATACACTGCGTCCTACACTGATCGAAGTAAAAACGGTTATCGGTTATGGTAGCCCGAACAAACAAGGTAAAGGCGGCCACGGCGGTACTCACGGTTCCCCACTGGGTGCTGACGAAGCGAAACTGACCAAAGAATTTTACAAATGGGTTTACGAGGAAGATTTCCACGTACCAGCTGAAGTTCGCGATCACTTTGCTCAAGTCAAAGATCGTGGTATCTCCGCAAACAAAGCTTGGGACGAGAAATTCGCCGAGTACAAAAAAGCATTCCCTGAGCTGGCAGCTCAGTTCGAAACAGCAATCAACGGTGACCTTCCAGAAGGTTGGGACCGCGACCTGCCTAAATATGCTGCAACAGACAAAGCTCTTTCCACTCGTGTTGCTTCCGGTAATGCACTGAATGGTTTGGCGCACAACGTGCCACATCTGACTGGTGGATCTGCTGACTTGGAAAGCTCCACAATGACACACCTGAACAACATTGCAAACTTTGCTCCAGAAGATTACTCTGGCCGCAACATCTACTTCGGTATCCGTGAATTCGGTATGGCTGGAGCAATGAACGGTATGGCACTGCACAGCGGTGTGAAAGTATTCGGTGGTACATTCTTCGTGTTCACTGACTACCTGCGTCCGGCTGTTCGTCTGGCTGCCCTGATGGGTCTGCCTGTGACATACGTTCTGACTCACGACAGTATCGCTGTTGGTGAAGATGGTCCTACGCATGAACCAATTGAGCAACTCGCGTCCCTGCGTATCATTCCTAACCTGACAGTAATTCGTCCGGCTGACGGTAATGAAACATCTGCTGCATGGGCTTATGCGCTTGAGAACAAGAACAACCCGGTAGCACTTGTACTCACTCGTCAAAACTTGCCGATTCTGGAAGGAACAGTAGAAGGCTCCCGTGAGAACGTTAAACGCGGCGCTTATGTTGTTTCGGATGCAAAAGACGGCAAAGCAGTAGCACAAATCATCGCTACAGGTTCCGAAGTGCAATTGGCTGTCAAAGCTCAAGCTGCACTGGCTGAACAAGGTATCCAAGTTCGTGTAATCAGCATGCCGAGCTGGGATCTGTTCGAGAAACAGGACAAAGCTTATAAAGAGTCCGTTCTGCTTCCGGATGTTAAAGCTCGTCTGGCCATTGAAATGGCTTATCCAATGGGCTGGGAGAAATATGTTGGCGATCAAGGCGACATTCTCGGAATCAGCACATTCGGTGCTTCCGCGCCTGGCGACCGTGTTATCGAAGAGTATGGCTTCACAGTCGATAACGTGGTTAGCCGCGTAAAAGCATTGCTGTAATAGCTTGAAAAACGCTGCTGCGAATGGAACAGTCTAATCTGTTCTGTTCGTGGCAGCAAAGTTATTTCCGGCAGAGTAAGGATGAGGATTCATCCTGATCTGTTTTGCCTTTTGTTTTCATTAACTTCAGGGGGAGCGGGTACGCATGTCACAGTTTGATCAAGTCAGTGTAGTGAAAGAGGCCAACATTTATTATGATGGCCAGGTAACCAGCAGAACGGTTATTTTGGGGGATGGCAGCAAAGTGACTCTGGGCATCATGCTCCCAGGCAGCTATGAGTTCGGTACAGATTCCCGTGAAATCATGGAGATTCTGTCCGGCGATCTGAGAGTATTGCTTCCCGGAGAAGAAGATTGGCAAGAGATTCAAGGTCAAGCTACGTTCCACGTGCCTGCCGAATCCAAATTCAAACTGGAGATACGCAGCGTTACCGACTACTGCTGCTCGTACCCGGCGGAATAATACAAGAAGGGTAGCCAAAACCTGCAATCAGCAGGTTTGGTTTACCCTTTTTGCTTCTTGAATTTGAAGTGACAAAGTTCAAGCTGCAAGCTTGTCAGCCCCGTGGATTTGAAGTATCCTTATGCTAAGTTGTTTGAATGGAAAACGGAAAAATAAGCTACCGATATCAGGAGGTTTTTAGATCATGGCAAAAAAAGTGAAGTTTGATTACAGCACTGCCTTGCAATTTGTAAACCAGCATGAAGTGGACTATTTCGCTGAACCGATTCGTCTGGCTCACGAGCAGCTCCACAACGGAACAGGAACCGGATCCGATTACCTGGGCTGGATTGACCTGCCAACCGCTTATGACAAGGAAGAATTCTCCCGCATTCAAAAAGCGGCTGCCAAAATCCAAAGTGATTCCGAAGTTCTGATCGTTATCGGTATCGGTGGTTCATACCTGGGTGCACGCGCAGCGATTGAAATGCTGACACACTCTTTCTATAACAACCTGCCAAAAGATAAACGCAAAACGCCTGAAATCTATTTCGCAGGAAACAATATCAGTTCCACCTATGTAACTCATTTGCTGGATCTGGTAGAAGGCAAAGACTTCTCCGTGAACGTTATCTCCAAATCCGGTACGACAACCGAGCCAGCCATTGCTTTCCGTATCTTCCGTGCTGCACTGGAGAAAAAATACGGTAAAGAAGAAGCACGCAAACGTATCTATGCTACAACAGACAAAGAGCGCGGCGCACTGAAAAAACTGGCGAACGAAGAAGGTTACGAGTCTTTCGTTATTCCGGATGATGTAGGTGGACGTTACTCCGTACTGACAGCAGTAGGCTTGCTGCCGATTGCTACAGCTGGCATTAACATCGAAGAAATGATGCAAGGTGCAGCTGACGCATCCAAAGAATACAGCAACCCGAATGTAGCTGAGAATGAAGCATATCAATATGCTGCTGTTCGTAACGCATTGTACCGCAAAGGTAAAGGAACAGAAATCCTCGTAAACTACGAGCCATCCCTGCACTTTGTATCCGAGTGGTGGAAACAGCTTTACGGAGAGAGTGAAGGTAAAGATTACAAAGGAATCTATCCTGCATCCGTAGATTTCTCCACGGACTTGCACTCCATGGGTCAATTCATCCAGGAAGGAAGCCGGAACATTTTCGAAACCGTCATTCAGGTAGCTGAAGTATCCGAGCATATCTCGATCGAAGCCGATCCGGATGACCTCGATGGTCTGAACTTCCTAGAAGGCAAAACAATGGACTTCGTCAACAAAAAAGCGTTCCAAGGCACGCTGCTTGCACATACAGATGGCCAAGTTCCAAACCTGATTGTGAATATTCCGGATATGTCTCCATATTCTTTCGGATATCTGGTATACTTCTTTGAAAAAGCATGCGGCATCAGCGGATATCTGCTGGGCGTCAACCCGTTTGACCAACCAGGAGTAGAAGCTTACAAGAAAAATATGTTCGCATTGCTGGGCAAACCAGGCTTTGAAGAAGAGAAAGCAGCGCTTGAAGCGAGACTTTCTGAATAATTCATGGTTTGACTCATATAGTTAAATAAAGCATGTGTAATGACACTCGGGTTTCATTGTGAGGTACAATGCAGTGATCCCCGGATGTTTAAACCAAGGCAGTTCATCCGCGTCCGCGCGGGGAACTGCTTTCTTGTAAAATGGATTAAATCGGAAAGTTGGATTGAAATGCTTGAACGTTATCGCACGGTTCGAGGACCGGGCAATCTGGAAATTGTCATCAAGAAGTCGCGTTTCATCGGTCATATTATGCCAGTTACAACGGAAGAAGAAGCAGTTGCTTTTATTGATGAAATCAAGAAGAAACACTGGAATGCCACTCATAACTGTTCCGCCTACATGATAGGAGAGAGAGATGAGATCCAGAAGCAATCCGATGACGGGGAACCAAGCGGAACTGCAGGGAAACCCATTCTTGAAGTCATCAAAAATCAGCAACTGAAAAATGTGGCTATTGTGGTTACACGGTATTTTGGGGGAATCATGCTTGGGGCTGGCGGTTTAATCCGTGCATATACGGATGGCGCTGTAGCGGCTATTGAAGCTGGAGAGGCCATAACCAAAGTGCTTCATCGTGAAGTGTTTGTAGAACTGGATTATACGTGGCTGGGAAAAGTGGAAAATGAATTAAGAAGCCGGGAAGTCCGTACGGGTGAAACTGGATTCACCGATAAGGTTACGTTGACTTGTCTTCCGCCGGATAGTGAAACCGAGGCATTTATCGCCTGGATCACGGATTTGACGCAAGGGCAATCCCGGATCACGGAGGGACAGCGGCTTTATTTTATTGAAGGGGAATAAAATATATGGCTAGAAGAGCAGTCGAACAAGAGTTGTCGAGGGAGCGGATCCTGGAGGCGGCGAGACATCTTTTTATTACCAAAGGATACCGCGCCATTTCGATGCGAAGCATCGGCCAGCATCTGGGCTATAGTCATGGGTCGCTGTATTATCATTTTAAGGAAAAGGCAGAATTGTTCTATGCCATTGTGGTAGAAGATTTCAATCATCTGGGACATTTGTTGCTGCAAGCCATGGTCAGGCCAGTCGTGGGCGGTATGAGCAAGGTAGAGCATATCATGTTGGAATTCATTCGTTTTGGTCTGGAGAATCCGTATCAATACGAGATTATGTTCATGATTCGGGATGAGGAGCTGTTATCCTATTGTCGTACGGAGCAGGGAAGATGCTTCGAATTGTTTGCTTCCATTGTCAGGCAGTACATGAACGAGGAAGGCTGTACGGATGAGGATATCCAATGTGTGCCGCGCACACTGTTTTTGTCCATGCACGGATTTATATCGTATTATATTCAGGATCGTGTAACGTTTGCTGAGATTGAATCGTCGGCATTATCTCACGTCAAAGTACTATGCCGCAATCTATAACACCAGCCTGGCGTCCTATTAAAGGCGCTTTTGTCGCACTCCTATACTTCAGGGCGGTGAATTGTCATAACATTAATTCTTTATAACGTTGTCTCGCGAAAGTTTATTAGCGCGAAAGACCAAGACAGGCGGATCGTAGCCCTAAATCAGGGTTGTCCGCCTGTTTGCGTTTGGCTGAATTAACCTTCCATGATCTTGATAAAATATTCCCGCTCACGAGGGCCGTCGAATTCGCTGAAATAAATCCCCTGCCATCTGCCGAGTAATAATCGGCCTTCATGAATAATCACCGTTTGAGATGGACCGGTTGTGATTGATTTCAGGTGGGAAGCGGTATTCCCCTCAGCATGTCGATATTGGGGATGTTCCCAAGGATACACTTCGTCCAGACGAAGCAGCACATCATGTTTAACATCCGGGTCGGCATTTTCATTAATGGCAATACCTCCTGTCGTATGGGGACAATAGACAAGTACAGTTCCATTTTGTACACCGCTATTGCGGACAACCTGCTCTACTTCTCTGGTAATATCCTTGATTTCATCCCGTCTGGAGGTCGATATTTTTTTCGTATATAACATCTGGCAGCACTCCTTATCCTCATAAATTCTCTTCTAGATTGTACCTTAACCATTCCAATTCAAACAAACCACGATTCACGGATAAAATGGTTAACAAATCATCTGCTAAACACCCAAATTATATACAATAAAAGCATTGACGGTAAGCACTGCAAACTGGTAAAGTATCAGATAAGCAAAAAACCAAGTAGACTAATGGGAATAATATTAAAGAAATATAATCCAACTTAGGAACATGAATGTACCAAAGCAGGGAGACTGCCGACCGGATATGGAACCGGAGGCTGGGAGGGAATGCAGCAATGAATACCGTTCTTCGTCACAAGGGATGGACTTGGGGATTCCGCAGTACTGTATTGCTATATTTTATTGTACTCATCGTGCTTCCGATTATCGGTGTGTACTTCAATTCCTTCTCTGAAGGATGGAGCAATTTTGCCGAGAGCGTCATGGATCCAATCGCGTGGAAAGCCGTATTGCTGACCGTTCGACTGGCTGTTGTCGCCACACTGATTAACGTGGTACTGGGCACCATGATTGCCTGGGTGCTTACGCGTTATCGTTTCTTTGGGAGATCGTTTCTCAATAGTCTCGTAGATCTGCCCTTTGCACTTCCTACTGCAGTTGGCGGATTAATGATTATGCTGCTGCTTGGACCGGTCAGCGCTGTAGGCAAGCTGGCTGAAACCATGGGAATTGAAATCGTGTTTCATCAGCCTGCGATCGTCATTGCGATGACCTTTGTTACATTTCCATTCGTGATTCGTGCGGTGCAGCCGCTGCTGGAGGAGATCGACCCTTCTGAGGAAGAGGCCTCCTATACGATGGGTGCATCGAAGGCGCGTACGTTCAGGCAGGTTATTCTGCCTTCTATGGCTCCAGGCATGATTAGCGGTGGTATGCTTGCTTTCTCCAGAGCACTTGCAGAGTTTGGAGCAGTTGTGCTGGTGGCGGGCAACATCCCGGGCAGGACGCTGACCGCTTCCGTGTTTATCTATGGCGAGATTGAAAGTGACAATCCTACGGGCGCAGCGGCTGTATCCGTACTGCTCCTCACGCTCTCTTTCCTGATCCTCTGGCTGATTAATCTGGTGCAGATGCGGGGGAGAAAACGATGAGACGGCTATTAATTGGACTTACGTTTGCGGTATTCATTGTGCTTCTGATTATTCCTTTGGGACGCATTTTGATCGGAGCATTTGAAGACGGTGCAGGAGGCTTCCTGGATGGGCTGATGCGCCCTGAGGCGCTGCATGCCTTGATGATGACCGGACTTGTGGTGCTGGTCGTCACGCTGTTAAATACATTGTTTGGCATTATGATGGCCATTTACCTCGTTCGTGCCGGATGGCTTAGTGATCGAATCAAAGGATTGCTAAACAGCATCGTGGACCTGCCTTATGCGGTGTCCCCCGTCATTGGCGGGTTAATGATTGTATTGCTGCTCGGGCCGAACAGCATTATGGGTGGCTTTTTTGAAGGAATCGGCTTCAATGTAGTCTACGCCTTCCCGGGTATGGTCATTGCAACGCTGTTTGTCACATTCCCGCTGATGGTCAGAGAGGTTATGCCGGTCCTCCAGGAACTCGGTTCGCAGCAGGAAGAGGCGGCTTCAACGCTTGGCGCGTATGGGTGGAGAACGTTCTGGAGTGTCACCTGGCCTTCCATCCGCTGGGCTGTCGTATACGGGCTTGTACTTACCGTTGCACGATCGCTTGGAGAGTTCGGTGCAGTGCTGGTGGTGTCGGGCAATATTATGAACAGAACGCAGACGGCAACAACGCTTGTTTATCAGGATGTTGAGAATTTTAATGTCTCTGCCGCAAATGGTGTGGCATTGGTACTGGTTACCTTCTCCGTTGGGCTGCTGCTCATGATGGAATGGGCCAAGAAGCGAAAGGAAGTGCATTGAGATGCATGTGGAAGTCCGTGATCTGAACAAACATTTCGGTCAATTTCATGCGGTAAAGGATGTCTCGTTCGATATTGCCAAAGGCCATCTGATCGGTCTGCTGGGACCCAGTGGAGGAGGCAAAACGTCTATTCTGCGCATGCTCGCCGGTCTGGAAAACCCGGACTCCGGAGAGATTCGCTTTCACGGCAAGGTTGTGAATCATCTGCCTCCGCAGGAGCGGGGAATCGGGTTTGTTTTTCAGAACTATGCCTTGTTCAAACACATGACTGTTTTTGATAATATCGCTTTTGGACTTAAGGTCAAAAAGACACCCAAAGCCCAGATTCGCGATCGGGTCATGGAACTTGTTGAGCTGACCGGCCTAAAAGGTTTTGAACAGCGCTATCCGCATCAACTGTCCGGTGGACAGCGTCAGCGTGTCGCATTTGCCAGAGCTTTGGCTCCTGAGCCGCAGCTGCTGCTGCTGGATGAGCCTTTTGCCGCCATCGATGCCAAGATTCGCCAAGAGCTGCGTTCATGGTTGAGAGAGTTAATTGAGCGGGTCGGCATTACCTCGATATTTGTAACACATGACCAGGATGAAGCGATCGAAGTTGCAGATGAGATCATGATTATCAGCCAAGGCCGTTTAGAGCAAAAAGGAACACCGTGGGATATCTACAAAAATCCGCAGACTCCATTTGTGGCAACCTTTATTGGTGAATCCACCGTTGTGGAGGATGCCTCGCAGCTTAAAGGCTTCGAACATGCGGTAGAAGGAGATCATACACGTGCCTTGATCAGGCCCGAGTATATCGAGATTGGTCTGAAAAACGAATTCTCCATGCTGTCCGCTACGGAAAAGGGCACGGTGAAGCATCTTCATTTCCGCGGTAGTGAGTGGATGGTGGAAGTCGAGGTACAGGGCCACAAGCTGATCACCTATCGTTCACTTGAGAAAACGACACTGGAGATTGGTCAACAGATCCGGGTGCTTGTGCACCGCGCTTATCTGTTTAATGACACGGATAGCTGGGTTGTCGAGAATCGTTTGAAGGAAGATCCAATGCCGGTCATGATCTAAAATGCACTCGAAAGAGAGGCTGCCCCATGCAGACGATGAAGAAGAAAAAAATACTCCTATACGCTGCCCTTATGCTTCTGCTCGTCTGCATGACCGTAGGCTGCAGCAATCAGGAAGCGGAAGGCGAACAGAACGGACCCTCTGCAGCTGAACAATCCAATACGCTTGTCATTGGTGCATACAGTGTAGCCAAGGATGCTGTCGGAGAGCTGCTGCCCAAGTTCAAAGAGGAATGGAAAGCCAAAACCGGACAGACGGTCAATTTCCAGGAGTCCTATGAAGCCTCAGGTACTCAAGCAAGGGCCATTGTTGGTGGATTCGAGGCTGATGTGGCACTGCTCGCTATGGAAAGTGACATCGATAAACTGGTCAAGGCCGACCTCGTGAGCTCCGATTGGAAACAAACGCCGAATGACGGCATGATTACCCGTTCGATTGTTGTTCTTGGAACAAGGGATGGCAACCCGCTGGGGATTCGTGATTTTGAGGATTTGACCAAGCCGGGAGTCAAGGTGCTGTACCCCAATCCCAAAACGTCAGGCGGGGCCCAATGGGATATCAATGCGATCTACGGGGCTGGGCTGAAGATGTCGGAAGAAAAGGGCCAGAAGGACCCTGCCGCTGCCAAAGCGTTTCTGGAGAAGGTGCATGAAAATGTCGAGTCGCTGGATAAGAGCGGCCGATCTTCCATGGCAGCCTTTGAATATGGCGTCGGCGATGTCATCGTGACTTATGAGAATGAATTGCTTGCCCGTATTGCCCAGGGTGTTAAATACGATATCGTTGTACCGAAGAATACAATCCTGATTGAAAATCCAGCGGTAGTGGTGGATAAATATGCGGATAAACATGGGAATAGGGAGTTGGCAGAGGCCTTTGTGGACTACCTGCGAACTCCGGAGGCTCAGCGCATATTTGCCAAGCATGGTTTTCGTTCGGTAGACCCGAATGTATTTGCCGAGACTGAATCTACGTTTCCAACACCTGAAGGTCTGTTTGATATCCATTACCTTGGTGGGTGGGACGAAGTGCGCAGTACATTGTACTCCAAACGGGGAGTTTGGTATCAGGTGCTGGCGGGATTATAGTAAAATCTAAAAATCGTGTAGGTATCTTCAGTTTAACTCTTATCAGCTGGCTGAATATTTCGGTCCGTTGTTAACTTCATACATTATTGAAATTGCCTCCCCATGGTTAGATCATTTCTAGCCATGGGGAGGCAATTTGCAGTAAGAGGAGTGGATGATAGAATTTTCCTAGATATATTCTTATTTGTGGCTTGGATTCAAGTGAATAAAAAATAACTCAGCAAAGTTCTCTTCTTTTTCATATTCCATACGAGTAAAGGTGAGATTATCTCCAAAATTAGATATAGGTGTGTAATCGCCTTGTTTTTGGACTAATCGTTGCTTGTTTCCTGTTGTTAAATCTACAGCCATAATGTAAGGGGACTGTTTGTAAATGAGTAGATTTTCATATATAAAAGGGGTATACCCACCGAGTAGCGAACTGTCGTGAACAATTGAATAGGTCAATTGTTTCGTTTTTCTATCTAAGATTTCGGTTTTGCTCTCCATTGTTAATACAATCCATTGTTCATTTGCTGTAAAATCGTAAATCTCTTCACGATCTTTAACAATAACTTCGGGTTCGGAACGATCTTTAGGATACAAAACAATGTCAAACCGTTTTATATTATTTGCACCTTTATTTTCAAAAACCGTTTGTTGTATCAATAACCCCTCATCAATAGGTCTTTGTAAATCAAGGAAAACGCCCTCTCTGTCCTTTGTTTGTTCATTTAGAATTTGTGTGGCTACCTTGGTCTTGATCCCGGTTTTTACATTGTATATATAGGCTTCGCTCTTCACGATGTGATCGGTGATTTTCTTCTCTATCCAGCTTATCTCATCTTGAGTGGATCTCAACACTGGGACGGCAATCTGATCTTCGCTAATCCCTTCAGCAAAAACAACAGGATCTGCATCAAGATCATCGCGTTTCATCTGTTTGATCTTCCATGGGGTATTATTATCTGTTGCGTTGGATGGATTCTCCACCCAAAATAAGTCATTTCCAACGGATAGCAGGGTATTAATAATCATGCCTTTAGCAGCACGGTAACGCGAGACATAGGTATTCTTTTTTGTGTCAAACTCAATGATTTCCATCTCGATCTCTTCTGTTGTAGAAAAATCTCTGCTAAAAATAACGATACCATCTTCATTTTTATAGCTGGAAACGATAGTATTACGTTCTAAAATATCATTTTCAATCATTACTGACTCCACGGTGAAGGGAAGTTTAAATGCAATATCAGGTTTAGCTTGTGGCAATTCAGGTGCAGTTGCCGTTTGAGATGAGTCTTTTAAATTGTTTTTAGGTATAGATTCCATTGTGGTTGAAGAGGAGGAAGGTTTGTGCTGTTCTGTAGCTTGATTTGCTGGAGAAGAGTCGTTACAGGCTGTGAGCAGTAACGTAAGCAAAAGGATGATATAAAAAAAAATACATGCATATCTTACATTCATGTTGAAGCCTCCTGTAGAGTAGTAAAGAAGGGAAGAATGCTCCCCTTCTTCTAACGTACTTTTACCAAATGATCGCTTGTCTAAAGTGGTTTTGATTAGCTTTCCATACATTCTCAAGTGTATACCATTTATTGCCAAATGTCTTCCCTCTATTTCCTTGATCATACGGATCGGTGAGTCTTACTTTTGCATCACTTGTTCTAAAATCATAACCTGAAACATTTATTATATGTCCGCTTACAGTACCTGTATAGTTTTCTAATTCACTTCCAGTAATTTTCAAATCCAACACTGCTGGATGGTAGTTATCTGAAGAGTACATGACAGCATACTTCCATGAGTCAAGTGAAAGTGATGTAGAATACGAATAAGTGTATTTTGATTGCAGATTATTTAGTACATCATCAACGACTGTAAAGTCAGTCCCATCTTTTGTGGTGCCTAATTTCTGTGCATAAAATGATTGTGACTCTGAACCGCCATTCAAGTAATTTAATACTTGCTTAGTTGTAGCAGGACCACACCAATAGGTCGTTTCTTGTTTAAATGGTGTTACGCCCACCGTTTGTAAATCACCTAGCCCTAAGATTTGAAATTTACTTTCAGCTTTATTCTTATACAGCTCTAAATCTTTTAATTTTTGTTCCAGAACTTGTTGTTGTCTTACGGTCGGGATGTCCTTCGTAGGTGTTGGATCATCACCAGTACCTGCAGCTAGAGCGCTTGATGCCAGAAGACCAGTGAGAATCAGAGTGAAAGTAGTACTTTTTAGAACTTTGCCAAATTTCATGATAAATCCTCCCCCAATTAATTTGAATAATTCAACTTAGTCCGGACAACTATATATTATATTTTTTGGAATGTTTTGTAAATATTTTTATTTTGTTCTATTTAAAAATAAGAGAAACTATCCTTTGTTAGACTTTACAATACCCAGAATGCAAGTGACGCCCGACACTTTGTTTTGGCTAAAGGGACAGAGTATAATGAATAACAGGCAGGTTTCTTTAGGAAGGTGAGAGATGATGAGTACAGAGATCAAATTATCCCAAAGTACGGCCATTCGCCTGGAACAGGCCCGTGGCAAAGGCATGCCTGAAGACCAAATACTACAAGCCATCAAGGCCAAGGACGTGGCAGCTTTTGATGCCGTTTCCGAAGAGCACTACAAGTATGATGATTTTTTCTCATATGCAGATGAACATGGTGAAAATCTGGAAGCGGCCGTTCAAGAGGGTTACCGAATTGCTTTCAATACCCGGGGCGGGCTGGGTATCTGGATCGAGAAGGCTTTTGCTTTACAACCGGAGCGTGATTTCACGGTCGGTGAGGGCGTAGTAACCGGCCTGAAGTTGAAGCCGGAGCAGGCAGAAGTGCTGGCGAAGCGCCTGGCATCAAATTGGGTCATTACCGATTCGAGAGATGTGCCCGAGGGTCAGGAATTGACCTTGAAATTGCGTGCCTTGGTCTAGGCGACAAGCGGGCCAAGTAGAAGTTACATACGCTGACTACATGTAGTCAGAGATCAGGCTTTCCCTAGTGCAGGATTAGAACTGCATAGGGAGAGCTTTTTTTTGCAAAAGCAGGGGGCGAGGATATACAATTTAGGAAACTGAACTTCTTGGAAAGTACAGCATCGGATAGAGAGGGGGTCACTGTATTGAATCAGCTCACATTTCTGGGAACCGGGGATGCCATGGGCGTACCGCGTGTATACTGTGATTGCGCAGTTTGCACGGAGGCCCGTCAGACCGGGATCAACCAGCGTAAACGTTCTTCTGTTCTAATCCATTCAGATGGCGCAGCCGAACCGTTTATGATAGACTGCGGACCAGACTGGAGATCACAGATGGAGGATCAGGGATTGCGTATGGTTCATACGTTATTGGTGACACATGCGCATTTTGACCATATTGGAGGTTTGCCGGAATGGGCGGATGCCTGCCGCTGGCTGGGGGTTAAGGGCAGCTTGTACGCACCGCGCGAAGTAATCACCACCATTCAGGGGCAATTTCCTTGGCTAAGCGCGCACATGAACTTTCTGGAAACGGATGATGATATCCAGCTTGGCGGTTGGAACGTGCACTCCTGGAAGGTCTGCCATGGTAAAAACGGTTATTCCTATGCATATCGGCTTGAGCGGGAAGGGTACAGCTGGGCGTATTGTTCGGATGCCATCGATCTGAAGGAAGCAGAGAAGAAGCCGCTGTACGGGTTGGATCTGCTGGTGCTCGGAACGAGCTTTGTCCATGAGCTTGCGGAATTCTCAACACGATCCGTTTACGACATGCGTGAGGCGCAGGAACTGCTGCGGGAACTGAAACCGGGGCGCACCTATTTTACCCATATGTCTCATGACGTGGATGTACAGCAAAACTACGATCTGGATCCAGGTATTACGCTGGCAGCTACAGGCATGAAGGTACCTTTGGGCAGCGTTTAAGTTAGAACCTATTTGGAATATAAAAAAATAAATACAGAAGAGCGTATCCTTTACCGGAGGTTCTTCGTTTACATAGTGTAAGACCACAAGAGCAAGTCATCGAAAAAGCATGACATGAAGCAAGATCAATCAGGAACCAACAAAGGGGGGCCCCAAACATGGCCTTTGTGAAGTCCGTGGATTGCAGAATCAACAGACCACATGATCATCGTAACCAACTCAAACCAACTACCCAGACTGGTCATCAAGCTGAATACAGCGTGGAACAGATGATGGAAAGTGTGCTGCCGGATCTGATGAGCAGTCTCTACGCTTATTGTCTGTCTCTGACCGGTTCAACCTGGGAGGCCGAGGATCTGGTTCAGGATACCTGCGTGAAAATGCTGGCTTCTTCGGCTATGCAGTCCTGTAGTACAAAGCAAGAGATGAACTGGGAAGCCTATCTGATCCGGATTGCGCGCAACACATGGATTGACGTCATACGGAAGCGGGAGAAGCTCGCTTGTAAATTGGATAGCCTGAAACCATTTATGCAAGAATGTGCGGAAGAGGAGCGATTCGAAGAGATCGAGTCTGCTGTTCAGATCCTTGTCAATGAGCTGCCGCCATGGCAGCGAGCGATATATGTATTACGTGACTTAATGGGTTATACGACGGCAGAGACTGCGGAGATGCTGGATACATCAGAAGGAGCGGTCAAAGCCGCGCTGAATCGCGCCAGATCTACTCTGGAACGCGTCAGACGAAGCCGTCTGGAAACGGAAGGCGAAGCAGCGAGTGGCGCAGATGAAGATTCAGTGAGCGCAGAGCAGCTGCGAAGTTATTTGATGGCTTTTCGCAGTGGAGATACGGCGCGTCTGATTGATCTGTGCCTGAACCGTACGGATGATCCGGTGGCCGTGGCAGGAACGATTCTGCAGCAGTCTTTGCCGTCTTCATCAACGCAGCCAATGATGCACGGATATTCCAATTCCGGCATGACTTCAATGATGTATGGAGGAGGATATGCCGCGCTCATGGTTGCGTAAACCGGGAGGCGACAAGCATGAACCATGTACCTTATGTAGTTGAACAGACAGCCCGCGGTGAGCGGAGCTATGATATTTATTCACGATTGCTGAAAGATCGAATCATTATGGTGTCCGGGGAGATTGAGGACCAGATGGCAAATGCCATTGTGGCCCAGCTTCTGTTTTTGACCGCAGAGGACCCCGAAAAGGATATCCAGATGTACATCAACAGTCCAGGCGGATCTGTTACAGCCGGATTCTCAATCTATGATACGATGCAATTTGTGAAGCCGGATATTTCAACGATCTGCACTGGCATGGCCGCGAGTTTTGGTACGATTCTGCTGGTAGGGGGAACCAAAGGAAAACGGCTCGCTCTGCCGAACAGTGAGATTATGATCCATCAACCGCATGGGGGTACGCGCGGGCAGGCATCGGATATGCTGATTCATGCCAACCGGATCATTCAGCACCGTCAGCGGCTCAACGAGCTGTTAGCGAACCATACAGGCCAACCGCTGGAGCGCATCGAGAGAGATTCGGATCGCGATTATTTCCTGACCGCAGCGGAAGCGGTGGAATATGGACTGGTGGACAAAGTAATATCCAGAACAGCAGATTAAGCAAGTAGCCCTATAATTTACACCTTAAAACATCTAAAAAGCCCGGAAGGTCATATGTGATCTTCTGGGCTCTTTGGTTCGTTTACTGTAGTTTCACTGTAATGCCAGCAGTGGTTGCCATAGCCATAATCAATTGAAGCATACGAGCTAATTCATCCTTTTAACTAGTTCCATGAGTCGGTTCATCCCTTCGCGAATCTGCTGTTCGTGTGTATAGGAGAAGGACAAACGCAGCTTGCGACTGGCGGAAGCGTCCGAAGGATCGAATACCGTTCCGGGGACAAACGCCACAGAATGTTCCATGCATTGGTGAAGCAATCGTCCAGTATCGATGCCTTCTGGAAGCTCCGCCCAGATGTTAAGTCCGCCCTCAGGCCGGGTCCAATTCCAGTCTGTTTCTTGCAGGCACTTTTCCATGACTTCCATCCGTAATTGTATGGCGGTACGCAGCTTCGACAGATGCTGATGCATGCGCGGAGATTGAAAGTAACGGAGAAACAGCTTCTGGTTCAGAAGGGGAGTTCCGTTATCAGCCAGTGCTTTAACCGCCTGCAGTCCTGGCATAAACCGGGGACGGCACATAATGGCCGCAATACGCAGACCTGGCGCAACATATTTGCTGTAGCTGCGAATGTAGAGCGTGTGTCCTGTCGTATCGTACGTAAAGATTGGTGCCGGAGGTTTCTCTTTAAAATAAATATCGTACGTGCTGTCATCTTCAACGAGAAAGCATCCATATTGTTCGGCTAGCTCGGGAAGCTGTTTCCGCTGTTCGGTTGGAATATTAATTCCGGTCGGATTCTGGAAGGTTGGCGTCATGTAAAATACGCGGGGCTTCTCTGTCTTCATCAGATGCTCAATCTGTTCCAGATCATAACCCGCCGGGTGTATATCCGTGAAGATCAGGCGTGCACCCTGTTTCCGGAAAATTTCCATGGCAGGGCCGTATGTCGGCCTTTCCATCAGGACACGGTCGCCAGGTCTGACCAGGCTTCGAGAGATCAGATCAATGGCCTGCTGCGCTCCTGTGGTAATGAGTACTTCTTCTGCTGAGATGTAAAATCGTTCTTTCAGTGTTAGATGGCTTGCCAGCGCACTACGCAGTTCTACATCACCCTGAATGGTTGAATACGTACCGAGCAGCCGGGGATACTGATCCAGCAAATCCCGCATGAGTTCCCCCCAGTAACGGTTAGGGAGCAGGGCGGGATCAATCAGTGACTTCGAAAACTGATATTCCGCTTCAAGGGATTGCACGCGCGCGAGTGAGTCCCAGTGCAGCCAGGCGGATACAGCAGGGTCATCTGCCTGGTCAGCTACCGGAGAAGGATCGGCTGGGCTGACATAATAACCGGACTTATCCTTAACGTATACATTCCCGCGTTCCTTCAGTTCCTGATAGGCTTTGAACACCGTAAGCCGATGTACACCGAGCTGCTCGGACAGGCTTCGCACTGAAGGGAGCTTTTCATGTTCGGCCCACTCTCCCGCCTCAATACGCACCACGAGAAAATGAACGACCTGTTCATATAGTTTAAGGCTGTTATCTGTCATCAACATGGCTTTGCCCACCCGACTCACGCTCCTTTTGGACTCTATTGTAACAGGAAATGAGCGGATTCTGTTCTGTTTTCGTCATTCTGTTCTGTAGATAGTGCTATATGATGGAGAACAGATGAAGGAGGGGCTAGCATGGTTGCAGCAGCATTTACAGTAATGTGTCTTATTTTTGGAACAACGTTCCTGGCGATTAAAATTGGGGTCGAGGCAGGCATGCCACCTTTTCTATCGGCCGGATTACGTTTTATCATTGCAGGTGCATTGATGTTTGCATGGATGTGGATGAAAGGGAAGGTGAGTCTGTCCCTGCTGTGGAGAAAAGAAATGCTCCTGACCGGAGCAGGGCTGACCTTTGGTACGTTTGCCACTTTATACTGGGCTGAGCAATATGTCAGCTCCGGCGTTGGGGCCATTTTATCAGCGACCGGGCCACTGATGATTATGGTAATGCAGACTGCTCTGCTGCGGCAGAAAACCTCTGCCCGCATGATTGCAGGCTGCCTGATCGGTTTCGGGGGCGTTGTGCTTGTCGTTTTACCCGGTGTATCCATTGGTGGGAGTTCACTGTGGTTATGGGGGTGTATCGCCGTACTTGTGGGAGAAGTATGCTATTCGGCAGGCGCCCTGTACTCCAAGAAGGTGATCAACCAGTTCAAGGAAGCAAGTCCCGTAGCGATTAATGCCGTACAGATGATGTATGGAGGCTTGCTGTTATCCGGGCTCTCGGCGGTGACGGAATCGTGGAGCACGTCTGGACTGGTCTGGGCTCCGGCGATCTTGTCCCTGATCTACTTGACGGTGATTGGTTCAATGGTAGGGCATAGCCTGTTCTACTGGATCATGTCACGTACCAACCCGCTGTTCCCGGCAACCTGGCTGTACATTTCTCCTCCGATTGCGGTTGGTCTTGGAGCGGTTGTCTATGGTGAACATGTAAGCTGGATCACCTGGCTCGGTGTTGTGCTTGTGGTATCCGGCTTGCTGGCGATGAATGAGAAAGTGATGAGCTGGCTGAAGAGAGGTAAACGAACCAATGCATTGGTGCAAACTTCCAAACCTGTGGTAAAATAGGTATTACCTTTTTTACATAGGAATGAGGTGAGGAATCATGTTGAACAGACAAAGACTCGGTGCAATATTTCTGTTCACGGGGATTGTCCTTTATGGCATTATCCATATTGCTGCGGTTATACACATTCCGTTAGTAACCGTCTGGTCCACCAGATGGGGACGTTATCTGGGAGCTGTGTCCGAAACAGGTGGCCTCATTGGATTGGTTGTGGCGATCTTATTGTTTACTTTTGGCATGGTGCTTCTGTTGACTGGTCTGATTCCTGGTATGAGCATGGGAAAGACGACGATACAAGAGATCCGGGAACGGAACCGTGAGTTTGATGAGCAGTACGGAAGAAATATTCGCAGTTCATATGACAGTAGCGATCGATAAAAATAGGTGATAGGGGAGAGCAGCATGGTCAAATTTTACGCAACGATCTGTTCGGCACTTACTCTCTCGCTCCTTGCTGCCTGGGTGGATCGCTATTCGAATGATGTTAATACGGCAGCAGTAATGGTGCCTTTCAGCAATCAACTCCTGACCGGGTTTTTGATTTTGTGGGCATTCTATCTGTTTGCAGGTTTGCCGCTCACGGCAGTGTTGGACCGTTTCCTCAAGCGGAAAAGCGGGATATGGAAAACAGTCGTTTATTTTCTTGCTGGCACTGTCGTAGGCATCTTGGCCATGCTTCTGCAGGTTAAAGGTCCCCATAGCGAATCGAATATGATTGCGTTGCTGTTTGGTGTCGGAGCTCTGGTATTTCTAATGTTCAATTCATTGCTGGGTTATTTTCGCAAAAGATGGTTGAATTCCCGATATCAATAAAAATGATTCCAAAGATATAACCAAAACAAAAACAGCCTCTGGTTCAGCGAGTTTATTCGCTGCCCAGGGCTGTTTTATTTTACCTTCTGCTTAACGTTATGCGTTTACTCCGCGTTCAGCACAAATTTCTCAATGACCTGCTTTACGCCGTCTTCGTTGTTGCTTGCCGTAATGTAATCTGCCAGCTCTTTGAGAGCAGGGATCGCATTGCCCATAGCCACGCCAAGGCCGGCAACTTCCAGCATTTCATGATCGTTCCAGGAATCACCGATCGCAATGCACTCGCTCAATTGGTGACCAAAGTGATCGGCCAGGAATGTCAGGGCATGGCCTTTGGTTCCTTCGCGATGCATGATCTCGAGGAAGTATGGTTTCGACTTGGTAATATGGACTTCTGGTCCAAGCAATTCACGCAGGTCAACGGCCACTTTATCCAGATAGTCTGGCTCATCGATGATAAGCAATTTTGGTGTTTGTTGTTCAATAACTTTGATGAAGTCCGGCTCGATATGGTACTGGGTACCATTCAGCTTCGCATAATCACGCAGTTTGTCGTTCTCTTCGCGAGCATACAGCTTGTCATCAATGTACGTTTGAAGGTGGAGATTGTTCTCCAGGCAGTAGTCGTACAGTTTGCGGGAAGCATCTTGCGGTACATAGCGCTCATAGAGAACTTTCTCGTCCAGCAGGTTTTTGACCAAAGCGCCTTGATACGTAATGATTGGCACGTTCAATCCCGTTTGGCGAGCAAGTGCTTGTGCAGAAGCATAGGCACGTCCTGTTGCCAGGGTAACAACCACACCATGAGCAACCGCTTGCTCCAATGCCGTTTGTGTTGCAGGAGTTACTTCCTTGTTGTCGTTGATAAGGGTATCATCGATGTCGATTGCCATTAATTTGTATGCCATTTGAGTTTCTCTCCTTTTATCTGTATCTATAATCACGAACGAATGAATCCATAATTACACCAGATCACTCCAAACGCAGAATCATCTTTCGATCACTGTTATCCCTAGATTTCTTTGAGTCCCTTATGTAAAGGGGAAAATACAGGGATAAAGGCAAACGCTTTGCTTCTCCAAATTGATTCTGTTTTTTCCGTTAAAGTGTAATAAAGGAATTCGTTCTAAAACTATACTTACATCTAAATCTATTCTTCCAGGAAAACGAGGCCGATAAAGTCCTCCAGCTCCAGGTTACCGAAGTAGTGTTTCACATCAAGGCCCTCAAGTGCCGTGCGCACCTCGGATTCCTCATAACGCTTGCCACGCAGAATATCTTCGATATCGGCCACATCGCCTACACCGAAGAAGTCACCGAAGATTTTGATATCTTCAATTCGTCCGTCCTTAATGTTCATGCGCAGATCGATAATGCCGACAGGGAATTTGCGGGTATGCTTCACATTGCTCTCCGGAGACAAGCCATAATTCCAGTCCCAGTTGCTATAACGCTCGGCGGAGATTTCCTTGATCTTGTCCCAATCCTTCTCCGTGAGTTCATATTGGGGAACCTCCTGCGGCTCCATGCGGAAGATGTGGCGTAACAGCTCGTCCCGGAATTGTTCAATGGTCAGGCTGCTGTCAATCAAATCCCGAATGTTGGCGACACGGCTGCGTACGGATTTGGTGCTCTTGGATTTGAATTTCTCGGGATTTACGTTCAGGGATGCCTGAACATGATCCAGATTGAGGTCAAACATGAGCGTTCCGTGACTGAACATGCGTCCGCGGGTGGAGAACTGGGCATTACCTGAGATTTTCTTTTCTCCGACTTGCAGATCGTTGCGTCCGGTCAGCTCAGCATTCACACCAAGCTCCTGCAGAGCTTCCACGACAGGCTGGGTGAACTTGCGGAAGTTGTGGAAGGATTGTCCGTCATCCTTGGTAATGAAACTGAAATTGAGGTTGCCCAAATCATGGTAGACTGCTCCGCCTCCGGAGAGACGACGTACAACCTGTACACCGTTATCCTGAACATATTCGATGTTGATCTCTTCGATAGTATTCTGGTGTTTTCCAATAATTATGGAAGGGCGGTTAATATAAAACAGCAGATAGCTGTCATCCATCGGCAGATGCTTCAAAATGTATTCCTCAATCGCGAGGTTTACAGAAGGATCTGTAATGCCCTGGTTATCAACAAACAGCATGGTCATTCCTCCATTAATGTATGTGAGGGACGATGATCCCTTATGTAGTGTTGCGCCTGCGAATCAAAATTCCTCTTCTATTGTAATCGAATTGTCGATTGGACACAAAGGAATTGAAGTAGGGAATGGATGGTTTAGGCAAATCAGGATTGACCCGTGACAGCTACGCCATCCATAATAAAAATGACATGCAGAAAGGATGACGGACAAAATGAGCGGTATCATTGAAGTTTTTGGACATGGTGGTGACGTGGAGACTGCTGCGTCGAGATTTGGCGGGAGTCCTGAGGATTTCCTTGATTTTAGTGCAAACATTAACCCTCTGGGTCCGCCCAAGGACGTTCTGAAGGCGTTGGAGCAAGGGATGCGGGCGATAGTGCGTTATCCTGATCCTGCACATCGGACATTCAAATCTTTGCTTGGTGAACGCCTCGGCCTGTCAGAGGAATATATATCTATAGGGAATGGAGCTGCGGAAAGCATGGCTCTGATCCTGCTCGGACTCTCTCCCCGGAAGGTGGGCACAGTGGAACCGGGGTTCTCGGAGTATCGTTCATTGTCCAAGCAATTTGGGGCAGAAATGCATCATGTTCTGGGACAGGAGGAGCTCGAATGGCGAGCAGCTCCCGAAGATATCGAGAGGCTGATGGAACAGGTGGACTTGCTGTTTCTTGGACAGCCGAACAACCCTAATGGAGTACAGTATCCGGTTGAAGTATTGCAGCAGCTGGCCCGTCATGCCGAGAAGACAGATACGGTCCTGGTGATTGATGAGGCATTTATGGATTTCATTCCTGAAACACGGCGACAATCCCTGGCTTCCCGATTACAGGATTACCCACAGGTGATCATCATTCGCTCGATGACCAAGTTCTATGCCATTCCGGGTCTTCGGCTTGGCTATGCGATTGGACGCCCGGATCTGATTCGTGCCATGACGGAGAAACAGGTAACCTGGAGTGTCAACGGACTGGCACTGATCGCGGGAGAAGCCTGTCTAAGCAGCGGGGAAGCTTTTGAACGGGAGACGTTGGAACAGGTGGCGCTTGAACGAGAGAAACTGGCATCCGGCTTGGAGGCCTGTGAATGCGAAGTGACACGCGGGGAAGCGAACTTCTTGCTGGCACGTGTGCCGCAGCCATGGACAGCGGCAACCATACAGGCGGCTCTGGGGGAGCGGGGGATTCTGATCCGAAGCTGCGCCATGTACCCTGGACTTGGGGACAGACATATCCGACTGGCGGTGAAGGACGCGAAGTCGAATCTTCGTCTGGTGAACGAAATGAGGAGTGTGAGCGGACAAACGAATTCGGTGCCAACGGGCGAGGGGGTGGAGTAATGGCATTGCCATTCTTTCAGTACTTTACCCATGCAAATGCAGAGCAAAATAAATATACTTCTTCTGCATGGCCCGGCTTAACCATCAGCGCACATGAACGCCACATTCGAGCAGCGATCCCTAACCGGGTAAGCGCCATTTCGAGTGCCGTGTACGGCGGGGGGATGATCGAGCTGGATCGCATATTCAATATTTATGTAGACAAGCATTATCGTTGTGACGACCCGCCGCGTGATATTGCAGACCTCCTGAGCGGGTGGGAGGAACGCTCAACTGCGTGTGCCGGATTACTGACAGCGGTTAAGCTTGAGCACACATCGGTTCAGGAATATGTGGGCGATGAAGCAGGGATCTTGTGCTGTACGACTGCCGGTGTATCCAATGCTGCCCGGGCAGGCTCCGCAAGAACCGTATTTGATGCTGCAGAGAACATTACTAGCCAAGAGGGAATAGCAGCAGAGTCACCCTACACTCCTGGTACAATTAATATCATGTTATGGATCAACGGCCGCATGACGCCTGGAGCCATGGTCAATGCCATTCAGACAGCGGTGGAAGCCAAAACGGCAGCGCTCTCGGATTGCGGTGTAAGGGATGCGGAAAATGGACTGACTGCAACAGGAACGACGACAGATGCCATTGTGCTTGCCACAAGTCAGGTGGAGGGGAAACCACTGATCTCTTACGCGGGTACAGCCACAGTGATTGGGGCAGGCATTGGGCGTGTTGTCTATGATGCCGTTACCGAAAGTTTACAAGCTGGACAGGCGTGGAAAGAGAGGAAAAGCAAGCGATGATATCTCTGAGTCAATGGGCGGACTGGCCCATATGGGCAGGAATGACAGGGGCATGGATTATTTTGGCAGCATACATACTGGATCGCCTCATTGGAGATCCACGCTGGATTCCCCACCCGGTAATCGGCATGGGCAAAGGAATTTCTGCACTGGAACGGGCCATACGAAAACGAGTGAGCAGCGATCAGGGGCTGAAACGGGCAGGGCTGCTATTTCCGATAGTCATTGCGGGTGGTTCATTGGTGCTTACTTGGGGAGTGTTATACATCCTTGGACTTGTTCACCCGGTGGTTGCCGTTATCGCTGAAGTGGTACTGATTGCCACCACCATTGCGTCCAAAGGACTGAAGGATGCAGGAATGGAAGTGTATCGTCATCTAAGAGAGAGGGATTGGCCAGCGGCAAGACGTTCCCTCGGTATGATCGTTGGGCGGGATACAGCGCATCTGGATGAACCGGAAGTCGTGAGGGGAACCGTGGAGACTGTAGCGGAAAACATCGTGGATGCCATCGTTTCACCGCTGTTCTATGCCCTGATTGGCGGTGCTCCGCTTGCGATGGCCTATCGGGCCGTCAATACGCTGGATTCCATGGTTGGTTATAAAAATGAAAAGTATTTGCATCTCGGCTGGGCCTCTGCTCGTCTGGATGATTGGGCGAACTGGATTCCGGCACGGCTTACCGCCTTGCTGCTCATTACGGGTGCATGGTTCATGAGATTGAACGCAAAAGGCGCTGCACGCATGGTTCGCCGGGATGCCAGATTGCACCCCAGCCCGAACAGCGGATTCCCGGAGTCTGCCGTTGCGGGAGCGCTGGGTATCAGGCTTGGCGGGCATAACGTCTACCACGGTGTGGCTTCTTTTCGAGCCTATATGGGTGATCAGTCGCGGCTGATGGAAGCAGAGGATATCGTGCGGACCACGCGTTTGATGTTCTGGTCGGCGGGAGCTTTTGTGCTGTTATGCTGGCTGGTAACGTTCGGCATCTGGACAGCAGGAGGTGCGCTGTTATGGAAGTAGAATCCGGGAAGCGTGGAACAGGAACGCGGGAGATCGTGTTTATCCGTCATGGGACAACATCTTGGAATGTGGAAAAGAGATACCTCGGACATACCGATATCGGTCTCCTGTCGGATGCAGAGATGGAACTGGCGCCGCTTCGCAAGTCCATTCGCGGGATCACATGGGATGCGCTATATAGCAGCGATCTGCTGCGCTGCCGGCAGACGGTGGAACGAATTGCCCCGGTACAAGCAGGACAAGCAAAGTATGATCCGCGTCTGCGTGAGATTGATTTTGGGCAATGGGAAGGGATGACGTACAATGAGCTCAAGGACAATCCGCTCTACCGGGAATGGATTAATGCACCGCAGCATGTGACGCCACCGGGCGGCGAGCCTTGGCAGGCATTTGCTGCGAGGATTGACTCTTTCGTGAAGGAGTGCCTTGTGTCCGTTTCGCCAGAGGAACATTCGGAAGAAAATCATGTTCCGGCGATAGCCGTAGTTACCCATGGTGGTGTCATTCGGTATGCCATGTCACGTCTCATACCGGAACTGGGATTCTGGGATACACAGGTCATTCCGGGGCAAGCCATTAAGGTTCGGCTTGAAAAAAGCGGAAATAGCTGGATTTCAAGCAGGGTGTCTTTTCCGTGAATCGGGTTGTAAGGATGTGCAATATAACCTATAATCACAACAGAAGTGTGACTTCAGCATGAATACATATCTCGTTATGCGCTTAAGCGCTGAGGGATGGGACATGCTCACTTGAATGGTTACAATATCAGCGACCACGGGTCCCTTGTGCGAGCAAGAGCTCATCGAGCTTATGCAAACGATGAACGGCACAATGGGTGAAATAGGGAAGCCGGTGTGAATCCGGCACGGTCCCGCCACTGTAAATCAGGACGAGCAGTCCTGTAAGTCAGGTTACCTGCCCTGGACGTATAAACCGGTGTTCCTTCGAGGAAAGGACAGCGTTTCGGGCAATTCTATGTGCATGAACAGCGGGTACGCTGTAGATGTGCAGATCGCCATATGCGAGACGTCATCCCTGATCCTGACGTAAGGATCAGGGATTTTTTTGTTCATATAGGATGAACTGAAATATTCACACGTAACGAAGAGTGCAGAACCAATCTGAAGAAGCGTAGCGCTCGCCTAAAAGCTTTCTGAAAGAAAGCTGCATCGAAAGCAAAAGCTATCCCCGGATTTTCACGTTTATAAGAGAGAATCAAAAAAATCTGGGGATAACAGCGATCGGAAGATGGTACTGCAATCGTAGTGGCCAAGTGTGGTTTTCTAGGGTCATTTTATTTAGGAACACCAATTCAGGGGAAATGGTCAGGAGCACTACTTAAGAGAGAACATAGAGAAGGGGAGAATGAACAGAATGAACATCAAGAATTGGAAAGGCATGGCGTCCCTGCTGACAGCAGCGATGCTCACACTGGCTTTGGCCGGATGTGGAAACGCAACAACGAGCGAGGGAACAGGCACGTCTACGCAGCAGCCGGCACAGGAGCAATCCCAAGGCCAGGAGCAGACGGATCTCAAAACACAATATCCACTTACGGTAACGGATGCAACGGGTGAATCCTTCACGTTTGAGAAAGCGCCAGCCAAAATCGTATCCGTGTCTCCGGCAGAAACCGAGTCATTGTTCGCCCTTGGATTGGACGAGCAGATCGTAGGCGTATCCGACTATGACGATTATCCGGAAGCTGCAACAACCAAACCGAAAATGGGCGGTGTGACGAAGCCCAATGAAGAGTCAATTATCGCAGCTGAAGCAGACATCGTATTTACAGGGATCTCCATGAGCGAAGAAGCTGTGACGAAGCTGCGCGAGCTGGGTATCACCATTTTCAAAACGGATCCGAAATCGATAGATGATGTCATGAACAACATCGAAACATTCGGCAAAATTACGGATCATCAGGAGCAGGCACAGGAGCTTATTACGAAGATGAAACAGGATGTAGCGGACGTAACCGAAGCGGTTAAGGCTGTGAAGTCGGAAGATCAGAAAAAGGTATATGTTGAATTCTCCCCGGGCTGGACTGTGGGTAAAGGCGAATTCATGGATGAACTGATCACGGTAGCCGGTGGAATCAACGTTGCTTCCGACCTTGTGGGCTGGAATGAAATTAACGAAGAGAACATTATTGCTTCCAATCCGGATGTCATTCTGTACGCCAATGATGTAATTGATGAGAACTCCAAAACATTGGATCAGATCATCAAAGAGCGCAGCGGCTGGGATCAAATCACGGCGGTAAAAGACGATGCAGTCATTGGCCTGGATGCCAACCTGCTGAGCCGTCCGGGTCCACGTGTAACGGAAGGTTTGAAAGCTGTAGCCAAAGCGATCTATCCTGACCTGTTCCAATGAGTAAAAAGCTGGCAGTGTACGGAACAGCCGGAATTCTGCTGCTTGTGCTGACTGTGCTGATCTGTACGGGCATCGGTTCAGTGGCTCTGCCTGTCCGTGACATTGCAGGCATTCTGCTTCATCACATGCCATGGATCGGAGATTGGATCACGCCCGACTGGAGTACGGCAGCCGAGCAGATTATATGGAAGGTCAGGTTCCCGCGGGTGCTGCTTGCAGTACTCGTGGGTGCATCGCTGGCCATCGCCGGAGCGGGCTTTCAGGGGGTTCTTCGTAACCCGCTGGCAGATCCGTTTACGCTTGGCGTATCGTCTGGTGCATCGGTGGGGGCTGCTTTTCTAATTTTCTTCGGATTGCAATATGCACTGATCGGAATCTGGACCTTGCCGCTCGTTGCATTTCTTACGGGTGTGATCACATTATGGTTTGTGCTCGCCCTGGCTCGTGAAGGGCGCAAAATACCGACGCACAGCCTGATTCTGGCTGGTGTGGTGATGCAAAGTTTTCTGGGAGCGGTGGTCTCCTTCCTGTCGACCATGTCGAAACAGACGATTAACGAAATTATATACTGGACGATGGGAAGTCTGGCTCTGCGTGGGTGGTCGTATACGGCCATCCTTTTCCCGTATTTTATACTGGGTCTGATTTTCCTCTGGAGCCGTGCCCGTTCCTTGAATGTTCTTGCACTGGGGGAACGGCAGGCTGCACATATCGGTGTCCAGGTGGATGGCTTGAAGCTATCCGTCCTTGCCGTAGGAACACTGCTTACCGCCGGGGCCGTCTCGGTTTCGGGTGTCATCGGATTCGTAGGTCTTGTCATCCCGCATATTCTTCGCCTAATCGTTGGGCCTGACTATCGTTTGCTGGTTCCCTTGTCCGCGATTGGCGGAGCCATCTTCATGGTATGGGCCGATACGATTGCTCGCTCCCTGCTGGCCCCGACCGAAATTCCGCTTGGTGTGGTGACGGCCTTTGTCGGAGCTCCTTTCTTCGCGTATCTGCTGCACCGGAATAAAAAGCTGCGAAAAGGGGTGATGCCATGAGTACAAACATGGGTACAAGCGTTACCTCAAACGATCCGCTGATTGAAGTTGCTGGAGCAGGCAAAATGTATGGAGAGCAACGGGCGCTGCATAACGTGGACTGGCGTGTCACAGAGGGGGAATGGTGGGGTGTTGTTGGTCCAAACGGAAGCGGGAAATCAACGCTGCTCCAGCTCATCGCAGGAACCGAACAGCCTGGTGCAGGCAGCATTCGGATTGCAGGGCGGGAGATAACCTCATACACTCGCAAAGACCTGTCCCGCATGATTGCGGTGCTGCAGCAAGATGGCCTGCCTGCCATCTCTTATCCCGTCCGAGATGTGGTGGAGATGGGACGTTATCCTTATCAGAATTGGCTAGGCAGGGAATCGGCGGATGGAGCGGCAGTGGTGGACCGGGTACTGGAAGAACTGGGTCTAACCGAAATGGCCGACAGGCCGCTCGATGCACTCAGTGGCGGGCAGAGGCAGCGGGTGGCGCTCGCCAAAGTCATGGCCCAGGAGCCCCAATTATTATTGCTGGATGAGCCAACCACATTTCTTGATATCCGATATCAATTGCAATTTATGGAGCTATTATCCTCCTGGCGGAAAAAAAACAAGATTACCATTGTGGCTGTGCTGCACGATCTGAACCTCGCTGCGCAATTCTGCGATCACATTCTCGCCCTGCGCGAGGGCATGTGCGTAAGCAGTGGAACACCGCATTCGCTGATGACGGAAGAGAACATTCGGGATATCTTCCGGGTGAACCCGGCGATGGTCAATCATCCCGATACTGGACTGCCGCAATTGCTGCTGCGGCGAGAACACGAGTGAACGAAAAGCGGGGCGACCCTATATTTTGATGAAGGAAGTGCTGGCGGTATGAATAATGAACAGACGTTGGAACAGTTAATCGATCGGATCATGGGTCCTAATGAAGAAGTGGCGGCAGAAGCCTCTGCACATGTGGATTCATTAACGAAACCGCCGGGAAGTCTGGGCAAACTGGAACAGTTGGTTATTCGACTTGCGGGGATAACCGGTGAGGCTCGGCCTTGTCTGGATCGCAGGGCCGTCATCGTTATGGCTGCCGATCACGGCGTCGTTGCCGAAGGCATCAGTGCGTTCCCGGCAGAGGTAACGCCGCAGATGGTTCATAATTTTCTGGCAGGAGGAGCGGCCGTCAACGTTCTGGCGCGCCATGCAGGGGCAGATGTCATCTGTGTGGACATTGGCGTGAATGCCGATCTGGAACACCCGGACCTGGTCTCCCGCAAAGTACGTAAAGGTACAGCCAACATGGCACAGGGCGCAGCCATGAGCCGTGATGAAGCGATCCAGGCGATTCTTGCCGGAGCCGAGGTTGTGGCGACTGAAGTGGCCAAGGGAACCCGGTTGTTCGTCACGGGTGAAATGGGTATCGGAAATACTACAGCGAGTGCCGCAGTCATGTGCGCTTTAACCGGAACGGCACCCGCATCTGCGGTTGGTCGGGGAACAGGGGTGGATGACGCAGGTTTACAGCGTAAAGCTGCTGTAGTCAGCCGGGCACTTAGTGTGAATGCACCGGATGCAGACGATGCCCTGGATGTGGTTGGCAAAGTGGGCGGATTGGAAATTGCCGGACTGACAGGTGTCATCCTTGCAGCGGCAGCTCATGGCTGCCCTGTGGTGGTGGATGGGTTTATCTCCACTGCAGCGGCACTGATTGCGAGACAGCTTGCTCCGGTCAGTGTGGAATATATGATTGCTTCCCATACCTCGCATGAAAGTGGACATGCTGCGCTTCTGCGCGAACTTGGTCTCAAACCGATGCTGGATCTGGACATGCGGCTGGGTGAGGGAACAGGTGGTGTGCTCAGTCTTCATTTGATCGATGCGGCTTGCCGTATTCTGAATGAGATGGCCACATTTGCAAGCGCTGGTGTATCGAGAAGCTCGAATGAGAATGAGCGCGCGGATGAGTCATCGACAGCTGCTTCGGCAGTTCGGGGAGAGGTATCTCCATGAGCGTACTTGTAACGGGCGGGGCAAGGAGCGGCAAAAGCTCCTTTGCCGAGCGTCTCTGCATGCAGCGTTCCTCCGAGGCCTGGTATGTCGCAACCGCACAGGCGTATGATGACGAGATGCGTGAACGGATACGTCTGCATCAGAATCAGCGGGATGAAGTGGGGTACCTGTGGCATACAGTAGAGGAATCCTTGGCACTGCCAGAACTCATCACACGAATGGGAGAATCGCAGACAGGATCGTCTGCTCCGACCATTTTGGTGGATTGCCTGACGCTCTGGTTGACGAATGTCCTGCTTACCCACGAGCAAGAGCCTGAGCAAGTTGTTCTGGATCATATGAATGCACTGGTAGCCGCCATCGAGTCCTATCCCGGGCTGCTTGTCCTGGTTACGAATGAAGTGGGGGACGGCATCGTACCGGAGTATGCGCTTGGCAGAAGATATCGGGATCTGGCGGGCATATTGAATCAGCGAGTTGCTGCGATCAGCCGCGAAGTATTTCTGGTAACGGTAGGGATTGCCATGGAGCTGAAGAGCAAGGAGTATCGCTTATGAGCCATGACGGTAACGACAGCGAGCATAATCGTGAGGAAATGACCAGTGAAGACCATACGAATCAGGTTAACCAGGGCCCGGCTCTGGATGCGGAAAATGTAAACAGACTGGATCAAAAACATGCGGCTGCGGCCGCTTTTCAATTTTTGTCCCGTTTCCCTGTGAAAATGCAGATTGACTTCGTTCCGCCACTGCTGCGGGAAAGCGTAGTCTATTATCCGCTGGTCGGAGCGGCTATTGGATTATGTGTCTGGCTCGGTGGCGCGCTTACAGGTGCACTGCTGCCATCGTTTCCAGCGGCCGTATTGACCCTGACCCTATGGGTATGGCTTACGGGGGGACTCCACCTCGATGGCTGGATGGACACAGCGGATGGTCTGCTCAGCTATCGTACCCGTGAGCGAATGCTGGAAATTATGAAAGACAGCCGCGTTGGAGCCATGGGCGTAATTGCCTGCGTGCTGCTGCTCATGATGAAAGCAGCCTTAATTGCTGATTTTATCGCACGTGGTAACTGGCTGTATGGAGCGCTGCTGATTCTGCCCATGATCTGGAGCCGCTGGTTCATGGTATATGCCATTTCGGCTTGGCCGAATGCCAGGGGAGACGATGGACTTGCTGTCCTGTTCAAGGGCCTTGGGGAACGGAAGGAAGTCCAGCGGGCACGAAGCGCTGCGGTTGGACTAACCATCCTCGCGGCTGTCATTACGCTTGCCGCGGTTTGGATCTTCCAGCCGGGTAACAGCATGGTAGAAATGCTGGTGATGGATAGGGGACTTGGGACATTACCTTGGTGGCTATATCCTATTGCAGCTGCCATTTTGGTACCGCTGGCGGCATATCTTATCGGCAAGTTTGTTGCCGGACGCATCAGCGAGAGGTTAGGCGGACTTACTGGAGATACATATGGTGCGATGAATGAGCTGCTGGAAGCCGCTCTGCTGACGGTGTTAAGTCTGCTGCAGGGATTATTTTTGTTATAGGGAACGTACGGAATGAGTAATGTGGAGCATAACGCTGAGAGCTGAGGTGATGGAACGTGCAGGATACGCCAGGACAAGCGGCAGTATTGATGCTGCAAGGCACGGCATCGGATGTGGGGAAGAGTGTCATTACAACGGCATTATGCCGGATATTCAAGCAGGATGGCTTCAGACCGGCCCCGTTTAAATCACAAAATATGGCGCTCAACTCCTATGTAACCGAAGATGGCAAGGAGATTGGCAGAGCCCAGGGAGCGCAGGCAGAAGCGTGCGGTATTGAAGCAACAACGGATATGAACCCGATATTGATCAAGCCCGTGCGGGATATGCACTCGCAGATCGTGGTGCACGGTGTACCTTTTGCCCAGATGAGTGCTTCGGACTATCGTCAGCATTTTCTGCCGGAAGCGAAGCAGACGGTCATGGAAGCGCTGAATCGGCTGCGCGAAACCTATGATATTGTATTGATGGAAGGCGCAGGCAGTCCGGCCGAGATTAACCTGAAGGACCGGGATATTGTCAATATGAATCTGGCAGGCTGGGCGGATTCGCCAGTCATTCTGATCTCGGACATTGATCGCGGAGGCGTGTTTGCTTCCATTGTAGGTACACTTGAGCTGTTGGAGCCGCATGAGGTCCAGCGTGTAAAAGGATTTATCATTAACAAATTCCGGGGGGATCTGTCCCTGCTGCAGCCTGGACTCGACTGGCTCGAAGAGCGGACGGGCATTCCGGTATTGGGCGTACTGCCTTACATAAGAGATATTCAGATTGAAGCCGAGGATTCCGTGGTGCTGGACTCCTTGCGTCATGGCAAATCAGGGAAAAGGGAGCTGGATCTTGCCGTTATTCGTTATCCGCGGATTTCCAACTTTACGGACTTTGACTCGCTGTCCCGTGAACCGGATGTCAATGTACGGTATGTGACTTCCCCGGAAGAGCTGGGCCAGCCGGATGCCATTTTGCTTCCGGGTACGAAGGATACGATTGGTGATCTCGCATTCCTGAGAGAGTCGGGTCTCGAGCAAGCGATCGCGAGTCAGACCGAACGTGATCATGTACAGCTTGTGGGGATATGCGGTGGTTATCAGATGCTGGGCCAGCATTTGAGAGATCCGTTTGCAGTGGAAGCGAATCAGATTCAGGAGGCGCGGGGTCTGGGATGGCTGCCGTTGTCAACCACTTTTCTGGAACATAAACAGACCGTTAGAGCTTCAGGGCGTGTGCAGCAGCGGCATCCGATTCGACTGTATGGGGATCAAGATTTGGTTAATTCCATGCCGGTGAATGGGTACGAGATTCATATGGGCGTAACCGAGTGCCACGATGCGAAGCAAGTGACTGCGCTGTTTGAGATTGCTCATCCAGGTGGCCAGCCTTTTCAGGAAGGCTGGGGGAGCCCGGATGGCAAAGTATGGGGAACGTACTTGCATGGTTTGTTTGAAAGTGACCAGTTCCGCCGCTCCTGGCTTAATGGACTTCGGCAAGGGAAAGGACTCGCTCCGCTTCAGGAAACCTATAGTGCTCATGAACGCAAGGAGATGGAATTCGACCGGGTAGCGGAATCTCTGCGCTCGGCCCTCGACATGAAACGTGTATATGAAATTATGGGTATCCAGTACCGAGATCCCGCTTCAACGGTTAATGATCGAAAGCAAGCGGATGTATGATCAGCAATTTATAACCTTCTATTAATAAAAAAACACCCCCATGTGTATTCGCAGTACCCGGAAACGGGCTGCTGTTACGCATGGGGGTATTTGCATGTGTATGGTTTAATTGTGGTTCACGTAAGGGAATGATGGTTTAATGTTATACCTGGATTGTTATTTTAGTTAATTTTGAATTTCTTCATCGCAGACTGCAGTTCCATGGCCTGTTCATGCAGATGGCGAACCGTACCCGAGTGGGAATCCATCTCACTGAGCTGATGCTCCGCAGTTGAAGCAATCTGCTGCATGCTCTCGCGTGATCTGGATGTAATCTGTGCCGTCTCTTCAACGGATGCACTAACTTCCTCTGCGCCTGCGGAGACTTCCTCTGTGGAAGCAGAGACGGTCTGGATGGTCAGGTTGACGTTCTGGATCAGTTCGTTCAGCTGCTGGAAGGCCGTTCCCGCTTGTTGAACGACATGGGTTCCAGACCCGATTTCCTGGGTTACCCGGTTCATGGCACTCACCGAACGTTCCGCATCCTCGCGAATGGTTCCGAGATAATCGGCAATTTCCTCCGTGGCTGTTTTGGACTGTTCCGCCAGCTTGCGGACTTCACCGGCTACGACAGCGAATCCCCGGCCATGCTCTCCGGCACGTGCTGCTTCAATGGAAGCATTAAGGGATAACATGTTGATCTGTTTCGTAATTTCAAAAATGGATGTAACAATCGTGCCGATCGCTACGGAACGTTCATTCATCGTCTCCACGTAACGCAGTGACTCGTTTGCCGTCTGGCCGACACGTTCCATTTGCTGCACAGCATCTTGTGCAAGACGGTTACCGTTGACAGCTTCATTTGCAGCTTCACCAATCTGTTCCGATACTTCAGCAGCAGAAGAGGCGATATGCATGATGCCCTGCGTAATTTCTTCCATGGCTCTCGCATTCTCGGCAGCGCTTGAAGCAATGGTCACACTGCCTTTCTCGGCATCTTCCGCAGAGCGGCTGGAGTTTTTGACCATACCGGACATGGACTCAACCCGTCTTAACAGATCATCGGAGCCTTGAACCACTTCATTGGAGGTAGACAGTGCACGGCTGATCATTTCCTTCAAATTGTGGGTCATCGTTTGGAAGCTTGCGGCGAGCTGAGCAATTTCATCTTTGCCCTTGATTTGCAGCTCTGCGGTCAGGTCACCTTGGGAAATCTGTTTGCTGTGTTGTACGAGCTGGATGATCGGTTTGGTTACTCTTTTGATCATGCTGGCAGAGATCAGCCAACCGAGCACGAAGACGAGTGCTGTGATACCCAGGCATAACCAGAAGATCTGAACGTTTTTATCCTGAATGAACTGGGCATCCATACTTACTGCCATGATCATGTTGCTGCCTGCGATCGGAATAAAGGCTGCTTTATGTACGCCGAAGGAATCGGAATAAACATCACTGATGACCATTTCTTTGCTTTCAACCGCCGTATTCATCGCGGATTGCACGCTGATTTCATCTCCGGCTTTCATTTCTGATGAAGCGTTAGCGATAACAACCGTTGCTTTGCCTTCCTGGATGGATACAACGTAGGATGCATCTAAGTTATGTTCTTTTGCTTTTTCAGCTAAATAGGATTCAACCGTCAGAGCAGCACCTTCAGAACCCGCACCGCCACTCTGCACCTGCAAAATCTTGGAGGAGGAGACGTTCTTATATATATCCTGGATGGACGTGTTCAGGACCTTGTCGAACTGTGGAAGCACATAGCTCTGCATAATATTCATGGATACAGCATAGAAACTGATACTAAACAACAGGGAAGCGACCAGTAGAACGAGGAACAGCGTGCCTCTGATTTTGCCGGCAACCGTACGATTACGAAACATAGGATCATCCTTTCACGTCATGTTCATTAACATTTGTCGCTTTTCCATATCGTAAGACTATGTACCAACGAAAAAAGGCCTAATTTTCACGTTGAGAAAACTTGGGAATAAGCGGATATACCTATATTACAAAATTAACCGGGGGTTGAATAGAAGAATTTTCATTAAACGGTGAATTTTTTTCAGAAATTCATGAATGTATTACATGCATATTACATAATATCAATTAATACCTACCAGAATAGTTTGTTATATGATATATTGTTCAATGTCGCATAAAGCGAATAGAAAAACCGTTCAATCGGTATGCACATTCTGAGGAGGATTTACAAGATGGATACTTTTCTAGTCATTCTGAACGTAGTGATTATGCTCGTTCTTCTAGGCGTCCTGTATTGGATGCAAAAGAAACATATTTCCTTTACCAAGCGTGTATTCGCGGGTCTGGGAATCGGGGTTGTGTATGGCGTCATTCTTCAACTGATATACTCGTCTAATTCTGACATTGTTGCCAAGTCTGTTGATTGGTTTAATCTTGTCGGTTCAGGATATGTTAAATTGTTGCAGATGGTCGTGATTCCGCTCATCATGGTTTCCATTATTTCGGCCATCATGAATTTGAAAGGCAAGCAAAACCTTGGCAAAATGAGCTTCTCGATCATTGCGATTCTGCTCATTACGACGGCCATTGCGGCAAGTGTAAGTATCGTAACAAGTCTGAGCTTCAACCTGACTTCCATTGAGATCGAAGGCGGGGACAAAGAGCTTGCGCAGGGGCAGAAGATGGAGGAACGTCTTGTTGATGTACAGGATCAGACGATTCCGCAGCAGGTGCTGGAATTCATTCCTTCGAATCCATTTGCAGACATGACCGGTGAACGCCGCACGTCTACCCTTGCGGTTGTTATCTTCTCGGCATTTATTGGTGTGGCGGTACTTGGACTGGATCGCAAAAAGCCACAGCAGGCGGAAACGTTCCGAGGCATGGTGAATGCGGTATATGCTGTAGTCATGCGGATCGTAACTCTGGTGCTCAGGCTGACTCCATACGGGATTCTGGCGCTCATTACGAAAGTAACGGCGACAACGAATCCGGATGAAATCCTGAAACTGATCAAGTTCGTCATTGCTTCCTACGTTGCCTTGATTGTGATGTTTATCATCCACCTGATTATTATCGCGCTGTTCGGTTTCAACCCGTTGACGTATGTGAAAAAGGTTCTGCCAACCCTGGTATTTGCCTTCACGTCCCGTTCAAGTGCGGCTGCAATCCCGCTTAACGTGGAGACACAGACGAAGAGACTGGGCGTATCCGAAGGTATTGCGAATCTCTCGGCAAGCTTCGGGGCTACCATTGGTCAAAACGGCTGCGCCGGGATCTATCCGGCCATGCTGGCGGTGATGATTGCTCCTACGGTCGGTATCGACCCGATGAGCTGGGACTTCATCATTACCCTGATCCTGGTTGTCGTGATCAGTTCATTCGGCGTAGCCGGTGTAGGCGGCGGGGCAACCTTCGCTTCCCTGATCGTATTGTCCACGATGAACCTGCCAGTCGCACTCGCAGGCTTGCTGATCTCGGTTGAGCCGCTGATCGACATGGGTCGTACGGCACTGAACGTGAACGATTCGATGACCGCTGGTCTCGTATCCAGTAAAATCCTGAAAGAGAATGATCAGGATACATTCAATGATCAAAGCCGTGATCTGGATTCCGCTGTTCAAGTATAATCCGGACTCCATAACTTGGATGGCTTATGCGCAGCAACAAGCCAAAAAAGCCGTTCTACGGGTTACCCGTAGGGCGGCTTTTTTGCATAATCGCAGATTGTCGTTATTTAGTGCTGTTCAATGGATGGGAAATGTGATAGAGTATTCATGTTTTGGCCCCAGGCCAGACCGCGGTTCGTAACCATCCCGCGTAATCAAAACTAGGAAGGCAGTGTATGTATTTATGTTTAATTTGGGTTGGGGAGCACTTTTTGTTCTTGTGACGTATGGTTTTTTCCTATTGTGTTACCGTCTGTTCGGTAAAAAAGGTCTGTATGCCTGGATTGGTGTGGCTACGGTTATAGCCAATATTCAGGTGACCAAAACGATAGATATTATGGGGATTGTATTGACGCTTGGTAATACGATGTATGTCAGCATGTACCTGACCAGTGACCTTCTCAATGAGAAGTATGGATCGGGTGAAGCGCGGAAGGCCGTATGGTTCGGATTCTTCACGCTAATCATGACGACAGTACTGATGCAGATGGTCATCTTCTTCGAACCGGCACCGACGGACTTTGCCCAGGATTCAATGGAAATCTTGTTCGGACTGCTGCCGCGTCTGGCACTCGGAAGTCTGACAGCGTACTTCATTAGCCAGTTCCTGGATGTGCGATTGTTCAGTATGCTGCGCAAGGTGGCACCTGGACGCAATCAGTTGTGGATTCGTACAAACGGCAGCTCGATCGTCAGTTCCTTTGTGGATACACTCGTATTCTGCACGATTGCATTTGCGTTTATCTACCCATGGGATGTCTGGCTCGAAATCTTCCTGACAACGTACATTATCAAGTTCGTGTTGACCGCGGTAGGTACGCCGTTTATATATGCAGCGCGTAATTTTAAAATCAAGGATGAAGTCTAATCCGATCTCGTATACATCCGTATTCATTCGAGTATGGTTGTTAGCAACGCAACAAGTCTTATAACGAGAATAACCCGCAAAGCCATATGGGTATGGTTTTGCGGGTTATTTTTAATTTCATACCTTAGAGGTTAGTCTGTCAGGATCTGAAGTTCTTTTGGATAGGAAGTCAGCACTTCAACCCCGGTATCTGTAACAAGAACATCGTCCTCAATTCGTACTCCGCCTGCAGGGGTATAGATGCCTGGTTCAATCGTGAATACGGTGCCTTCCTGCAGAAGATCCATATTCTGTCCATGCAGGGAAGGATACTCGTGCACATCAATTCCTAGACCATGTCCAACACGGTGCATAAATCGTTCGCCGTATCCGGCATCTTCCGTCACCTGACGTGCAGCACGGTCGATATCGGCACAGGCCACGCCTGGCTTAACTGCGCGAATGGCAGCTTCGTTTGCGGCAAGCACGGTATTGTAGATGGTTTTCAGTTCAGGAGAAATGTCACCAAAAGCAAATGTACGCGTAATATCAGATGCATACCCTGCAGCGTATACGCCCATATCGAACATCAGCAAGTCGCCATGCTGCAGCTTGCGTTCACCTGGTGTACCATGCGGCAGACCTGTCTTGGGTCCGGTAAGCACCATGGTATCGAAGGAAGGACCATCTGCACCCAGTTTCTTCATCTGATATTCCATTTCAGCTACCAGTTCAATCTCGGTTACGCCTGTGCGTACATGAGACAGTCCCAGGCGCAGCGTTTCTTCAATAAGATGAATGGCATGGCGGATGCGGGCTACTTCGTCCGGTGTCTTCTTGACGCGCAGTGTGCGGAGCAGAGGACCGACATCCTCGAAGTTGACTGCACCAAGGGCAGCGGTCAGCTGCTCGTAACGCGCAACGGTGACGTATTCTTTTTCAAGGCCCATCCGGCCCAGGCGTCCCTGATAACGTTCGAACAATGCATAGGGATTGTCGGTATCGGTATGAGTTGCGATATGGGTTACCGAGGAGGCGGCTGCTGCAGCTTCAGCGTCCAAGGCAGGCACAATCAGTAAAGGTTCCTCACCACGGGCGAGAACAAGACCGAGAAAACGTTCATGCGGGTTGCTTGCAAAACCAGTTAAATAGTAGATATGTTTCGGATCTGTAATCAGCATGGCGTCCAATCCTTGTGCAGACAGATCAGCTTCCAGACGGGATAAAGGGCTTTGATTCATATGTGTATAGCTCCACCTTTCAGTTCGTTCTATCCTTCTATTATAGAAGAATATTGAAAAATGCCAAAGGGAGTGACGGAGAAGCTCCATTTATTGTGGTCAATTTCCCGTTTAGGCGAACATGGAGAGGGGTAAATACAGGGCGAAACGCCGTTGAGAATGGTTGACCGATAACGATACAAATAACGACCCAGAACCTGATACAAATAGAGATACCGATAGAGATACCGATAGAGGACAGATACGGAGAATAAATATCCTTGAACATATCGCAGCAGCATTTGGCAAAATCGAACTACACTCTATTTAATAGAAGGAGATGAGATGATGAATAACCGAGTAAGTGTTCCACTATACGCTTCGCTGTTAAGTATGGCACTGCTGACGGCCTGTGCTTCAGGCGATCCTTCCACAGAATCGCAGCAGGTGTCTCAAGGTCAAGGCACAGGTCAGGGAGAGACAGCAAATGGAGGCAATGACAAGGCGAGTACCGGGGAAGAAGGAACACAGGAGAATGCGGTTATCCCTTATCAGGCTTCGGTTCTGTCCACTGGACTGAACGCACCTTGGGAACTGGTGAACGTGCCAGATGGACGGATGTTTGTTACGGAGCGTCCTGGAACCATACGGGTCATTAAGGATGGAGAATTGCAAACCGAACCACTCATTACGTTTGAGGCTCCGTTCAATGAAGAGGGAGAAGGGGGCTTGCTCGGTCTGGCTGCAGATCCGGACTTTGAGAATAACGGTTATCTCTACGCCTACCATTCCTACCTTGAAGAGGACGAGATCGCGAATCGGGTATTGCGCTTGAAGGTGAATGGGGATCAAGCCGTGATCGACAAGGAGCTGCTGAGTAATATCCCCGGCGGGACGAATCATAATGGAGGCCGCATCAAGATTGGTCCGGACAACATGCTCTACATTACAACCGGTGAACGTTATGAACCGGAACTGGCACAGGACCAGAACAGCTTGGGTGGCAAAATATTGCGGATTGGTCTCGATGGATCGATCCCTTCAGATAACCCGTGGCCGAATTCCCCTGTATACAGCATGGGACACCGGAATGCCCAGGGTCTTGCATGGAATCCGGATAATAAGTACCTCTATGCTACCGAGCACGGTCAGCGTAACTATGATGAGATTAACCGGATTGAAGCCGGGGAGAACTATGGCTGGCCTGAAGTGGAAGGTGACGAGCATGACAAGGGTACCTACCAGGCGCCGCTTGCTCATAGTGGTGACGATACATGGGCACCATCAGGCATGGCTTTTATAGAGGAAGGACCGTGGGCGGGTTCACTGCTTGCGGCTAACCTGAGAGGCGAGCAACTGCTGCATATTACCCTGTCCGAGGATGGTACACAAGTGGAGAAGGTGGAGCCCATTTTTGAAGATGAGTGGGGACGCATTCGTAACGTGACTGCCGGAGAAGACGGGAAGTTATATATTCTGACGAACAATCGGGACGGCCGAGGAACTCCAAGGGATGGGGACGACCACATCATTGTGCTTACACCGGAGAGTTGAGCTTCTGCATCCGGCTCCCATTACAAAATAGTGGAGTTGAAGCATGCTTCTAATAGAACCCGGATCCTGTTCGTGAAAATAGAAAAAGGGGCGCCCCGCCAAGTTCATGACTTTGGGGCAGCCCCTTGATTGCTTTATATATGGAAGCACATAGCAGATGGATCCTGCCAATTAATCTGCGCTTTCTGCTAATTTGGCGATATGCGCGCTTGGTTCATTTGTGTATTCGCCGCCATGGTAACAGAGCACTTTGTTCAGTTTCAGGCCGGTCAGTCTTTTCAAACTTCGCAGCGCTTCAGGCATGTCCGGTGTTGCAGGCGGTGCAGGTCCGACCAGTTCATCATCCACGACACGCAGTTCGTCGGCAGCCAGCAGGAATTCCGATTCACGGAAGTACAGGCAGATATGCCCCGGGGTATGTCCAGGGGTATGGATGACCTGAATTCCGCCTTGAAGCGGCAGCATGTCCCCATCTTCCAAAACTCTGCTGATCTCGATCTCAGGCAGCTGGGAGAGAAGCTGATCGGCCTGGGCGAGCACAGGTGCGGGAAGCATGGCTCTACGTTCAGGCGTGAACTTGATCAATGGTTTTTCACCTTTGATATAGGGAACCTCATCCGCATGTGCCCAGACCTCAAGTCCGGGTATCGCATCCAGAAGTGCACCCAGATTACCAATATGGTCAATGTCCTGATGAGTCAAAATGATGCGTTTAACATCAGCCAGCTGTGCGCCTTCCTGCTCCAGTGCAGACTCCAAACCTTCGAATTGGCCGATCATGCCTGTGTCCACGAGGGTGATGCCGTCCTCATCGCGCAGCATGACAGGGTAGATTGGGCTGTCTCCTGAAGGTGTAGGGATATTGAGATGCAGCACAGTTAAATCTGTTGTCGGATTAGTCATAGGTTTCCGGATCGAGTCCGGTCCACCTCCTTTTTTGGATGATATGGCTTGTGTTTATTCGGGACGAAGATATTTTAAGTGTTTTCTGTACTTCTGGATGGTATCCAGCATCGCTTCAAAGGTTTCCTCAGCCTGCATGCCTTCCTTGACGATGGAGTCAAAGGAGAAGTTCTCATGAATGAGCTTGTTCCTCGCCTGGAAGACCTGACTGAGAGCGAGTTCCATGTTTTCTTTCCCAGGTTTCAGGGCGATCTGTTGTTTATTTAATTCAGCCTGTAGGATCTCCATATTGGACCGTGCACGGTAAGCAGGAGTTTTCATCAGCTCGGTCGAATTAAACTTTTTTTGATAGATGCTCTGATAGAGCTGTTTTAACATGTGTTCAATAATAGAGCAGCATTCAATGACAAGGGATGCATATCTTCGATGTTTACGTTGATCCCATTGCGGTGAATCGAGTCCCTGTCCCATATCATGATACTCTTGTTCCAGTACCGCGATTTCAAGCTTTGCTTCTTTTTTGATTTTTTTAAAATCGTCTTTGGTCAGCATACCTGTCCTCCCATGGAAACCAAGATGTGATAACTTCATTATCTCATATTGTTACTCGGAGTGCCTCTTTTCCGAGGGAGGCAGGATTCTGACCGTTCATCCAATCATTGAACCCGGGTTCAGAAGGGAAGTATCTGATGTCCATAAAAACAGCCATTGTAACCGGAGCAAATTCCGGCATGGGGCTCGCAACCACCATTCAACTTGCAAGGCAAGGCTATAGGGTGATTATGGCCTGCCGCAGCGAGAAGCGCGGACAGCAGGCTCTGCAAGAGGCCCTGCGTGAGTCAGGCTCTACTGCGATTGAGCTAATTCTGTGTGATCTGGGTTCCATCCAGAGCATCCGCCATTTTGCCCGCTCCTTCCGCGAACGCTACAGTACGCTTGACGTCTTGGTAAACAATGCCGGGGTGGTCATGCTGAAAAGACAGGAGACCTCGGATGGTTTTGAGCAGAGCATCGGCATTAACCATCTGGGACATTTTCTGCTCACATTGCTCTTGATCCAGCCCTTGCAGGCTGCGGAGCAGGGAAGAGTCGTGAATGTTTCATCCGGTGCGTACAAAGCAGGCAGGATTCACTTCGACGATCCGCATCTGCAGAAGGGTTATAACCCGATTAAAAGTTATGCCCAGTCCAAGCTGGCCAACGTACTGTTCACCCGTGCGCTGTCCCGCAAAGTGGCGAATAGCCGAGTTACGGTGAATTGTCTGCATCCTGGCGCAGTTGGAACAAGCATCGGCGTGGATCGTAATACCGGTTTTGGTACACGTATCATGGCATTGATCGGCAAGCTTCCTTTTTTCCTGTCTCCCGAGGAAGGGGCCCAAACGGCGATTTATTTGGCCACCAGCCCGGAAGTAGCAGAAATTACAGGACGTTACTTTTATCAAAAGAAAGAGCAGAAGCTCAAAGCACATGCCGTCGATGATGCGGTGACTGAACGTTTCTGGACATGGAGCGAACAGCAGGTCGAGCTGAAGCCTGATGAAAAATGGTGATGAGCCCAGGCTGAGGTGCAGGACCAGTCTCATCTCAGTAAATGATCAAAGGTGATCATAGTACACTCATCTGTTTATATCATCTGCGTTAACTCGCTATGACAGACATTTTAGGCTTTTGCTTGCACAGCTTGCTGTACTTCCTGGATGAATGCTTCAATGCTCTGAACGCCTTGATCTCCCTGACCGTATGCGCGGACAGAGGCAGACAGGGCGTTTTTCTCATTTTCCCCGAGCACCAGCGAGTAAGGCACCTTTTCCATCTGAGCTTCACGAATTTTGTACCCCAGCTTCTCGCTGCGCAGATCCGTTTCAACCCGAATGCCTACTGCTCGCAATTGACTCTGTACCTGCAGCGCATAATCCGCATAGTGATCGGATACCGGGAGCAGCTTCACCTGAACCGGAGCGAGCCAGAGTGGAAACGCACCCGCATAATGCTCAGTCAGAATGCCAATGAAGCGATCAATAGAGCCATAGATGGCACGATGGATCACGACCGGACGGTGTTTCAGGCTGTCCTCGCCAACATAAGTGAGGTCGAATTTCTCCGGCATTTGAAAATCAAGCTGGATTGTTCCGCACTGCCAGCTGCGTTTCAGTGCATCGAGAATATGGAAGTCAATCTTCGGCCCATAAAAGGCTCCGTCTCCTTCATTGATGCGGTATTTCACGCCGCGCCGATCCAGTACATTTTGCAGCGCGCGTTCCGCCTGATCCCATAGCTCTTCCGACCCCATGGAGTCTTCGGGACGAGTGGAGAGCTCAATTGTGTATTCAAAACCAAAAATATCGTACATGCGTCCGATCAGGGAAATCGCCTGGTTGATCTCTTCCTCGATCTGTTCCGGCATGACGTAGAGATGAGCATCATCCTGACAAAATGTCCGTACCCGCATCATACCGTTTAGTGCACCCGAGAATTCATGACGGTGAACCTGGCCGAATTCCATCATGCGGATGGGAAGCTCGCGATAGGAATGAAGCGCATTTTTGAAAATCAGCATATGACCCGGACAGTTCATCGGCTTCAGTGCAAACGTAGCATCATCCACTTCTGAAAAATACATATTGTCCTTATAGTGCTCCCAATGCCCTGATTGCTCCCACAGACGATTGTTCATCATCAGCGGAGTTCGAACCTCTTGATACCCTTCCTGCAGCTGCAGCTCGCGTGAGAATTGCTCCAGCTCTGTACGGACAGTCATGCCTTTCGGGAGATAGAAGGGCATACCCGGCGCTTCTTCCGAGAACATGAACAGACCCAGTTCTTTGCCCAGCTTGCGATGATCCCGCTTTTTGGCTTCCTCCAGCATGTGCAGGTGATCGTCCAGCTGGGCTTTGCTTGGAAAGGCAGTGCCGTAGATTCGCTGCAGCATCTTGTTGTTCGAATCGCCCCGCCAGTATGCACCTGCCACATTCAGCAGCTTGAAGGCTTTGATCCGGCCAGTGGACGGAAGATGCGGTCCCCGGCACAGATCAAAAAATTCCCCTTGATCATAGATCGAAAGCTCCGCATCCTGCGGCAAATCATGGATCAGTTCAAGTTTATACGGATCCTGAATCTCTTCGAACAAGCGAAGGGCTTCCTCACGGCTAACCACCCGGCGGCTGATCTTCTCATTCTCCTGTACAATCTTGTTCATTTCCCGCTCAATGGCAGCCAGATCACTGATGGACAAGGCATGCTCCAGATCCACATCGTAATAAAAGCCATCTTCAATGACGGGGCCGATCCCCAGTTTGACTTGTTCTGCACCGTAGATCCGCTTGAGGGCCTGGGCGAGCACATGCGCAGTGCTATGACGATAACGATACAGTCCTTCCTCGCTGTCCAGTGTAACAATGACGAGCTCGCAATCCTGTTCAAGCTTCATGTCCAGATCGACGTTTACACCGTCCACAATGCCTCCGATGGCCTGTTTACCCAAGCTAGTGCTGATGGACGAAGCGACTTCTCCGATACTTATGCCTGCCTCGTACGAACGAACTGCTCCACCTTGAAGGCGAATCTTAATGGGGTTACCTTGTTGATTACTCATGCAAACCACTCTCCAATGTTTGAAATGGAAGCGCAAAAAAAACACCCGTCCCGGAAAAGGGACGAGTGCGCTCAGCTCGTGGTTCCACCCTAATTTGGTTATGAGTATCACCTGCATCGGCCAGCCGCCGCAAAACAGGAAACATCATAACCCTCATTGGGATCCGTTATCGGGGATCAGGCGGTGAGCTCTACTGACAACCGGACAGTACTTCCGTGGGAAGTCCATCAGGCTGAGGTTCGAGGCCACGGCTGCAGAGGGGTAATTCCGCTCCGTTCGCTGAAGAAGGTTTCACCAATCCCTTCTCTCTCTGGGCAGCACGCAAACGAAATCATGTCTCTGGTCATCGCCAATATGCAAAGTTATTGTCAGTTCATTTGATTTGAAATGAACTTGTGATCCATATCAATATATTGGAACAGGTGTTATTGAGTGTCGATTATATAGACTGAAAATCAAAAGGTCAAGCGGAGTTTTATTTAGCTTCATCCGAATGACGATCCCATATCAAACGTATGGTGGTTCCCTGTTCCGGATGGGATTGAACCTCGATTCGGCCTTTCATGGCCTCAATCAGCCCTTTGGTTACCGCCATGCCGAGGCCTGATCCGACATCGGATGTCGCCGTATCCGTGCCGCGATAGTATCGTTCGAACAGCCTCCATACCGTCTCCTGATCCATTCCGCGGCCATCATCCGCAAATTGAATGATGAAATTGCCGTCCTGCTCACCTGGCTCAACACGAACGGTCAGCTTCGTCTCTGGTGGATTGTGCAGCAGGGCGTTGGCGGTGAGATTATCGACAATTCGTTCGAAAGACGGGATATGTACATAACCATGCACCGCGACTGCAGCAGGCTGGAATGTAATACGGCCTTCTCCATAAGCCGGGTTACGCTCGGCACGATATACAAGATCCTGAAGCAGCGCATTTACGTCATTTTTCTCGACAGGGGGCTGGTATCCACCGCTGCGCAGACGGTATGTCATGGACAGGTCGTTCACCAGCCGGTCCATGTACAAGGATTTATCCAGCATGATGCCCGCAAATTCCCGTATTTCTTCGGATGTCCAGTTGTATTTCTCAGCTTCCAGCATGTGTGCATATCCCTGTATGGAGGACAGGGGTGTCTTCAGATCATGAGTTATCCCAGCAATCCACTCCTCGCGCAGAGAGTCGGTCTGTCTGCGGAGTTCTTCATCACGTTTAAGTGTGCTCGACAACGACTGGATAGAGTGCAGCACTTCAGCATATACCCGATATTTTTGACGCCACTTCCCGTTACGCTTCTGGCTGCGTGGCTTGCCCCGGGTGTCAGCCGGCTCTTCGTAGTGTCCACGTTCAAGCCGCTGCAGCCATTGAAGCATATGCAGCATGGGATAACCGAAGCGATTGGCATACCAGAGTGCAAGCAGCACAAGCAGGATGATGATGGATACCAGAAGTGCAGCCAGGGCAGGACCAAAAATAAAACCGAAGGGGTTCTCGTTCATGCCTGCTTGACTGCTCGGAAGAGGAACACTCAGCATCCATGTCGATTGATCCTTTTCATCATAGATGGTCACCGTGGTCATTCCGTACCTGGTGGGGTATCGTGTGCGCAGAATCAGGTCCTGAATGCTGTAGCTGTCTGGTGTGTCCATTGCAGGCTTGTTGAAAGAAGTGAGGACATGTCCCTGCTCATCCAAAATCTCAAGATAGGCGTCCGCCGAGCGAAGGATGTCCTGCTGCTCGGAGGGTAGTACAAGCTTGCCATTGGCATAACTTCCGCTGGTGTAGACTTGATCCAAAATCGTTACCGTCTGATTGCTCTCCCCGTACAGCAGGGTGAAGTTGATCCCCTTTCTTTCCCTTATGAGCAGATAGAGCTGGTAGGGAAAGGGCTTTTTTCCCTCCCAATAGGATAGAAGTTCTCCGGGTTTATAGTGATTCGGGACATCGGAAGGGGTGTGAAAGGCATCCACCACACGGCCTTGCTCATCCAGAACCTGAAGCCAGCCGTTGTTCTCCTCCACACGCTGTAGCAGCGCTGGATCATATTGTACGGTACCGTCCGGCAAAATCTCTGCGGTGCTGATCAGCTGTTCGAGTCCGACAGAGGCAAAATCATCAACAAGGCTGGCTTCATTCAACTGTTGGATGACCCAATATGCGATAGCACCACCGAGGACCAGGATCAGAATTACAGCACCCGCAAGCAGGCCAATGAACCGTGTCATCAATCTGCGACGTATGCTCATCTTCGGAGCTCCACCTCGGGCAGAACGAGCTTATATCCCAATCCACGGACATTCACCAGCAGTTCAGGCCTGGAGGGATCGGCTTCAATACGCTCACGAATTCGGTGAATATGAACCATGACGGTGTTGTCATCACGGATGGCCTCCGATTCCCATACCCGCTCATACAATTCGGACTTGGTGAAGATGCGATTGGGATGTTTGCAGAAAAAGAGCAGCAGCTGATACACCAGAGCAGGACAGCCTACCAGCTGACCATTGACCCTGAGTTCACCCGCGTGCTCGTTCAACTGAAAGCGTCCGTAATCATAGATCCCTTCCTGCGGGGAAAGATGTGACGGATTTACGTCATAATTTGGAAGCGACCCCCCAGATTCTGCCTGTCTGGGCAAATAACGCTTCAGCAGTGATTTAATCCTTGCAACCACTTCAAGTGGATTAAACGGTTTAACAACATAATCGTCTCCTCCAACCGCGAAGCCGGTCAACTTGTCATAATCGGTTGTTTTGGCGGTTAAAAAGAGAATCGGTGCATCGGTCAGTTGTCGCAGAAAAGGACAAATTTCCAGCCCGCTTCTGCCTGGCAGCATGACGTCCAGCACGATACAGTGATAGGTTTTCTTTTCACATGCGGCAATCGCTTCTTCACCTGTGGTGACCGTGTCAATATCTACGAATTGCTCCTTGAGCAGAACCGTTTTTAACATATGTAAAATCGCCTGTTCATCATCAACAAGCAGGATTGAAACGTTATCCATGACGTAATAGATCCTCCTGGTTTTTATGATTACATTAGTTGTCCGCTATGATCTTCTGCGTTGGTCTATCTAATCTATCATACCATTTAGAAGAGCCGTGGAGCGTGCTTGTAACCTTAACAGAATCTTAATTATGAAGCAGCAGCATAACTCAAAGTTATGATAGACGTAAGAGGAGGTTAGACGGAGGATAAGATTGGTTTAGTACACTGGACTGGAAAGATATCGTTCTATAGAAGGGGTGCAAGGAAGTGAATAGAATTCATAAGGGAAGCAGACAGCGGTCCAAAATGTTCATTGAAAAGAATCGGATGAAAGCAGAATATGCTCTGCAAAAAGATTCAAGGAGAAGTCAGAGGAGTTGGTTAATGCTTGCCACAGCACTTGGTGCGTGTGTGCTCTTGTCTGCCTGCGGCGCTACAGAATCATCTGACCAGAGGGAACAGCCATCAGCAGAACAGACTTCCAGTGCGTCACCAGCCGCAGAAAGCACCAATAAAGAAGAGATGAACTCAGCAGAGGAGGATGTGATGATTACACCTGAACATTTCATAGATACATTGATGAATGGTTCGAAGGAGGACATTTATAATCAAATGAGCCCGGAACTCAAGGAAACGATATCGCTGGAAGAGTTTAAGACGTCTGTGGACAGCTTCATAGAGGGGGTCACTTCCTGGGAACAGGTTACAAAAGTTAAAATGAACAACCTGATGGAGCATTCCTGGAAGGATCAGACGGGGACCAAAGGAATACAGGCCTATTTTGCCGAGGATCATCAGATTGACGGGCTGTTGATCCAGCCACTTGAAACGCATGAGGAGACGGACAAGGCATTTACCAAGACCGAATTTCAGTTTCCTATGAAGGGGGAATGGTTCGTGTTCTGGGGAGGAAATGATGTGATGTCCAATTATCATTATGCGCATGAAACGCAGCGTTACGCACTGGACATTATTCGCACGAAGGAAGATTCAAGTTATCAAGGGGAGGCCGCTGTGAATGAAAACTATTATGCTTTTGGTGAGCCGCTCTATGCAGCTGCAGATGGGACGGTTGTTGAAGTCAAAAATGACATTCCGGATAACACGCCAGGCGTGATGAATGCTGAAGAGCCGGCAGGGAATGTTGTCGTTATCGATCATGGAAATGGGGAATACAGCATCACTGCACATCTCAAGGAAGGGAGTGCAGCCGTAAAAACAGGGGATAAAGTCAAGCAGGGAGATCTCATCGGGCAGCTTGGTAATTCCGGTAACTCCAGTGAAGCGCATCTGCATTTTCAAGTCTCAGACGGACCCGATCTGTTCACTTCCCGTTCAGTTCAGATCCGCTGGGCAGATCAGAGCCAGGTGCTGACACGTGGGAAAACGTTCCAGGGACTTCCTGAATAGCTGGGTGTATTTGTTCGTAGGAGAAGTGGATGAGGTTCATCTCTGATTAAAAGAATGAGCTTATGGAATTGTAATCTTAGCTTGAAACATATAAATCATGCAGGCAGCCGGCTAATGTGTCGGCTGTCTTTATGTTGAGTAAATGTGCAGGTTCGTGTGACTTCTAACGTTTAGATTACATATAATGTAAACAGAGTTCTAGACATGAATGCGTGAAACGGAGGGGTTAGGATTGAACAAGTATGTGTTACATATCGCTGCAAGTGTAGTTTGCATATTAGCACCTGTTTTTGGTTTCTTATATGAATGGTGGGATAGCTACCAACCCAAAGTAGGACCTGTAGGAGATGGAAAACCGAATTATTATCTTACCATACCTCAATGGATATCTATGGTATCTTCTTTCACTCTTGGAATGATTAATCTGCCTCTTGCCATTATCTTATACAAACAAAAGATTAATGAAGATATAAAAAAATAGTGTCCACTATGTTAACGGTTAACGAATGTTCAATCAGCACAACGGTAGTTGACGTAAACTCAGCTGTCGTTTCTTATTAAAGTAACAAGCAGGAATATAGTGAAATGAAAACGAATACATCATTCAACATCCAAAATGGGATGATTAGCGTGGTTTCAACAACCGAGGATTAAAGTATCGGGTAAAGTTAGCTTAATACGACATTGAAAGCAGCTGACACGGTGTGATTAGCTGCTTTTGTTCAACTAACAGGCAGAGTAGCTTAGCATGAATATACTTTTGTTTTTGGATATTTGACTTCTTTGGAAAAAAAGAAGGAGGTCTCTTGGCTAAATATTAGAAAGAGCCTCAAGAACAAGGCTCAGTTATCTCCTATCTTTTAATTAGTTCTTTGGGAACTCCCATAGTGACGACTTCGAGCGTCTCATAGTTAATAAGGAGAAACACCTCGGTATCCGTATCTCCTTTCAAATATCCATAAAGCCCAATGTCCGTACCAAGATCGGGCGGATTAAACTTGTGACGTGTAAATTCAACGTTGAGGTCGTATTTTTCTTTAAAATACATTTTTCCTGCATTCATAGCCTTGTTAATGGCTTGAGCTTCTTCTCGAGAATCAGACATGAAGCTACAACCTCCCATGATGAGGGCAAAACAAACAATAGTAAATATGCTCACAGACTTACTTTTTAGTATAGTTTCCACTCCTTATATCTATCATGATATGGGTATATTACTATATTTTGAGTTTAGAAGTAAATGTAGGTATGTTTTTTTGAAAACCTGCATTTTGATGAGACGTACATGAAGTTTTCCAAGCTTGCATATCAAGACATTTCGGATGGATATATCCTCCCGGAATTGGATCAATGGAGAGTGTCGAGCCTGAAGTTGCCTGCGTTTATTATTTGATTGGAAAAATAGAAGAGGGGATGCGATATAGAGATGACAGCAGTATTTTCACACAAGCCTGAAGGATACGAATGTCCTTTTTGCTGTATTTGGGGTATTGAAAGACCTGACCAGGGAACAAAACAAAGAGATATCATCTATCAGAATGAAAAGGTAACGGCATTTATAGCGGGCAAATGGTGGCCAAACAATAAAGGACATGTTCTTATCGTGCCCAATCAACATTTTGAGAACATCTATGAACTGCCTGCAGATTATGCTGCTGAGATTCACCGCGCGGCTCAGCTTACAGCATTTGCGATGAAAAGTACATATGGATGTGATGGGATATCTACAAGGCAGCATAATGAACCATCTGGCAATCAGGACGTGTGGCATTATCATCTCCATGTTTACCCTAGGTATATGAATGATCAACTTTATCTGTCGACGGGTTCACAGACCGATCCAGAAGAGCGCTCTTTCTATGCTGATAAGTTGCGTTCTTGGATAAAGAAAAATATCTAAGTCAATTTGAACATTACTCTCATGAAGATGCCCACCAAAATGACAGGAGCAGTTAATGCAAAAGAGCCAGAGGGGACGAAGAGATCTCGTACTCTCAGGCTCTTTTCTCTTAATATGGTCATCATCATTCAATCGTTATTAATTGAGAACATCCGCATATTCAGGGATGCGGTCGAAACGACCTTTGGCAAACGGACACAAAGGTAAAATCTTAATACCGTTTTCCCGCGCGTATTCCACCATAGCTGTGAGAAGCTTATCACCGAGCCCTTGTCCCCGGTAAGCATTTTCAACCAACGTGTGGTCAATTATGTACAGTTCCGGACTTGAGATTACATACGTCATGACCGCAGCAATGTCGCCATTATCTTGAATAATAAATCTTTTATTAGCAGGTTCGTGTTCTACATGATGCATTTTCATCCCTCTTTCCTTGTTGAATATTCATCGTCCAGACGTTTATACGTGAGTGCTCCGCTTGGACATGTGTCAATATGCCGGGCAATGGCCTCTGAAGTATCGCCATCGGGATTAACCCAAGGACGTTTGCTCAAATCAAACACAGCAGGGAGGCCCTTTACGCAAATACCGGAATGAATGCATACCTCAGAATCAAACATGACTTCGATATCTTTACCGTAGTACAACTTCTGTTTACTCATCGTTCATTCACATCTTTCACTTTTGAGTTTGTTTATAGACATGATTCATACTTCGAAAGGGAACCTTCTGAACCGACATGGCATTGGCAACCGTGGGCAGCAATTTTTGGCATGGCTCTCGATGTCCGAATTATAATGAGGAAATAGGGATTAGTCAACGTGACGAATCTCCTAATGTTTTGGTGCATTCCTTGTGATTGGTTGCTATTATTCATCTAACGGGCAGATAAAATGAACCATTTCAGGACTATCCGTTTATACTTATGTAAGATCCATATTCATCGCAAAAACGATATAGAAAGTGGGAAACAATATTTATGATTCCATTAGTATATGACCAGATTAACCTTTGGGGAAAAGATGATGAATTTTTCCTTGCACTGCTAAAGAGATTGAAAGTGGAGTCTATAGCGGACTTAGGCTGTGGAACAGGAAGGTGGACTACACATCTTGCTCAAAATGGATATACAATCACAGCTATTGATCCCCATGAAGAAGCGATCGAACTGGCGAGAAGTAAGGATGATTCAGGCCATGTGAACTGGATTGTAGGAGACAGTTCCAATTTACAAATCAATACGTATGACGCGGTTATTATGACAGCCAATGTTGCACAGGTATTTCTTACAGATGATAGTTGGAAACAAGTGATCTCAGACGTATTCCGATCCCTTAAAGCTGGCGGTCACTTTATTTTTGATACAAGAAATCCTCTGGTAAAAGTGTGGGAAGAGTGGGAGAAGGATATGAGTCCTGATGCAGCCAAAGACAGGCTAAGTGGAGACCCGCTTGAAATCTATACAGAATATGAGGGGTTTGAGCAAGATGTTTATACGTTCTATGAAACTGTGAAAAATTCAAAAACAAACGAAGTCCTCGTCCATGAAAAAATGCAGATACGATTTCGAAAGCAAGGAGAATTGGATGAGTCACTGAAACAAGCCGGTTTTTCGAAAATTGAAACATATGGGGATTGGGAATTTAAATACGCAAATTCAGAAAGTCGATCTTTTATTTTTCATTGTGTAAAATAGAGTTATTGAAAAGCGCAATTATAGTGATCGCTAAAAAGGATAGCGCCTTTTACATGACAAAGCAGCAGATCAACAAGATCGGCTGCTTTTGTCATTTTCACCCTGTATGCTTTAATTATTATTTAATGGTGATATGAATATTCATTTCCTAATATTATACAATAAATGGTTCTAATTCTGATATAATGGATGCTTCATGATTTAGATGCTGAAAGCAATTAAAGATGAGCATGAGTAGGTGACAAAAGGAGGGCAACGCAAAAATGGATTTAACATTTGGAAACGTTACAATACTTATTCCCCCTTTACACATCACGATTATCTTAATAGTTATTATTTTCTTATTAGTAAGGTGGAGCAAACAATTAGAAACAAGACGTTTTACGGTATTCTTTTACTTTTTATTCAGTACTACCATTATTCCAATTTACACATCAAAAGGTTTCTTTCAGCTATGGATTCCTATAGGATTTATAATCATGTTCCTTTATTTATTTGGCGGTAGAAGAAATCATCCAGCTAAAGTGAAAGCAAGCATTTTGGGGTTCTCCATAGCCATATACCAGCTCATTCTTAAATATGTCGGATAGATTCTAAACTCAATATTACCAAGGAAGCAGTCGAGTGTCGGGATCGGCTGCTTTTGTTCGGCTAAAATATAAAGTGCATTCACATTCTTGACTTTCCCCTGCACAGGAAACTGTATACTCACCTTAAGTTATCGATTGGAGATGATATGTTGTTCAAAATCAGTGCATTTTCCAGATTAAGCAAGGTCTCTCTTAAAACCCTGCGTTACTACGACCAGATTGGCATACTTAAGCCAAGAAAAGTAGATCACCACACGGGATATCGTTACTATTCCGCAGATCAGCTTCTGGAGCTCAACCGGATTTTGATGTATAAGGAGTTGGGTTTTACATTACCTCAGATTACACAGCTGCTCCAGGAAGATATCACATTGGAGAACATTCAAGGCATGTTTAGGCTGAAAAGAAGCGAAATCCAGCAAATCATTGATACGGAACAAGCCAAACTTGTCAGGATTGAAGAGCGCATGCAGCTCATCGAAAGGGAGGGGCAATTCGAAACGGGTCAAGACATCCGAATCAAAGCTGAAGCTGCTCAAACCTTCCTTTATCAAAAAGCATATGGAAGAGAAGAAGACATTCCAGAGTTATTTCGTCAATTCGATCTGTTATTAACCACCGAAATGCGGCAGTATATCGAAGGCCCTCAGGTTGTGTTGTGGAAAGACATCGACGGAAAAGAAGATGAGTTTGAGTTTGAAGTGGGATATTTTTTAACCTGTGAGCTTCAATCCTCTCCAGAGCCTTTTCAGCTGCGAATCCTTCCTCCTGAACCGATGATGGCCACAATGGCTTTTCATTCCGATTCCAAATTTGATGGTGCGGCCTGTGTGCATTTAGCGAAATGGATCGAAAATAATAACTATCAGATCAAGGAAAGCGAACCGGGCAGGGAACTGTATTTACCGTTATCTCCGGAACGAGATGCAAAATTGATTGAGATACAAATTCCAATACGAAATAGTTAATGAGAAGGTGGAGTGGTGTGAAATGAAAAATAAAGGCATCATCTATGTCCTGGCACTGGCTGTTTTTTTGATCGGGACCATTGAATATATTATTACGGGTGTTATTGAAATGATGGCCATGGACCTAGGGGTATCTACTTCCGAAGCCGGGTTACTAGTCACGGTGTTTGCACTCGCTGCGGCCATAGTCTCCCCGATATTGATCACCCTTACGATCAATGCAGATCGCAAAAAAATACTGATGACAACCCTTGGTGTATTTATTGTCAGCAACGGACTCATGTTTGCAGACCTTGCTTATGAGACATTGTTATGGATACGTGTAATCCAGGGAGCTAGTGGAGGGATGGCTACTGTTGTCGCCATGGCCGTAGCGACTCGACTGGTTGAGAAGGAAAAAAGGGGCAATGCCATCGGCATTATTTTGATGGGTCTTAGCAGCGCGTTAGTGCTCGGTGTCCCTATAGGCACATTTTTTAGTGAGATGTTCGGCTGGAGAGTCTTGTTTATTCTAATTGGTGTATTAAGTATTCTTCCATTACTAGTTATCTATAAAATGGTTCCAGCAATCAAAGAAGAAGAGAAGGTTAACCTTGGTATGCAGCTCTCTATTCTGAAAAACCCGACTATTCTGATGTCTTTGATCGTAACATTGTTGTATGTCGGCGGTTACGCCACACTGTTTACTTATATTACGCCATTCTTGCAAGAGACATCCTCTCTTACCATGACCGAGATTAGTGGTGTTCTGCTTTTAGCAGGCATTTGCAGCTTTGTAGGATCAAGAGTGGGTGGACAATTGGCAGATGCCAAGGGTTCCAAATTCACCATTCTTCTCGGGCTTGTGTTACAGGGAGTCACGCTCCTTATGTTCGCGCTAGCGGGTGTCCATCTCCTGGCTTTAATCTTGATTTTAATGATCTTTATGCTATCAACATGGAGTATCTCCCCAGCCCAGCAGCTATACTTAGTTACTCTAGCGCCTCGAAATCCGGACATTGCTCTTAGCGTAAATACGTCTTTCATTCAATTTGGTTTTGCACTGGGATCTGCTGTAGGCGGTCTCGTCATTCGAAGTAGGTCTGTCCTGTATCTGAACTGGTTGGGATTTGCCGCTGTCGGTATAGCTTTAGTTTTGGCCATCCTACTGTTTAATAGAGCAAGCAGTAATAAGGCGGAAACGCCTATGATGACTAAGTAAGGGAAGAAATGGACTTCCACGATAGATCAATAACAACAAGAAAACAGCCGATCATGATGATTGGCTGTTTTAATCATTAAAGGGTAGGTGGGTTTAATCCACATTCCACTTGAATAATATGGTAATATTTTTGTTGTGGATTCTTTTCTTGCAAAGGTTAGGAGGGCTATGTCTTAGTGAAAACGATTTTTGATCTATCGGCTGCAAAAGAAATCTTGGGACGCATCGATCAATTAAAGCAAGATGTTCAACCTGGGTGGGGGCGCATGAATGCTGCTCAGATGCTTGCTCATTGCTCTTCGTTCCAAGACATAGCAACGGGAAAAACCCATTCCTCAAGAAGCTTGCTAGGCATACTGGTTGGAAAGTTTGCAAAACCCATTTTTTATAATGACAAGCCGCTTCCCCGCAATATGTCTACGATTCCAAGCATGATGATCATGGATACAAGAGAGTTTGAAGTAGAAAAAGAAAAGCTCAAACAAAATATCTTGACGCTACAACGTGAAGGTCTCAAAAATGGTGCAGTTCCCCATCCTTTTTTTGGAAGACTGACTTCCGAGGAATGGGGTAAAGGAATCTACAAGCACTTGGACCATCATCTGAAGCAATTTGGCGTTTGAGAAGTGAGGAAAGGGCTGAACACATAGAGATAATGCACAGGATGAACTGAGGCAAGCTGGAAGAGATAGATTAGAAAATAAAAAGAAGTGGACACCCATCTGTAGGGTATCCACTTCTTTTTGTATTCAACTTGCACGCTCAGAGAACGCCATCAGGCGCATTTCGACTCGACTAGGGGATATTTCTCCATCTTATTTTCTGACAAGAGTCGACTCGGCTGGCATAATTCCAGGTGTCGACTCTCTGATAATGGGTGCAGTCACAATATGCGAGACCTGATAAGGCTGTTCGGGGTTGTCAATCCGGGATAACAGCATTTCGGCTGCCTTAATCCCCATCTCGTTACTATAAATATGAACCGTCGTTAACGGAGGTTCAATAATTCTGGATTCAGGTGCGTTATCGAATCCACATACCACAATATCCTGCGGAACCGTTACCTCTCTTAATTTGAAAGCTCTGATTAGATCCACCGCAATGAAGTCATTGGCACACACATATGCGGAAGGGAACGACTCCAGTGCAGCTACTCGCTCCCTTATCCAACCAGGTTTGGAGAAGTACAGCTTATCATTGTCTGTAATGCAGTGGGCTGGATCGACCTGCAATCCTGATTCCAACATCGCCCGGTGATATCCAGTCCATCGTTCGTTGAAGCTTTTACAGTGATTGTAGTCTCCTGCGAATCCGATACTTTTGTAGCCGCTATCAATTAATTTTTTGGTTAACTGATAAGTGCTATGTTCATTCTCCATAAGCAGCAGATCAGCATGGAATTCCGGATAACAGATGTTGGCTGCACAATCGATAAAGACCGTCGGAATTCCGAGCTCTGTGATGAGGCGGGTATATTCCAGGTTGAATAACTCGATACAGATGATGCCGTCCACTTTTGCAATGTCAAAATTGTTAGGTAGGGTAAGGGCTTCTTCATCAACTTCACGAACGATATGAATGGACAGATTATAGCCCTCGGCACTAATCCTTTTCTCCAAACCGCTAATGAGCAGCGATCCAAAATGAGACGTATTCGGCAGGTTCTCTGTTAACAGGGCGATATTGCCCGGCGTTTTGCTCAGAACATGCTCACTTTCCATATAAGCAAATTGTTTATATCTTAATTCAATGGCTTTCTTGATCACCCGAGTCCGTGTTTCTTCCGGGATGTTTCCGCTATCATTCAGGGCTTTGGAAGCCGTATTTCGGGAGATGCCCAGAGCATCTGCGATATCCTGTATCGTAACTTTCTCTTTTGCCATGTCGTGCCTCACCTCTATTGGTCAATTAATCGTCCCAAGTGTTTTCTAAGTCAAATGTATAATATATCGAAGCAAATAGCAATTGTGATTTTACAAATGAACAATACATAAATGTTTTTGTCAATTTTGTATTTCGCATTCTTTATTCATTCGTCATTTAAGTTTACATCGTACACAGCCAATACAGAAACCTTTGTTACAGGATAAAATATGTAATATCTCAGGCTTTTTTGGCTTTGTAATCCGTAATTCATAAAATTAGAACAGAGTTATGCATAAAAAAATGAAGCAAATGCACAATTATTTTTTCACATTTTGTATTGACTAAATGATACTCATCCTGATAAATTGTAAAATATCAAATAAGCAATTGTAAATATTGAAAGCCCTTACTATGAGCAATTGTAAACTTTATGATGAACGGGGGTCGTGTGTTGGATAACACAGTAAACACCAATAAGAGGATGGGGAAGAGCCTCAAAGAGAGGAGTTCCATTTTCCATCCATTACAGCAGCTCAAAAAGAATTATTTCCTGTATGTATTACTTGCGCCAGCTCTAATCCTGACACTGATCTTCAAATACATTCCGATGTATGGAGCCATCATCGCATTCAAGGACTTCAGTCCGATCAAGGGGATTATGGGCAGTGAGTGGGTGGGGTTGAAACATTTCGAGAAGTTTTTGGCTTCACCCAATTTTGATGTCATTTTCATGAATACGCTTAAGCTCAGCTTTTTGGGATTGATTTTCAGCTTCCCGGTGCCTATTTTGCTGGCTCTCATGCTGAATCAGGTGCGCCAAGCTGCAGTGAAGAAGAACATTCAATTGTTTCTGTATGCACCCAATTTCATATCGGTTGTCGTTGTTGTGGGCATGCTGTTCATCTTCTTATCGCCGACGGGTCCCATTAATCAATTGACCACATGGATTACGGGTCAGCCAATCATGTTTATGTCCGAACCCGAATATTTCCGCTGGATCTACATCTTGTCTGATATCTGGACGGGGGCAGGCTGGGCTTCAATTATTTACGTTGCAGCTTTGGCCAATGTCGATCCTGAACTACACAATGCAGCCAATCTGGATGGAGCCAATCTTCTTCAACGTATTCGCCACATTGACCTTCCGACCATCCGCCCGATTATGGCCATTGTGTTTATCCTTGCAGCTGGCGGAATTATGTCGATCGGATTCGAAAAGGCATATCTGATGCAGACATCCATGAACCTGCCGTCTTCCGAAATTATTGCCACCTATGTGTACAAGGTCGGATTACAGTCCGGTGATTACGCCTATTCTGCGGCCGTAGGGTTGTTTAACTCCATCATTAACGTCATCCTGCTCGTCACCGTGAACCTGATTGTGAAGAAATTAAACGAAGGCGAAGGCCTTTATTAGAAAGGAGTATCACTCATGACTATCAAACCGACGGGGCTGGATCGTCTGATCCTCGCACTGAACGCCATCTTTCTCACCTGTGCTGTACTGGTTGTGGTCGTTCCGCTCATTTATATTGTTATCGCTTCCTTTATGGATCCAACCGTACTGCTTAATCAGGGCCTGTCCTTCAATGTATCCGACTGGAGTCTGGATGGTTATCAGATGATTCTGTCCAATCCGGCCATGATTCGAGGCTTCGCAAATGCGGTGCTGTACTCGGTTTCATTTGCCTTCGTGACCGTGGCGGTTTCCATCTGTGCAGGTTACGCCTTGTCTGAGGAAAGGCTGGCGGGAAGAGGATTTTTCATGGTTCTGTTCATCATTACGATGTTCTTCGGTGGCGGCCTCATTCCGACCTATCTGCTTGTGCGCAATCTCGGCATGCTGGATACCATATGGGCGATCATCATTCCCGGAGCAGTTAACGTGTGGAACATCATTCTCTCCAGAACCTTTTTCAAAGGCGTACCCAGGGAGCTGAAAGAAGCTGCGAACGTGGACGGTGCTTCCGATATGAAGATTTTCTTTCAGATTGTTATTCCGCTATCCAAACCGATCATCTTTGTCCTTGCGTTGTACGCGTTCGTCGGGCAGTGGAATTCCTATTTTGATGCCATGATTTATTTGGATAATCCCAATCTTCATCCCTTACAGCTCGTTCTGCGTTCCATTCTGATCCAGAATCAGGCTGCACCGGGCATGATCAGTGATCAGCTTGCCATGGCGGAGCTCAAACGGCTATCCGAGATGATTAAGTATTCTGCAATTGTCATTTCGAGTCTGCCGCTAATTATCATGTATCCGTTCTTCCAAAAGTACTTCGAAAAGGGTGTCATGGTAGGTTCACTCAAATAGTGAACAGCCTCAGATATCTTAAGTCAGATCCAACAATATAAAGTGGAGGTCACGTCATGAAAAAAGTGAAAAAGTCCAAAAGAGGCATTACATCGGTATCCCTTTCCATGTTGTCTGCTGTACTTCTGCTCACGGCCTGTGGTGGTGGAGGTGGCGGCGCGGCCAGTGAAGCCCAATCTCCCGATGGGAAAGTGACACTGAATTTTATCACGCAGAGCTCGCCGCTGGCTCCGGCCGATCCGAACGAGAAGCTGATTAACAAGCGACTTGAGGAAAAGACCAATGTGCATATCAACTGGAAGAACTATACGAGTGATGTGTTTGCCGAAAAAAGAAATCTGGCGGTAGCCAGCGGGGAGTTGCCCGATGCCATCTTTGACGCAGGTTACGGAGATTATGATCTCCTGAAACTGGCCAAGGACGGAGCCATCATTCCGCTCGAAGACTTGATCGAACAATACATGCCCAATTTACAAAAAGTGCTGGAGGAAGCTCCCGAATACAAGAGCATGATTACAGCGCCGGATGGACATATTTACTCTTTCCCATGGATCGAGGAGCTGGGAAGCGGCAAGCAGCGGATACAAGCGGTGGATAATCTGCCTTGGATCAATGTGGAATGGCTGAATAAGCTCGGACTGAAGATGCCGACGACGACCGAGGAATTGAAGGAAGTACTAATCGCCTTCAAAACGCAAGATCCCAATGGAAATGGAAAAGCGGATGAAATTCCGTTGTCGTTCATTAACAAGCCGGGCGGAGAAGATCTGACATTTCTCTTTGCCGCATTCGGACTTGGGGAGAACTGGGACCATACCGTGGTAACGAATGAGGGTAAAGTCGTCTTTACGGCAGCGGATGAAGGTTATAAGGAAGCTGTGAAATATATCCATGAGCTTGTCAAGGAAGGCCTCGTGGATGTGGAAGCCTACCAGCAGGACTGGAATACGTATCTGGCCAAAGGCAAGGACCATAAATACGGCATGTATTTCACATGGGATAAGGCCAACATTACGGGAATGAATGACACGTATGATGTTTTGCCTCCGCTTGCCGGTCCGGATGGAGAGAGAAATGTTACGAGAACCAATGGGATCGGACTCGACAGAGGACGCATGGTTATCACGAGCAGCAATAAAAATCTGGAATCCACAGCGAAGTGGGTAGACCAGCTGTACGATCCGCTCCAATCGATCCAAAACAACTGGGGAACGTACGGGGATGAAACGCAGCAAAATATTTTTGAATTCGATGAAGCCAAGGGCATGCTGAAGCATCTGCCGCTGGAAGGGGCTGCGCCTGTCGAGCTTAGACAAAAAACGAGCATTGCCGGACCACTGGCGATTCTCGACAGTTACTACGACAAATACACGACCAAACCGGAAGATGCTGCATGGCGCATGGAGATTCTGGATCGGGTCATGGTTCCACATATGAAAGCAGATAACGTCTATCCAAGCGTATTTTTCTCCATTGACGAGCTCGACCGACTGTCTACCATTGAAACCGACCTGTTCGCTTATGTACTGCGCATGCGCACAGAATGGTACCAAAACGGGAAAATCGAGCAGGAATGGAATGCCTATTTGAAAGAGCTGGATCGTCTTGGACTGCAGGAATGGCTTCAGATTAAACAAGCGGGATATGACCGCAATACGAAATAAAAACCGTGTATTCAAAGGAGAGAACCTACATGTCTACCATTTCAACAACCGATTACCGAGGTGCTTATCATTTCTCGCCAAACGAGAAGTGGATGAATGATCCCAATGGGATGGTGTTTTTCAAAGGCGAGTATCACCTGTTCTATCAACATCACCCGTTTGGTACCACGTGGGGACCGATGCATTGGGGGCATGCCGTGACCAAGGATCTGTTCACCTGGGAAGAGCTTCCTGTGGCTATGGCGCCGGATGAACACGGCATGATCTTTTCGGGCAGTGCTGTGGTGGATTGGAATAATACTTCCGGCTTCTTTGATGAGGAACCAGGACTGGTGGCGATATTCACGCATCATCTGGAAGTGCCGAACGATCAACCGATTCAGCGGCAGAGCATTGCATACAGCAAGGATAATGGCCGCACATGGAACAAATATGAGGGCAATCCGGTACTGGAGCATGAGTCTTATGTCGATTTCCGTGATCCCAAGGTGTTCTGGCACGAGCAGAGCAAGGGATGGGTGATGATCATTGCCTGTGGTCAGACAGTATGTTTGTACCGCTCTCCCAATCTGAAAGATTGGACACTCGGCAGTGAATTTGGCGCAGGCATCGGTTCACATGACGGCGTGTGGGAATGTCCTGATCTCTTCCCGCTGGCAGTGGATGGGGACCATGGGCATGAAAAATGGGTCATGCTTGTCAGTATTGGTGCAGATCCTGCGTTCAAGGAAGGCTCGCGAACGCAGTACTTTATCGGAGATTTTGATGGGTCGACGTTTGTTCCGGATGAAGCTTCCCGCACGGTTCGCTGGGTTGACCATGGGCGGGACAACTACGCAGGAGTCAGTTGGTCCGACATTCCGGCGGAAGACGGCAGACGCCTGTTTATGGGCTGGATGAGCAACTGGATGTATGCCAACCAAACGCCAACCGAAGGTTATCGCGGCGCGATGACGATTGCTCGGGAGCTTACTTTGAAAACGATAGACGGTACAGTCACATTGGTTCAGCGTCCAGCCCGTGAAATGGAGCAAGCCCGGAAACCGATATTGACCCTGCACAACGTTCCTGTCCAAGAGGCGAGGAAACATCTTGGCACGCTGCAGCTGGTGAGCTATGAAGTCGATGCGCAATGGGAATCGGAGCAATCCGTTCAATTTACCTTGAGAAGCAGCACCAGTCATCAAACGCTCGTTGGTGTAGACGCGGATCAGCGTGAGGTATACGTTGATCGCAGCCAATCAGGCATCGTTGATTTCCATGAGCATTTCCTGGGACGTCACACCGCAAGGGTTCAGGGCGGGGGTCAACATTTGCGTATCTATGTGGATTCTTCTTCGGTTGAGGTATTTGCGAGTAACGGTCAGGCCGTTATTACGGACCTGATCTATCCGGATGTAGATGCGGCACGAATTACGGTGGATGCCGATCAGGAAGACATGGTCTTCTCCGCTCTTCATATCTACGAATTGTCTCCCGTTAAGGTGGAAACCCATGAGAACTAAAGAGAAGGAGGGCAGGTAGATGCGTATAGGTGCCATCGAAGCGGGCGGAACGAAGTTTGTATGCGGAGTCGGCAATGAACAAGGACATATGGAAGACTGGTGTAGCTTTCCGACGGAACATCCCGAGATTACACTCGCCAAGGTGAGTGACTATTTCAGAGATAAAGGGGTGGTGGCTATCGGCATTGGTTCCTTTGGTCCGATCGATCTGAAGCCGGATAGCCCTACTTACGGTTACATTACCACAACTCCGAAGTCCGAATGGGAAAACTGCAATGTGGTGGGAATCTTGAAGCGTGAATTCCTTGTTCCCTTCGGGTGGGATACGGATGTGAATGCTGCTGCTCTGGGGGAAGTCACATGGGGAGCTGCGCAGGGCTTGGATAACTGTGTATATTATACGATTGGCACAGGTGTTGGCGTTGGGCTTATTGCTGGAGGAAAAAGAATACACGGATTGCTGCATCCAGAGGGTGGACACATCCGAACGAGGCGGCATCCGCAGGATCACTTTGCCGGCTTATGCAAGTATCATGGGGATTGCCTGGAGGGACTGGCTGCAGGGCCAGCCATCGAAGCCCGCTGGCAGACACCCGGCAGCGAGCTGCCGACCGACCACCTGGCATGGGAGATCGAATCCTTTTATATTGCCGAATCCATTACGACGTCCATCCTGCTGCATTCACCGCAGAAGATCATCTTGGGCGGTGGAGTCATGCAGCAAATGCATCTGTTTCCCATGATTCGGGAACAGGTTATACACAATCTCCATGGTTATGTGAACGTGCCTGAATTGGTGCAGCACATCGAGCAGTATATTGTTCCACCAGGGTTGGGACAACACGCGGGTTTATACGGTGCGCTTGCCTTAGGCATCGAAGCACTTAATCAAGTCAAGACTGATTCAGCGGTATCATCGTAATCCACATGTTCGAGGAAGGACGGAGCAGATCACTTAAAAGACTGATTCAGTTGTTTAAGGGAATGCACCGTCCTTTCTTTGTTTTTCTATATCACGCAGAGAAATGAGGGATATTCGTGAGATTTATGTTAAGGTCCATTAGCTGCGTCCTGTTATCCTGTGTCCTTGGTTCCACTTCTGTGGAAGCGTATTCAACAACTTCCCATCTGGATAAGTTGACGATGCAGCAGAGTACGAAGAGTACGGCATCATCCAAGAGCCCAGAATCTCAAACTCAACATACGGAGGCGGTTCCGATGAAAATGGACGTGTCCAGGGCAGCAACGAATTTGTCCGGTTGGACATTGCATGGAAGAGGCAATTTTGAAGATACAAATGAAGGACTTCATTTAATTTCCGAAGAGAAGGAGAATGTGATCGTCCTATCGGACACGCGGGCCGAGGATTTTATTTATGAAGCGGATCTGTTAATCCAGGATATGAAGGCAGATACCAGTCTTGTTTTCCGTTCCAATGATACGGGGTGGTCTTCCTATATGCTGCAAGTGGTTCCTCAGGCTGGTCTGATACGTTTAAAAGATGCTAGTGGCAAGCCAGGTGCATTGTTGGAAGAGTACTCGGTAACCGTGGAGTCTGGCGGAATTTATCATTTGAAAGTAAAAGCGGTTGGCGAGAGGCTGCAGGTGTATTGGGATGGCGGGTACGACCCGGTGATTGATGTGAAAGACAGTGCGTATGTGTCAGGGAAGCTGGGGCTCCATGTGTGGGACGGGGCAGCTTTGTTCCAAAATGTGAAGATCAGTACCATGGGTGGAAATCTGGGCAACCCTGTTTACAGTAAAGGAGATTGGCAGCCGGATCTACGGGGATATCGAGGCAAAGGAAATGCGCAAGAGGAAACACAGATCATATACGAGAAAACAGCGGGGGATTTTGTATTTGAGGGAGATGTGTTTTTGGCCGATAGTAGCTTCGCAGCTTTACTATTCAGGTCGAATACAGACGGGACAACGGGGTACCAAGCGGCACTTCGTAGAGAAGGGGAAGAGGTTCGGGTACAGCTGGAAAAGGCAGATGGAACAATTCTTGCGAATTCGGATCGTACATACCCGAGTCAACCGGAAGCAAAGCATCATATCGAAGTGGTTGCAACCGGCCGCCTGATTCAGGTGTATGTGGATGGTTATGCAGCACCTGCTGTGGAGGTCATGGATTCTAGTTATGCCGAGGGATATGCCGGACTTGAAGTGGAACAGGGCATGGCCTATTTTCAAGATACGTATATCACGGAAAATTCGATGTATTATACGGAAAAATACCGTCCCCAATATCATTACTCTCCCATTCGAGGGTCCGCAAGTGATCCAAACGGATTGGTTTATTACGAGGGGGAGTATCACTTGTTTCATCAGGACGGAGGGACATGGGCTCATGCAGTCAGTACGGATCTTGTAAAATGGAAGCGTTTACCCATTGCGCTGCCATGGAATGATCTGGGTCATGTATGGTCGGGTTCAGCGATTGCGGATCTGAACAACGCATCCGGCCTGTTCTCGGATTCCGGTGGCAAAGGTCTGATCGCATACTATACGTCGTACCATCCGGGTAAGCCTGGTGGTAATCAGCGTATTGGTCTCGCATACAGTACGGATCAAGGCCGGAACTGGCAATACGCTGAAGACCATCCGATTGTGATCGAGAACCCTGGTCAAAATGGCGAAGACCCTGGGAGTTGGGACTTTAGGGATCCGAAGGTCGTTCGGGATGAAGAGCATAACCGCTGGATCATGGTGGTTTCTGGCGGCGATCATATCCGGTTTTTTACCTCAACGAATCTGCTTGATTGGACATTAACCGATAACTTCGGATATGGGGAATACATTCGCGGAGGGGTATGGGAGTGTCCCGACCTGATTCAGCTGCCAGTAGACGGGACGGGTGAGCGCAAGTGGGTGCTTATGATCAGTACCGGAGCCAATACGAAGACGCAAGGATCGGATGCGGAATACTTTGTTGGTGAGCTGACGGCGGAGGGGAAATTCCTGAACGATCATCCGGCCGGGAAAGTGCTGAAGACGGACTTCGGCAAGGAATTCTATGCGTCGATGTCATTTGCAAATATGCCGGATCAGCGGAAAGTAATGCTTGCGTGGATGACGAATTGGGATTATCCATTTGATTTTCCGACGAACCCTTGGAAAGGTCAATTGACTATTCCAAGAGAAGTTTCTCTCCGAACAACAGAGGAAGGTGTGCGTCTGATACAAAAGCCTGTTATCGAACTTGAGACACTCCGGCAAAACCTGTACAGTGCAGAGCAGCTGGTGGTTGGGCCGCAATCCCAGAATGTGCTCAAGGGTCTGACTGCGGGTGCATACGAGATTGAGGCAGAAGTGGAAATTCCGGCAGACAGCCCCGTTACGGAGTTTGGTTTTCACCTACGTCAAAGGGAAGGGCAAAAAACAACCGTGGGCTACAAGACGGAGAAAGAGACGATGTTCGTGGATCGCACCGCTTCGGGAGACGTGGGTTTCTCGGGCTTATTTACCAAAGTTCACGAAGCTGCGCTACAACCTGAGAACAGGAGGATAAAGCTGCGAATATTTGTCGATGAAGCTTCCGTTGAAGTGTTTGGCAATGATGGCAGAATGGTTTTCTCGGATGTCATTTTTCCGGATCCGGCTGGAAGGTCGATGGCGTTCTACAGCCTGGGCGGAAATGTGAAAGTGGTCTCCATGAATGTATATGCCTTGGATAATATCTGGAGAGAAGGGATGTCCTCCGCTCCGAAGATTATTGCAGATACGCAGAGAAGAGTAACGAATGTGGGTCATACCGAAATCCTCTACGCTTCGACTGAGGGCGGACCAGGAAAAGGGGCCCAACCGCTGAAATGGACCGTGAGTAATCCTAAAGTGGTGAAAATCGTTGATTCGGGCAAAACACATGCTGCGATTCATGCTGTAGGCAAGGGGCAAACTTGGGTGACGGCTTCCACGGCTAACGGCAAAGCTTCTGCCAAAATACTGATTACGGTAACGGATGGCGTATTCCACACGAATTTATCCGGCTGGCAAAAGGATCGACCATCTGCACAGTGGTTTGTTTCGGACGACGGCTTACAGGGCATAGACCGTAGTGATTCCCAGTATGTTGCGCGCGAGACTGCGGGAGACTTCCGATATAAGGCTGACTTGCAGCTGGATGCTGAAGGAGGAGCGGGCTCCATTCTGTTTCGGGCAAGCGAGGATGGACGAAGTGGTTATTATCTGAATGTTGATCCCAACCTGAAGGCGATTCGCCTGTTTTATAAAGTGGACGGAAAGTTCGAGAATCGGCAGGTACTTGCCCGCATTCCAAAATTTATTCGGAGTAATCAGACTTATCATTTCCAGATTCAGGCGAAGGGAACTCATATTCAGGTGGATCTGGACGGTGAACGGATCATGGATATTCAGGATGGCACGTTTGCCGAGGGACACTTCGGTGTTCATACGTTTGGAGGCAGTGCGTCTTTCCAGCATGTGAATGCATTTGACATGAAAAAAGCAGATCTGGAGACCGTGATCATTCGGAGTGCAGAACTTCCTGTAGCCCTACAAGCGACGCAATCCCAAGCAGGCGAGGTTGTGAAAGTGGGTACCGAAAAGGATGGTGAAGCATCAAGTTATGCTTGGATACTTGTGCCTACCGGTGATGATTCCGATTCTTATTCCATCCGTACCGTCAGCGGGGTGTCATTGGATTGGGATGTCGGTCAGAATCGTATTCAACTCTATCCATATCTCGGGCATCCCAATCAACGCTGGAACATTTCCAAAAACGATGATGGGACAGTAAGCATTACAAGTGTACACAACGGCAGTGCACTTCGTGTATCGGAAGATGGAACCAAGCTGATGATGAAAGAATTCCATGCTGAAGATGAGTATCAAAAATGGACTTTGGAAAACAAAGTGCAATAACCGTGGCGTGGTGTTCTAGAGAGTTAAAATAAATAGGATCAATGATTTGTAGGTGTTGATCTGCGCCTTCAACATTTGAATAAAACATGTGGAAGAGGACTACACGTGAGGTGTAGTCCTCTAACTGATTTTTTCAATACTCACAACTGTTCGAATAGGAAGAGGAAGGAGTAGAATATGATCCGAATGCTGAGTTTGTAAATTTAATCCAGTTTGTTTGCGCCTCATTAAACGAACGGGCAGGATGGTTAAATAAATACATGTTATAATCTGGATATTCAAATGTTAAAGACTACAACAATGCATTTGTAAATCCCTAGGGAAAGGGAATGGGAAGCAACGAAATGAAAGATAACAAACATCCTGTTCAAGATTTTCGATTTATTTTAACCTTGTTACTGGTTACGTTATGTTGTTTAGGTGTTGCGATGTATTTACGTATCAAATCAGATACGAATATGTATCAATTCTTAACCTGGGATATGTTCCTGGCATGGGTACCATATATCATCTCATCATGCATTAGGTACATATTCAATAAGAAATTAACGAAAATGAGTCTGATCTTGATGGTGCCGATGAGTGCGGGATGGCTATTTTTTTTGCCTAATTCGGCATACCTTTTTACTGAAATCCTGCATTCATTCAGATATTTCAATGCTCAAGAAGGAACACAATTTTGGATTAATATTGATTTTTGGTATAACCTCACCCTAACGTTTGCCGTAGCCATTCTAGGCTTACTTCTCTCGACGTGCTCGATCATTCAAATACATGGTGTGTTAAACAAGTTATTCAGTAAGTACATTAACATGATGGTTATAGGCGTTATTTTAATGTTGAGTAGTTTGGGCGTATACATTGGGAGATTTAATCGGTGGAATTCATGGGATGTATTGTCCAGGCCGTGGCAAATTGTTATGGATATAATGCATGATCTTGTTGCAAGGAACAACATGGTTATTGAGTTTGTGGCCATTCTATTTTTAATACAAATATTTGCATACGTTATGGTATCCTTGTTGACTGCAAGATCTAATAAAGAATGAATATTGTCCGTTAATTCATTAAGCTAACGGCAGGTTAGCGTGAAGGTGTGTTAAGATAAATTTGAATATATTTACAATAGTAGGGGGTGTATGATGCTAGTTCGTTTGGCAACGTCGGAGGATATACCTCAGCTTGTACAAATGCGTTGGGATTTTTCAGAAGAGGAGTGTGCTAATAATGTCGTTACATTTGAGGAATTTAACCAGATATGTAGTGAGTTTTTGCTAAAAGCAATCCAAAGCGGAGACTGGTATATTTGGATTGCAGAAATTGGTGGAGGTCTTGTATCACATATGTATCTGCAGCTAATACATAAAGTTCCGCGTCCAGGAAAATCTCCAGATCCTTATTACGGTTACGTTACCAATGTTTATACTCGTCCGGCTTTCAGAAACTTAGGTATCGGGTCAAAAATCCATAAAGCTATGGAAAATTGGTCCAAAGAGAATGAGGTCGAGTTTCTCATCCTTTGGCCAAGCAGCGAGAGCGTAGAGTTCTATTCAAGGAATGGTTTTTCTCAAAGTGAAGAAGCGCTAGAAAAGCACTGGGACTGAGCAGCAGGTATTTGATCTTCGTAGAGACAGAAGATAGGATGAATTAACGCGTCATGAGGCAGGTGGACTCAAAATTAAGAAAGCTGCTGACCAGTGTGATCGGCTGCTTTTTTCTACTCTTTTTGCATAGATTAATAAGATGATAAGGCACTGGATAAAGGTGTTGCTGTCTTTACGATCCGCTTCGTTTTGAATTAGCGAGTTCAGGAGGGCAATCCTGTGAGAATATTTAAGAGGTTAAGCTTTTGGTTGACTATCATCGCTATTGTCGTCGTCCTGTATAGCATTATGGGGAAAGATGATAAAAACTTATTATTATTTTTTACGAGTCCCCCTTTTTGGATAATTGAATCCTACGGTTTTAAAGTTTCATTCACGCTACTCTATTTACTTTATATAATATTTTGGTTTGTGTTTGGATTAGTCCTGGATTTTGGAATATCTAAATTGAAAAGAATTTAACCCCTGTCATTTTTAAGCTAACTGGCAATAGATTAAATAGATCGTAGTATGACATCGAGAATTAGTTGTTTTGGTTTACCAAGGTATCACCTTTATGTCAAGAGAGGAGTCCTGTTATGGATAGTAAGGGAATAAGGGATATAATTGAAAATTATATTGAAGCATACAATTCATATGAAATTGAAAGAATGGTTGAACTTTTGCATAAGGACATAATATTCAGAAATATTTCCAGTGGAGAAACGACAATAGAAACCAGAGGAATACAAGCATTTAGGGAGTTGGCAGAACAGTCCGCAACGATGTTCTCCAGCCGTCGCCAGACAATTACCGATTACAATGTTATAAGGGATGACAACGTAGAGGTTGGAATCAATTACGAGGGTATCTTAGCTGTCAATTTACCGAATGGATTAAAGAGCGGGGATAAGCTGGAGTTAAAAGGTAATTCAACATTTAAGATAAAGGAAGGAAAATTCTCGTTAATTGAAGATTACAGTTGAGCCACATTTGTTAAACTAACGGGTAACAACAGTTCATCCATAGACCTCAGATTAAAGAATATATTTTAATAAATGGACTGCTAAACTACATCAAAAGAGTTGATTTAATGTTCACGATTACTGTAGAAATTACTCCAGATCGAAAAAGACAATTACTTGATTGGTTAGCTTCATATGAGAACGCGACAGGCGAACACGAGAAGGGGCTTCTGACAGGGCTAAGATGGACGATACAGAAAATTGGAGTTAGGGAATATCTATATTCTGAATTGTCAGAAGTAACTTCAATCTTGATCAATCAAGATTTTATTAACGAATGTACGCAGAAATTTGAAGAGAATTGGATAGATGAGGTATGGAACAGTGGTTTTGCGTTGTCTATAATTGCGGTTTTGGATTTATTTAAAATTCAATTTGTGGACTTTCCAACTCCCAAAAGAAATAATAAGCCGTTAAACTAACGGGAAACGATAGCGTAATAGAACTAAGAAAAGCAGCCGATCCCTGTGATCGGCTGCTTTTGTTAAACTAACGGGCAGTTTAGTTTAAATTTATTCGAATGAACCTTATCACAGGTAAAGATTTTGTGCGCATTTATCAGTACAGAACAAAGCTCGCTATCACTTCAGCGAGCTTTGTTCTGTATATGTCAAACCAAGTCGGAGTAAAACCCTGTTCGAGGTCTGAGAATAGAGCAGGATGAACAGGCTGCCGTCTCAAGATTCTGCGGGTCAAGTTATCGAAAGAAGTAGAGCACTTAGGCGCGTTCTCATCCGCAGGTTAAACAGTATTCTGGAATGTTTAAACAAATTTATTATATATGTCTGCAAAAACCTTTGCAAAGTCTCCGACCTTGACTTTACCGAGGTGGTAGTCGGTTGCACGGAGGCTGGCGTAGAATTCGTCGGCGTTCTCGCAGGCGCGGTTCATTTGGGCAAAGCCGTTGGCAGTGTTTTCGTGGAAGCCGATTTTTTTCATATTCTCAGCAAGAGCTTCAACGGGGATTTGTTTGTATTTGGCTTCGATACCTTTCTCAGCAAGGGCGTTGAGCCAGTCGTTGCCTGTGGCCCAGTCACTAACTATGAACTTCGCGCTTTTACCCGCTGGGGTGTGAGAAATCATGGCGTAAACGACGTCTGCAATATCAACGGGGCTGACCCAGCCTTGTGGGATGTCAACTGAAATTGGGCTGAAGATAGTCTGCTGGGTTTTGAGGCTTTGCATGTCGGCAAAAAGATTGCTGTAAAAGCCGACAGGCCGTATGTGGACAACGTTCACGCTTTCAAGCGAGTTTAGCGCGTCTTCTGCAATATGATAGCTGTAGAGAATGCCGGCGTTTGCGTTGTCGGCGCCGACTGAGCTGAGGTTGACGACATTTTTTACGCCTGATTTTATCACAGCGGCCTTATAATTTTCAGCAAGATTAATAGCGGTCTGCCACATGTCGGTGCCAGAGGTATAATTGATGCCCGAAATCATGAGGTAAACGACGTCACTACCTGCGAACGCCTGCGCGAGGAATTCGACGTCGAGGTTTGAGCCGACCGCTGGTTTGGCACCAAGCGCTTCGATGTCGGCGATACGATCTTTGGAGCTTGTGATGACGGTGACATCGTGGCCGTCTGCGATTAGGTTTGGCAGGTAGTTGCGGTTGATATTGCCGAGTGAGCCGAGAACTGTGATTTTCATTGTGTATTCTCCTTTTAATAATGTGATTTTGAGAAATGTATATCGCTTTTGAGACCGTTATCCCTTCCGCGATTGGCTATTCATTACAAGAGAGATTATACAACGATAAATTAACTAAGTAAACTAAAATAATTAAATTAGTTAATTTAATATTTTTATTAAATATTGTTTATTGATACAGCTATTTTGATATAATATGATTTGATGAGCATTAGAGGAGGCTTCAATCGTGAGAAAACCCGTGAGCGCAGATCAATATCTCAATAAAATCAAACCTGTAATTAGAAGAACCAGGTTCAGCCAACTGAAAATTGACGATATCGCAAAACATATGGATATTAGTAAAGTGACGCTTTACAAGCACTTTTCATCCAAAGATGATATCATCGAACAGGTTGTAGAGTATGGAATTCAGTATTTGCAGCAGGCTGACACTGTTGTATATGATGATTCCGTTTCATATATTGATCGGTTTCAAAAAACGTTTCTGGAATCGTTAATAGGTGTAATTTATTTATCCGATTTATTCCTACAAGACCTCAAGGAGTTTTATCCACGCCTTTATGAAAATATTTCCGTTGCTCAACAAAACAGAATTAAAAATTTACAATCTTTTTTTCAATCCGGTATGGATAAGAAGATTTTTAACAGAATGCACGCTGCGCTGTCCTTAGTTCAAGATGATGCTACGCTTCGGCGTATTATGGAACCGACTTTTAGTATTCAATGGTATGATCTGACCTTGAAACAAGCCGTAATGGAGTTTTATAGAATGAAACAGTATCAAGTGATTAGTCCTGAATATCTGGATACTGTTGACGAATCGTTTATCGAAAAAGAAATCATTCGCATTTTACAAACCATTTCGTAAACGCGTTCGTTTCCTACGACTGTTCTCATTGATGCTATCGTCCAGTTATCGGAGTAATTGTTGTAAAATTTGTACCGTATAACGCTAAAAGGCCATCCGGGAAGATGACCATTAAACTTAGCGGTTAGAGACAGCGTGGTGAACCCTATCACAGTAAGTCATTTTGCTAACGGGAGACGATAGCTCAATAATACCTAGAAGGCAGCTGATCAATTTGATCAGCTGCTTTTGTTCAACTAACGGGCAGTTAAGTTCCGAACATGGTAATATAAGGATATATTTGAGGTTAGGTGTGAGGTACCCATGAAAGATCAAAGGGGAATGAACTTGGGCATAATTCGGATCTCATATATTCTGGGGATAATGGCATTCTTGTCGATGTTTTTATTTACTGTACTTAGTATTACATTTTCAATATTATCACTAATTTCAAGTTTTATAGCAGTTGCTTATTACAGGAATCGAAGATCAGTTAATGTGCTAATCTTTAATGTTGTAGTGTTTACTGTAATCATTTTAGTGCTGTATTTTATTATTTCGAACTTTGTTATTTTGGAATAGAAATTCTTAAATGGACTAAGATAACGGGAAACGATAACTCAATAAAACAAAGAAGCAGCTGATTAATATGATTGGCTGCTTTTGTTCAACTAACGGGCAGAATCCTCACATTTTCAAAGTGATGATGAATTCGTCAAAAGCCAATTCATTTAACGAGAATGATTTGCATGAGTGTTCTTAAGAGTGAATATACTATTGCCCCTTTATATAGTCTACGCGTGGCACGTGAAAGTCTTCTCCAGAATCTGACTCGACCCGCCAACCTGCGGAGCTTATCTGGAATCCTGTTATTTTCCCTCCGGACGCTCTGCGAACGAACCGCTGCTCCGTGCTGAAGCACCCCACAGGAGATCAAAAAAAGGCAGAGATTCTTCAATAGTTGAGAATCTCTGCCCTGCTTCTTTTAAATGACGAAACAATCAATAAAGAGCGAATTCAGCTGCTTTTGTTACTCCACGGGCTGATAAGGAGCCTCTCTGTACAAGTCAAACTCCGCCAATATCTGGTTATAGCCGTCCACAACTTCGCCTTCATCTACCCTTCCGGAAGCAACTATGCATGAGGCAGAGGCCCGGCATATCTGATAGAGATTGTTCTCTTCATCTTCTTTTCTGATTTGTTCAATAAGTTCAAATTCATCAGGACTCATGTAGTAGAAAGCGATCATTACATCCTCTATCCCTTTTTGCAGCAAGCTTCTCTGGATTAAGTCAATATTTTTTGCTTCAGCCATTTTATCTATGCTCTTCGTTTGCTTCACATATACGTCAACAAGAGCAGAGTAATCATAATCCCCGGTTAATGTTGCGGGAGTGTATTTAGTATCCGGCATATTTCCCCAGGCCCCATTATCATATCCGGCGTCGATTTTAATGTCCCTGCCCAAAATGGGAGATATGAGCTCCGATAATTCGCTTTTCAATTTCCCTGCCATAAGGTGATTTATGTAGTCATCCTCAATGATGCCCTTTTCTTCCCAATACTCTACCTTAAACGTTTCTTCGGGCGCATCTACCGGATAAGCCTGTGTTTCAAAGCCCACTACATCTCCAGTGAGTTCTCCAGGAATGTGTATAAAGAGATCATCAGCTGTATCCACTGCAAATTCCTTTTCATACTTTTCCGCCAGGTGTTTTTCAATCTTCGCGGTTGCTGCTTTTTTTTCTGATGTCGAATGTCTGTCACAGGCTGTTAATGCTACTGTTAATATCAATGTGATTACAGCCAGAAACCAAATCCTCCGGTTCAAAACCATCCCTCCGCGTATTCGTTATCCGATGTGCTCAAAAATACAGTCAAGTTATAAGGTCTATTTTTTACCATTATATACTACATCCTTAACGGCTTCACAGCACTCAGTAATCTATAATTATAGTCGCAGCAGCAAATAGGTTAACGTCATTCAGGAATTTATAATCCGGACATCACTCTTAGCCTGTAAAGGGAGTAAACTAGTGGGCCGTCCTGGGTGTGAGCTGCGCCGGTGGGCGCTATGAAGCTGCGCGGATCTCGTCCGGATCGGAGAGAGCAGCGGCGTGCCGGTCGCCTGGGCTTCAGCTGTTCTGTGAAAATAAAGTTGTAGACTGGCAGCTAGCATTAGCCAACGGACAGGACAACGGAACCATTAGATGGACTTATTGTTCTCTTATGATACAATATATTCCATAAATATCCTCGTGGGTTAATGAAAAGCGCTGATGAACTAATAAGAGACCAGCACAAAAAAAGTGGTAGTTTTATGGATATGCAATAGTCGCCGAATGGAACTTGGTACTAAAAGGAGGCAGGACACATGCTAGAAGAACAGGAAATATTCGCGGGTGAAGGATATAACAGGTCGTACGCAATTGCTACGGGTATGCCGATTTTGAATCTTAGGGGCAGCATACCGCGTGAAGGTAACGGCCAACTACCGTTTCCGTGGGTGACAACGGGCATCAGGATTGATAAAGAACAGATGTTGGAAACCGTTATGAAGCAAAAGACACTCGAGTATTTGTTTAATATGCAATTCAGTAAGGAGGAGATGACCGACCGCACTTTGGTTGTAGGCTGTTATGAATACAGGAATCCGAATGACAAGGAACAAATATTGCTATATGCGCTGGTTTCATTGAAGGAATTTCTCGCGAGATACGGCCATGAACGGGCATCGGAGATTCTGATGCGAGTTGGCTGCACATACGAGAAGATTATGGAGGAATGCGATGAAGCCATTAAAGAACACTTTGCAGTGTTGCGCCGGTCACTTCATTTAAAGAATTTGAGGGACAAATATGATGTCGTTTACGAGTGGAGTGAAGAGGAGGGGGTAAAGACGTACATAATCAGATACACCAAATCGAGTTATACGAAGATTAAAGCTAAATCATTCGAAGAGTTGACCAAACTTTATGATGAACAACGGAAGAAGGATGCAAAGAAAACGTTCGCGATTCTGGAACCGTTAGAATCATTTATGCAAGCCTAAGAAAACCGCCCCTTTACGGGGCGGTTATTCAACATTTCATCGAAAGAAGATTCGAGGAATATCCAGCGGAGGATTCTCGACAGTCGCATCGGAAATTGCTGACCCGTACGCCAGAAATGGTCGAATGGGGACTGATGGAAGACGTTGATCCAGCCGATTATTTCGGCAAAACCATAGAGGTAGAACGATTTAAGGCGATTGGAAGCCTAGCGATTCAGGGAGAAATTCTGAACTGAATTTACTCATAAAAAAACTGCACCTCCAATTGGTAGTTGTGTTTAACAATTGGGGTGCAGTTCATGTCGGGGGTGGTTTTTTGTTTGTATAATGATGTATTTACTTAGCATTTAAATGAATTTATCATGGTGAAAGGCGTCACAAGTCATTAAGCTTACGGGAAACGTTAGTTCAATCATATAATGAAAGCAGCTGATTAATGGGGGCAACTGCTTTTGTTCACTAAAAGACCAGGATGATAATCATTTTCTTCATTTAGCGAAAAATACCTTAACTACTTTGAAACGTGAATTTTAATGTTTTTAAGCGTGCCTATATTTCTTAAAACTCGAATTATGAAATGAAAATATGTCGGATTTGTTGTATATAAATATGAAAGCGCTTCCCTTACAATGAAATCAAACATATACAGGGCAGAGATGGCAATGATAACAACCGGCATTGACCGAACGGAAAAGGAATGTGGTTGTTTAAATAATTTGAATGTGAGGAGAATGTACAATGGCAATGATTCGATGCAATTATTTCTCGGAAACGTTAGGACTCAGCACGTCAATGACCGTTATTGTACCTCAGGCAACCAGGGGGCAAATCGGGATGAAAGGCGTTGCTATCCGGGAACGGCATCCCGTCCTCTGGCTGCTGCATGGCGGCTCTGATGACGATACGATTTGGATGAGACGTACATCGATCGAACGCTATGTTTCGGAGCTGGGCCTTGCTGTCGTGATGCCTCAAGTACAATTAAGCTTCTACACGGATATGGCGTACGGAGGAAAGTACGGCACCTTCCTGATGGAAGAGCTGCCACAGATTGCCCGGTCCTTGTTTCCGCTATCAGACGCTCGCGAGGAAAATTACGTCGCTGGGTTATCGATGGGAGGTTACGGCGCATTCAAATGGGCGCTAAGCAAACCTGATATGTTCGCTGCGGCGGCTGGACTTTCGACGGGTAATTTCCCGTTTTGGAGCCCGGGGCCGGACGGCGAGATTCCTCCGTTTCTGCGTCTCGCATTCGGAGACGGGCCCCATGCAGGAACAGATAACGATCTTTATCATCTGATTCAGTCCAATGATCGCACGTCTGGACCGAAACCCGCGTTTTACCAAGCTTGTGGTACGAATGATTTCTTGTACGATCTAAATATTGAACTGAAGGAAGCGTTTGAGCGATCTTCACTGGATTACACTTACGCTGAAGAGCCAGGTGTACACGATTGGGCATTCTGGGATAAAACGATTCAAGACGTGTTGAGATGGCTTCCTTTAGATCGTGTATGACATGTACCGTAACCTATCAATAGTAGAATTGATATTAATTGAACTAACGGGAAACGTTAACTCTATACAATTAAGAAAGCAGCTGATGCATTGTGATCGGCTGTTTTTTGTTCACCTAACGGGCAGGATAGTTTAATCACTGCCTGAAGAGTTCAGAGGTTCATAGAGTTCTTTCAATATTAGACTTCAGCCTTAACAAGGAGAACCATAAAACGCTTCTATCATTTTTGGCCATGTCGATCCTTTTTGAAAGCTTGACAGTGTCAAAACAATTATATATAACTAAATTAGTTATAACCATTATGGTTATATTTAAAAATAAAAACAGGAGGTTAACATGAAAATCATAAATCATTTTATACCCGTTTTTACCGAGCAACTGGAATTAACTGTTACATATTATGAATCTCTTGCTAACCGATCTATGGATCGCACGTGGAATATTCCCGAGGCTGGCTTATCTTTAGCCACAGTATATCCTTACGTCATTGTATCAGGAAGTGCAGAGGCCTTGGAGCCTGCTAGATCACTCCGAGCAGTGGTGTATGTTGATTCCATGAACGAATTGAAGGCAGAATTAAAAAAACAAAATACACTTATCGTAAGAGATCAGCATGGTCCTATTGGTCCAAGCGTTTTTGTTCAACATCCTGATGGTAGTTTTATTGAATATGTTGAGCCTGCGCAAGCTTCTGTTTGACTTGGTGCAAAATCATAAAATGCAAAATAAAGCTACTCCATCAGAGGAGTAGCTTTATTTTGCATTTGCCTTTATCCGTAGTTGCTCTACAATCTGTGCTAGGGTAACAGAAGCTAGTTCATGCTCCATAGCCTTCTGTGCATTAGAGAATTGGGGTAATAGAATGGATTCAATGTTCATTCCTACAGAACAATTGGGGTCCGTATCCTTGTGAATTTTGAAAAGCTGATTTCCATCCACAGATTCGACGGCTTGGAAGATATCCAGTAGGGTACATTTTTCAGGAGAGATCAGAAGAGAGGCCCCCGCAACTCCTGGTTTTGTATCAATATAACCTGCTTTTTTAAGCTGGGCCATAATCCTTCGAATTACTACAGGGTTACTATTGATGCTACGGGCAATTCGATCGCCTGTACTATATAGGGGGTCCAGCGAGATCATAGACAAAATATGGACTGCCATCGAAAAGCGACTACTTATTTGTTTCAATCTACTCACCTTCTTTGCTAAATAGTATAGTTTCATTTAAAGAACAGGTCAATTGACGGCATCATCAGCAGGTAAAAGGTGGGTCAAAGATCACTTCCAAGGACTTTATGATTCTCCTCAGATAATATTAAGCAAGCTGAACTATGATCGGCTGCTTTTTCAACTAACGGGCAGGATACTTCAGTTATAGATATATCACCCTAAATATTTGATGTTTGTGTATTATATGGTATCGTTATGGTGGTATAGGTGATTGTCGTTGAATATAGTCACGTCGATGAAGTGAGAATAATCTTTGGGGGGTATATTTATGAAACAAGGCAGAATTGTTATAATTACTGGTTCACCAGGGACTGGTAAAAGTACAACGGCATCAATTGTTGCTATAGAGTCAAATTTGTCAAAGTCAGTACATATGCACACTGATGATTTCTATCACTATATTCACAAGGGGGCAATCCCTCCATTTTTACCGGAATCACAAGAACAAAACTTAATTGTTATTGAAGCCTTTTTGGAAGCTGCAAAACGTTTTTCACGCGGTGAGTTCGATGTGATTATAGATGGAATTGTTGGTCCTTGGTTCCTGGAGCCGTGGTTAAAAGCCGTTCAAGATAATTATGAAGTACATTACATTATCTTAAGAGCGACTAAAGAAGAAACAATGAAACGAGCAATCAATCGTTCTAAATTGGATGAAGGTGCAAACATTGCGTTGGTAGAACAAATGTGGGAGCAATTTAACAATTTGGGTCACTATGAATCCAATATTATTGACACAACAAATCAATCGATCGAACAAAGTGTTTCAACAATAAAAGCTGTAATTGAAAAAAAGTCTTCTTTACTCACTATTTAATGTGAGACAAAAGTTAAACAAACGATAGACGATTGCGTAGATGTTACATTTTGCTACATAACGAAAACCCATGATGGAAGTGTTATTCTGATTGCTTACCACTGCATATAAGGAGCAGATTTTTCATATTCAATGATGTATATTTTTGTGGAATACTTCTTTGTGGGGCATGGGTTTGTATATATGCTTAAAAAGGTACACAGGGCTATTTCTTTTTGAATGGATCATGGTCGTCACATCCCACGGAAGGTGCCTGCCCATATGGAATCGCTCCCTGCGTCGTTCTCTAGTTTGGTCGTATAATATATGGTTGAAACTCCATGTTTTACGATAGTTGTTTTTTACTTCTACACAGTATAGAATAAGTTGACGAAAAATTACTGGAAAGGGGTGGGAGTATGAGGTGGAAACGGAAGACTTACATTCAGTCAACTTGCGTAATTTCATATTTCCATTCCATCAAAACACTAAAGCATTTAATGCTTTAGTGTTTTTATTTTTATGGGGGTGTAATCATTGTCAAGGTACAAAAGGGTTCTCGTAAAGCTAAGTGGTGGAGCAGTAGCAGGAAACTCTGAATTTGGTTTTGAGCCAGAAAGGTTAGACTATATTGCGGATGAAATTATGTCAGTAATAAACTTAGGCGTTGAAGTATCGTTAGTTATAGGTGGGGGTAACATTTTTAGAGGGAATATGGCGGAAAGCTGGGGGATAGAAAGGGCAGAAGCTGATAACATCGGGACGCTTGCGACTGTAGTAAATAGTTTAATGCTTCGTGGAGTTCTTAAAGCCAAGACCAAAAAGGAAGTACGTGTAATGACGGCAATACCTATCACTTCAGTTGCAGAACCATACATCCGTCTAAGAGCAAACCACCATCTAGAAAAGGGCTATATTTTAATTTTTGCAGGGGGGAACGGTCAACCTTACGTTACGACAGACTATCCTTCAGTACAAAGAGCCATCGAGGTTCATTGTGACGCTTTATTAGTTGCAAAGCAAGGCGTAGATGGTGTTCTTAATGCAGACCCTAAATTAGATAAAGATGCAAGGAAATTTCGCTCGCTTCATTACAACGATGTTTTAAAACATAACTTAAAGGTTATGGACCAATCCGCTTTCATTTTAGCAAGAGACTACAATCTGCCAATGCATGTGTTTAACTTCGATAAACCAGGTTCAATAAAAGAAATTTGTGAAGGTAAGAATAACGGTACGATAATTAGTGGCGAATCCGTTTTAGAGTTGGAATGAAATAGGTTAGAAATACTACACTCCCTTGATTTCACAGAACGATAGTTCCATAAAAGAGAAGTTATAAACACAAACCCACTCCGCCAAAGGAGTGGGTTTGTGTTTATACTGATCTCTATATCTTGTGGTCAAACTTTACTTTGTGCCTGGATACATTACGGGGAAACGTATCATAAGTAAGGGCAAGTTTTAAATATGCTCCCCTTTAAGTAGGCAGGATAAATAAATAAACCGGCTACTTCAGAGGAGCATATCAGTTGACGTGGATGTCGAATTCTTTGGTATCCTTTAAAATTATTTTACCACATCATCTGAATCAGTGGAGTAAGCCAGCTCTTTCTGTGCTTCCAGAGCGGCCAGTCTATCCAGAAGGGCTGTCCGGATTTGCTCATAGGCGTCACTGCCCAACGCCATACGTATTGGACCCGCTCCCTGGTCGACACGACGGATAATCTGCTGCGCCATTTTATCCGGATCGCCGACAACCATTTGATTGAACATGCTCATATCTATACCAGGCAGTTCTCCCTTCATCAGGCTAACGAATTGGCCCGCCTCCGTATCCCGGTATTCGTCCATCCGCTCGCCGAATACGGCGTTGCTTGTAATGAAATTCGTTCGGATTCCGCCGGGCTCCACCATAGTGGTCTTAATATTGAACGGAGCCACTTCCTTAGCTAGCGCTTCAAAGGCTCCTTCGACCGCCCATTTCGAAGAGCAATACAGTCCCATACCCGGAATAGAATAATGACCCGCCATACTCGAAATCTGTACGATGTGACCGCCGCCCTGCTTACGGAAAAAGGGCAGCACTGCACGCGCTGCACGTAGCGAGCCAAGCACATTGGTCATAAACTGATGCTCAATTTGCCTGTCGCTTGCTTCTTCCACTGCGCCATACAAGCCATAGGCTGCATTATTGACAAACACATCGATCGTGCCCAGTTCTAAAAATGCACGTTCCACCACTTCGGCAATTTGCTGAGAGTTTGTCAGATCTAAATTAGCCTGCCAAAGTTGTGAGCCATACTGTGCCTGCAGATCATCCAGCACCCCGGGCTTGCGTACCGTTGCGGCTACACGGTCCCCTCTATCAAGCAACTGGCGAGTTATACGTGAACCCAAGCCTCCTGATGCTCCTGTAATGAACCAAGTTTGCATGCTAAACACCCTCCATTCGTTGTCATCCACTGAATTATAGAAACAACTAGAGGGAGCTAGCCACAGCACGTCTATTCTATTAACGGGAGTAACAGTCTACGGTATCTGCCTGTCCTGCTCAAGTAAACGTAATAATCTCTCCTCCGTACCTGAACCGGGCACCGGAACAAAGAAACACCAGTGCAGTCCCGGGTCATTATCGATTACAGCTGTGGAATGGAGCTCGAACTCCATCTCCTGTGCGTCAGGAACACGGAATAAAGCGGTGGCTACGCGTTTTTGTTTGATTTCATATAGCTCCCAGAAATGTACGAACTCCACGCTTTCCCGTCTCAAGCGTTCAAACCGTTCCATATATAACGGGTTGTTCTTGTAAAGATCGAAGCCTGCCCGCATAACGGCTACTGAGTAACGAGCAGCACTTTCCCAATTCACCAGTCTGTTGCGGTAATCAGGCTTTAAAAACATAATTTCCATCATATTCCGTTCGTTGTCCGGCAGACTGCCGAAATCGGCTACGATCAGTTCAGCCGCCCGATTCCAGGCGATAACATCCGTACCTTCATCTGTGATAAAAGAAGGATAATGCAGTTGCTTTACTATTTTCTGCAGAATTCCTGTATCCGGCCCAACATTATCTGGAACTGTGACGACACTCGCTACATCTACATTGGCCAGATCGAATAGATGTTTCTGCTCGTCTTCGTCAAGCTGAAGCGCTTTGCTGATACTTAGCAGCACTTCCGGCGAAGGATTAACCTCCTTGCCTTGCTCCAGCCAGGCATAGTAAGTCACGCTTATATTGGCAAGATAAGAGACTTCTTCTCTTCGAAGTCCCGGAGTGCGTCTTCGTCCGGGCAGCGGCTGGATCCCTGCCTCTGAAGGCTGCAAGCGTTCTCTGCGCGATTTTATGAACTCCCCCAATGCGGATGAGTAACGATTTGTTTTCAAGCAACTCACCTCTAATTACTTATATGGAAGGACCAAATGGACTCCAAGTACTTCGTATACGATCATTATAATCTCTGTTAAGGTTTCGTTGCCACAAAAGAGAACCATAATGAGTACCGTTGCTGTTACTTCCATTAATAGTTTAGGCATGCTGTGGCTAACCCCTCCTACCGATAATACGATTAAGATAATTTACATCAGTGCATTGCTATCGATAGGAGGCAAGCAAATGTCCGCGTCAACTGGCCAAACTAATCTGGCCAAACTAATATCCGAACTGGGCTTGTCGGTCGATATTCTCATCAACAAGCAGGCGTTGACACAGGAAATCGATTCGGAAGCGCGAGCAAGAAGAGATTATGCTGGGCACGTTCCGATTGCAAACCGGGGGGTTACGACGCAGCTGCACTAGAATTTGGCGAATTTCTTGTAAGCTATCGATTTGTATTTATATGTGCAGGTTCCGGACTATGGTACCTTTTGAAAAGGTACATAGGGCTATCGTATTTTGGAGCATCCTCGGTACATCCTAAGGAGGGAAGAGATTCGCGAACAGAGGAGATTTCTCGAGGCGGGTTCTAGACAAGAATCGTGAAAGGGCACATGTATCTGGCCAAAGAAAAAAATCCCCTCCACCTTGTCGGTGAAGGGGACTGCGACTACAGGACAATGTTCCAGCATCTCCTCAAATTCCAGTTCAATGTGTCGGATAATTTTAGAAATTAAATGATAGGTGGATTAATGAATCTTTGGAGGTTCAGACTTCATCGTATCGTTAAGCTGGGTCACAAAAACAGCTTCGTTCGGGCCAGGGTTATTTCGAAACACTTTCGCTTCTTCGACCAAAACTTCGTCTGTTTCCGTGCCAAGTATCTTTATCGTTGCATCAATGAATCTTGTAAGTGGCATTGCACGCGGTTCATCGTTATTGCTCTGAACCCATGGCGGTACAATCTCAATTACTTTTACCGATGTGTCTTTAAGCAGGTATCTTTGGGCCAGCGTATATGTATGAAGTGCTGCCTTTGTTGCGGAGTATACAGCCGTTGCCGCTAATGGAACAAATCCAAGTATCGAAGTCGTGTTGATGACAAAGGCTTCTTCTTTGGATTTCAAATGGTCGATTAACAGAGAAGTTAACCGAATCGGACCTAACAAGTTTGTGGCGACTGTCGAAACCAGAACATCCTCATGGATCACGCCTGCCGCATCATCGGGTTGAATGATGCCTGCGTTGTTAATCAAGACATTCAAATCCGGGAATTCTCCAATTAACTGCTTGGCTGCCCTCTCTATGCTGCCAGGGTCTTGTACATTCAATTCCATTGCGGACATTCCGGGATTCGCTTGGATTGTTTCTTCCAAACGCTCCTTATTCCGTCCAGAGATAATAACTTTATTTCCAAGATGGTGGAGCGCTTCTGCTAACGCACGTCCAATGCCCGAACCGCCGCCTGTTATGAAAATCGTGTTTCCTGTAAGTTTCATGATGATTCCTCCTCTTCATATTGAACATATGTTGAATTGTCAATATATGTTTCATATAGTGAATGTATCAGGGCGATAAATGGGGCTCAATGGTTAAAACGAGCTCGTTTGTTGATTTTTCAACAGAGGGCATTGAAGTGATTATTTTGGGGGATAAAGGGGAGAAGGAGATGACCAAGCGTATTCAAAAATCGAAAAAAGCGATTATGGATGCTTTTATGAGGCTGATGTCAGCAAAAGAATTCGAGAGCATAACGATCAATCAGATTGCGTTAGAAGCAAATGTCCATCGAGGAACGGTGTATTTGCATTTCGATGACAAGTACGATCTTCGCGAGCAATGCATAACTGCTCAAATGAACCAGTTACTTCAACACTGTATGTCTGGAGATGACCTAGCTCGTCTTCCTTCCAAAACCGCATTACTTCAGAGTTTTGAATATTTGGAACAGCATGCTTCTTTCTACTCCATCATGCTGAAGAGTAAGAGAAGCACAGTATTTCGAAATCAAATGGAGACCATGTTTGGGGAAAATCTTAGTGAGCATTTGGATTCAATCCATCTCGATAAGCAAATGAACAGGGACATTACGGTACAATTTTTAACTTCAGCAACAGTGGGGATATTGGAATGGTGGATTATCCGTTCGATGCCATATCCTCCGCCCGTCATGGTTGAACAATTCTGGAATTTGCTTAACCGAGGTGTCGAAGGACACGAATATTATTCCATGGGAAGTCGCTAATTTTAGCGCTTAATGGATTAAATATAAAAAAGTTATCTAGCAGACAATTCATGCGATAAAAAAGAAAGACTGAATGTTCAAGCCAACATTCGATCTTTCTTTTTTTTGTCAGTGCACTTCATCAGCGTCCATAATTCAAAGTAAGCTCTTTACCTGCTGAAATCAGATCATCACGATGAATATTTTTTAATTGCCGATGCCAATTTTCATTCACTTGTAGATAAATTACCTTTCTTGGAGCGGAATACATTCACGGTAAGCGGCAGAGAAGCCAGAAGCATGACTGCCCCAAAAATATAAGGAAGGTTAATGTTTGAGTCAAATAACGAACCTGCAATAAGCGGGCCAAATATGGTTCCCAGACTGGAATATGTGGTATTCAGACCAGATGCATACCCTTGTCGATCTCCTGCGTTTTTGGATATTAGCGTGCTGACGGAAGGCCGCAAAAAAGAATTAAATGCAAAGAATAATGCAGAAGCGAATAAAAGAAAAGCAAGGTTAACTTTAATCAACATTAGCATTAAAGCAATAGGCGCGATAATTAAAGATAGTCTGATTAACTTGATCTCTCCCATCCTTTTCACAAACCAATCCAGCAGCCAAACTTGAATAACAATACCGATTATGGCCCCTAGGGTAATAATGATAGAGATTGTAGCAGCATTAAACCCGTATTTTTTCTCTACGAAAAGGGCAAATACCGTCTCATAACTCATGAGACCGAAGGTCATAACGAGAAGCAGAAGTAAGTACTTGAAATAGGGAACTTTAAAGGAACTCATAACTTTTTTTCCAAAGTGATTTCCATCCGGATTGCGTAAAGAGCGCGTTCTTTTTTCAGGCGCAAGTGTCTCGGGCAATAGGAGGGTTAGCAGTGTAGCGACCAATCCAAGACCAGCTGCACAGAAATAAGGCATGCGTATGCCCATTTCGGCAATGAGACCACCAAGACCGGGTCCAAGTACCATTCCCAAATTCATGGCTGCTCCAAAATACCCCATACCCTTAGCTCGCGTTTCGTTGGTCGTAATATCGGCAACATAGGCCAAGTTCGATGGAATCATTAAACCTAAGCTGATTCCGCCAATAAAGCGAGCAACATAAAGCAGAGGTAATGAAGTCGAAAGCGCAAATATGACATCAGAAATGACCGAAAGAAACATGCCGGCCATGATTAACTTTTTGCGTCCAAATCGATCAGATAATTGTCCTCCCAGAGGTGAAAATAAGAATTGAGCTGCACCAAATGCAGCGACCAGAAAACCAGCGACAGTTCCGCCTGCATGGAATAGCTTCAAATAATCAGGCAATATTGGAATGAGCATTCCTTGACCCAATAAAGCTATAAATAGATTTAACATTAAAATGAAGAGTGGGAAGCGTACCGACTTTGGTAACATAAAATGAGCTCCTTTGTTTACATTGTGTCAACCTTTACACGATGTAAACATCTTAATACGCAGGTGGAGGATTTGTAAATCGCATTTTTTATAAAATATCTCAACCTCCATCTAACAGAGCCTCCCGCCTGAATACCCAAATCAAATGATTTTGATTTTATGGTATTGACATTATAAGGATGATCGAATATATTTTTTACATACCAACTGAATGTATGAAAGGAGAAAGTGAGTGGCAAGGAATAAATACCCCGAAGAAACAATCAACCAAATTCTAACCGTGGCTCTTAACCTGTTCATACAAAAAGGATACGAGCAGACCTCCATTCAGGATATCATTAATGAGCTGGGTGGGCTGACAAAAGGGGCAATTTATCATCACTACAAGTCAAAGGAAGAAATCTTCCAGGCTGTCACCGACCATATGTTCAAAGGCGCTGACGAGATGCTGTCCCGTATCAGGGATGACAAGGAGCTGAACGGCCTTGAAAAGCTCCGGAAGATTTCCCGTGTTTCTCTAGACAATCCAGCCCAGAACGAAATGGCATCGACGGCGCCGAGCCTCCTGAACAATCCAAAGCTGCTGGCGGCACAATTCGAGAACATATTCATAAAAGGCGTACCCCTATATATTCAGCCCATCATCGAACAGGGTATGCGAGACGGTTCGATCCGAACCGACTATCCAAGAGAGCTAAGCGAAGCGTTGATGATTCTCACCAACTTTTGGCTAAACCCGGCGGTCATTCAAACTACGCCCGAGATGATGTTGCGTAAGGTAAGGCTTTTCGATGATATATTGAAAGGTCTGGGGCTTGATCTGTTCGATGAGCAAATGATTCAGCGTTACGAGGAATTGTACCGTTTGTCAGCTCGAGAAGTCAGCAACGAAAACTAAACTGCCGAAAGGCAGCTTATTTTTAAACTTAACATACCGTCGGTTGGTATGTTGAATAGTTCAAGGCTCAATGTGTGTTAGAAACTAAACTTATTATAAGGAGATGTGAATATGATGAATCAGTTTAATTCGTCAGAAAATATGAAGGAAAAAAGATTCGCTGCGAGGCTGGATCGTCCGGAGCTGCAGAAGGCCATCCAGGAGATCGTCGATTCCGGTTTCCTAGGGGTGCAGCTGCGCGTGCACGATGAGCAGGGCGAGTGGGTCGGTAGCGCGGGGGTGAGCAAGCTGGGCGAAGCCGCGAAGCCACCTACAAACGGGCACTTCCGGATCGGCAGCAATACCAAGACCTTCACCGCGACCGTGGTGCTGCAATTGGTTGCCGAGGGTAGGATCGGGCTGGAGGACCCGGTGGTAGACTACCTGCCTGAGTTCGGGCTGGACCGGGGGATCACGGTGCGGATGCTGCTGCAGCATACCAGCGGGGTGTTCAACTTCACCGGCGAGTACTACGAAGACGGGACGGTCGTGCCGGGCATCCCTTGGCAGGGACAGGAGTGGGTTGATAATCGATTCAAGACCTACCGGCCGGAGGAGCTGGTACAGCTGGCATTGACCAAGCCGATGCGATTCGAGCCGGGAACGGACTGGAGCTATTCCAACACCAATTACGTGCTTGCCAGGCTGCTGATCGAGAAGGTCACCGGCAGCTCGCTCGCCGAGGAGATGCAGCGTTTGATTCTGGGGCCGCTTGGGCTGTCGGGTACCTTGGTACCAGACACCCAGCCGATGATCCCTGGGCCGCACGCCCACGCCTACTACCGGTACGAGGACGACGGCGAGCAGAAGACGGTCGACGTCACCAGCCAGAACCCCTCCTGGATCTCCACCGGAGGTGACATGATCTCGACCACCCAGGATCTCCACACGTTTATCTCGGCGCTGATGGGCGGCAAGCTCCTTCCGGCCCCTCTGCTGGCCGAGATGTGCAAGCCGTACCCCAAAATCGGCTATGGCTTGGGGGTGTTCGTACAGGACGCCGGCTCGAACGGCGATGGTACCATCATCACCCACAACGGCGGTATATCGGGCTACGCGGCACTGATGTACAGCACGCCCGACGGCAGCAAGACCCTGACCGCCTCCATTAACTATGTGGACGACGCCGCAATGTCACTGGCAGTGCCGTTCCAGAAGGTGACGCAGAGGCTCGTCGAGGAGGTGTTCGGCGGGGGGCGGAACAGTCGCCGGCGTGACCAAGTTGAGTAAAAAACTGCTAATCCAGTGAATGACTCGGATCGGCGGTTCGGAAATATACAATTTTATTAAAGATGTTATGCTAAACGAAAGATAGTTCAATCATGAATATAAAGCCAGCCGATTACTTTAACCGGCTGGCTTTATTCAACTAACGGGCAGGTTAGTTCTATTATGGTACTATGTAGGAGTTATACTCCCGGTGAGAGTCTGGAATATTAGGGAGGTAGGTGGCTATGGAATACGGCATACGCTTAGCAGAGAAAGAAGATATCAGAGTTTTACTTGATGTGAGAAATAACAAGGATTTATTTACAACGTATTTGAACCAACAAGAAAAAAAGGAAATGTATCTCCTTGTTGCTGAAATGAATAAAACAACTATTTTGGGGTTCGGTCTCCTAAAACTTAATAGTAACTTATTGCACAAATTGAGTGACTTATATGTAAATGAAAATTATCGTGGCCTTGGTATTGGATCTGGTTTAATTAGAGAGCATGAAAAACTTGCAAGGAAACTCGGCTATTTTGAAATATTCGTTAGTGTTGACCCGTTTGAGAATCCGAAAATGATAAAGCTAATTACCAATCTTGGATATAAAAGAATTACTGAACCATACTCAAGAACAGCTCTATTTCAAAATAAAGATGGGATAACATATGAGAAAGCTTATACGAGAGTTGATTTAAAGAAGTCATTGAACTAACGGGAAACGTTTGTTCAATCAACATCATCTTGGAGCAGTTTGCTGCTTGGCTCTGCTCCATTTTTACATTCTTTTTGTTTAACTAAAATTTATGTCTGCCCAGTTCTGTAAGTAAGTAGTTGAGCAAACCACAAGCCTGAAAAGTTGAATACATATTTTTTTACTTTTACGTGGCCTTCTGACTGTCTCTGGTGTCTAATTCAATGTAAATCAAGAGGAGGTTCTTACCATGTCAGGAGCTCATGACACAAATCCTATTTATCCGGATAAACAGGAAAGTATCACCAACTTTGAAAGCACTTATGAGCTGTATCGTCAAAGAATCTGCAAGTATTTTTCGTTGAAATTGAATCCGATGGTTGCAGATGATTTGACTCAACAGGTTTTTTTAAAAGCTGCCGAGAATCTTCACCGATTTCAAGGTAAATCAAATTTATTCACTTGGATATTCAAGATTGCTCAGAATACAGTGAAAAACGAATATCGAAGGTTATCGCGAAAGAAAGAATCTCCGTTTGATTTTACGGGATATGAATCACAGTCGATCCCCCTTGAATTTACGAAGTTTGTTGATTTTCAAATTGACATTGGAGTTGCGCTAAAAAAGCTAGATGAAAAGGACCAAGAAATCATTGCACTACGCTTTTTTGTGGACTGCACATTACTTGAAATTTCTAAGATCGTAGGGATGCGTGAAAGTGCAGTAAAAAACAGACTCTACAGGGCTCTGGAAAAACTTAAAAAGGAACTGAAAGAATGGGGAGGAGTTACGATCATGTCTATTCAAGATTTAATTTCGATTGTTAATAAGGGTGAAAACGAGGGTTTAAATAACCGGCTCAATAAGGTACACCATGATCTGTTCAATGAACTAAGTGATCATATTGAACGAATCTCATTAAAGTACAATTATCATCCATCACGAAAGGTAACTATTGAAGTATATCCTGATTTGCCATCGTTTCACCAAGCGGTCGGAGAAGCAGATGCTCCGAATTGGTTCATGGGTACCTATGAAGGAAGTATTCTTAAGATTGTATCTCCATTAAATCCAGGGCCGGAGCATACCTATCAATCCATTCTCAAAGGAACAGTTCATTTGTTCACCATGTGGCTAATAAGCGAAATCAACCCGAAGGCCCCAAAATGGATAAGGCAGGGGATTGGTGGATATGAAGCCAAACTGATGACTCAAGATTATATTGAGGGTACAACGAAAGAGGCTATTCAACATTTAGCGATCCCAACATTCGAACAATTAGATAATGATACCTGGGATTTCGATACGATGAAAGGTTTTCAGTTCTCGTACCTATTCGTGAAGTTTGTTGTTCAACAATATGGAATAGACCATTTAAACAAATTGATCCGTAACCCTCAGGATTCTAATGGTATCTTTCAATGTTCCGAGAAGGAATTGCATCAGAAGATGGTTAATTTTATAAGTAAGTAACTCATACAAAAGTGTATGTTGCCCGGGTGTTGAACCGGGAATTTTAAATTGACTGGAAAGGTATTTTACTAATTTTCATTGTTCCGATTCATTAAACTAACGGGAAACGATAGCATAATAAAACCAAGAAAGCAGCTGATCAGTGATCGGCTGCTTTTATTTTTCAATTAACGGGCAGGTTAGTATAGCCTATTAAAGGAGAAGTATCTATGAATATTGAAAAAATAGGAATACACAGTTGCATGAGCAATGATAAGCGCTATTCCTTTGGTACATATCACAGAACTGGGAAATATGTTGAAGATTCTTACAAGTGTGTAAGGCAATTGTCATTCAAATCAATGGTAGTCACATAGCTGCTCCTTTAGACTAATCCACATATAGGATTATTTTTAAGGGGGAGTTGGAGTGAGGCTTTTAGAAATGCTGCTTTTCTTTTTAAGTGTTTGCTTGTTGGTGCTCCTGTTCGTCAATAATCAACGTATTCGAAAATCAACCCTGCTCGTGACTAGCGGGGCAAGCTTCATTTTTGTAGTGGTACACTTGCTTGTCGAAGGATACAGGATTCAACTATTATTTCTATACGGATTCATAATCCTGATGTTTTTCATTTCACTTATTGGCATGTTCATCAAGCCGAAAGTCGTTCCGAATGTCTCACGAATGCGAAAGGTACTCGGTAGGCTTTTTATCGGGATAGGGCTAATTGCAACAGGGGGCCTCCTCTACGTGTTTCCCGTCTTCGACCTTCCGGTGCCCACCGGTGAGTTGAAAGTTGGCACGCAAGCTTTCCATTTTATTGATTCAAGCCGCGAGGAGACGTTTGGGAAAACCGCGAAAGGTAAAAGGGAATTGATGGTTCAGGTATGGTATCCGGCTCAGGCTGGCACTGGCCATTACGCTCCCTTTATCCCTGATACGGAGATTTTACCTTATATGGCTGGGAATTATGGCCTTCCCGGGTTTACGTTTCAACACCTTCAGTATGTATCCAATCATGCTTATATGGAGGCCAAAGTCTCTTCGAAACAGAAAGCATACCCATTGATCCTTGCAAGTCCCGGTTTTGGCTCTTCGAGGTTCCTCCACACGACGCAAGCTGAACATCTCGCGAGTCACGGATATATCGTGGCAGTGATTGACCACACCTATAATACATTTGCAACCGAGTTTCCAGACGGTCGAATCACAACCGACACAACCAACGACTTATTTTCGCCGGACCAGGATTACAGGGAGAGCAGAGGCATTCGCGACAAGTTGGGGGAAGTGTTAACTAACGATGTAATCTTTACGCTGGACCAATTCGAGCTTATCCAATCGGGACAGATCCCAAGTAATCTAAAGGGAAGGTTGGATCTTGGTCATATCGGGGTGTTCGGTCATTCCATCGGCGGAGCGACGGCTTATGACGCTTCATACGATCCGCGAATCGCGGTCGGAATAGACCTGGATGGAGGGCTTTATCGTTTGAGTGACAGAGAGGGTCTGCAAAAGCCGTTTTTGTTTATCAACTCGGAAAGTTATTTCGAAAAATTAAAAATGGTGATGGAAAACCGGGTCTATACGGATGAAGAGCTTAAACGTATGGGTTCAACAAGAGAGTGGGAGGATCAAGTAACGGAAGACAAAAAGTTAGAGCTTGAACGGATGCGACTAGCGTCCGATGAAGGGGGGCAAATCCTTTATATCGAAAATACGGAACACTTGAATTTTACCGATGTACAGTTCATTTCTCCGATTTTCAACCTGCTGGGCATTACAGGAAAGATTGCGCCCCAAAGAGCTAATTTCGCTATCAATGCCTACATGCTGGATTTCTTCGATTTATATCTAAAACATCAAAATGGAACCTTAATGAAAGGACCGAATAGCTTCTTTCCAGAGGTGAATTTCGTAAACTCACTGTTATAAATTACGGTAGTTGGCAGAGTGAAAATGCAAGAGAGCCTGTCTTAATTAAGCGTGAAATCAGTTATGAAAAGGAGCGAGGTTGGATGGAAAAAAATCAATCAATCTGTTTAGCTATCGATGAATCGATCAGATTCTTGGAATCTTCCCCGAACCTAAAGTTCAGCAGCGAATACAGCCGTCACAAATGGAATGGGGCCTGGTGGCATATGGCAGCACTTCACGAAATGGGAGAAGTGGACAAAATCCCCGAATCTGCTATTGTCCAGGCGAAAAGTTGGCTGGAAACGCAAGTCTGGCAGACGTTCATCATATCCCCCAATGATCATCCAACAAGTGAAAGTGATAAAATGAAGATGGATTGCTGTCATTGTGAACTTGCGGTGTACTATATGATTCTCCAAGCTTATGGCTGTGATTTGGATCATGAACTTCCCTGGATTCGAGAATGGCTATTGAAATATCAGTTACCTGATGGTGGATTGAACTGTGATCCTGATGCTTATGTTCATTCCCATAAAAGTTCTATTGTTTCTACCCTTCCGCCTATAGAGGCTATCTTATGGCATACAAACCGCGATTTTACGGAACAGGAAGCCGTGTTTCTAGATGAAGGTGCACGCTATTTAATAGAGCATCGTCTTGTATGTTCTAAACATGATGGGAACATCATTAATACAGACTGGCTGAAACCCTGCTTCCCGAGATTTTTTGAATATGATATATTGCGGGGAATGTCTTACTTGGTAGAATGGTCAAGGCGCAGGAACAAAGCCCTTCCGGATGAGTTGATTATTGAGGGATTGGAACGATTGAAACCCTTTATAAGAGAAGGCAATATGCGAATCGGCAGACAGGTTTTTGATCCACAAGGGCCATGGAATGGAGACACTTTTCCCTTGCTGGAAGAATTATCCAGAATAGGCGATGTATCGCCTTATCTGACCAGCCAGTTGGATCGAGTTATTGAGCAGATGTCGAAACACAGCTGATAGGCAGGACGTTTCCATTATGAAGTGATATGAATACAGATTTATACCCCGTTACTTGAATAACTTATACCAGTATAAAGTGGTTTCAATATTAGGATTATATGACTGCTTCAGTGTGTCAGCTCCACCTAGTATGAATCCTTGTTTCACATAAAATCGGCATGCACCAAGATTATCATCTTGTGCTTCCAAGGACATTCCGATCAGTTTTCTTTGTTTGGCCCACTCTTCTGCTTTATGTAAGAGCAGCTTTCCGACGCCACTGCCTCTATAATCCTTTTTAGTAGCAATGTTTTCAATATAACAAAAGCGGTTCCAATCCTTAATGATTCTAATTTGTCCTATGCAAGTATTATTCATATATGCTAAAAACAAAGCTTGATCCTCTCGGTTTATATAATGGCTCCAATCAAGTTGGTCATCTGGAAAACGTGTTTCTCTCGTTTCATCATAAAGTTCTTCAGTATAAGACCATCTTCCTGATTGTAAACTGGGAACAACTCTACCATATATGTTAAAAGAATCATTTGTCTTATGGATATCCTCTATTAAGTCATCATTTAATGGAGAAATAATGATTGTCCTCTCATTATCCAAATTACACACTTCCTTTTATGATGTTTTGATTTATATCATACCATAAAAAGTAAATTGCTCATTGTTATAATTAACTGCAACAATTTTTACGAAAAGAGGCATTCAAGAAGCGAAGCCAACCCGTCATCATGACAGGTTGGCTTCTTTTAACAGATGGAAGTACATGAACATTTCCTGTAGGCAAGCAACAACACTCAAATTGCAATACACCACTGACCATCCACTATCAAGAAAGATGAAAAAAACCAAAAATTTAAACTTAACTTAAACTGGTCCGTACTTCACCTTTAACCTAGAGGGTTATGATCGTTTTCAAGGTAAAACATCAATAACAGATGGAGGAATGAAAAAGGCATTTTGACGACGAAAAAAATATGGAGGGGAGCCAAGTGTGAAGTGACTGTCAAAAAGAAGAGAAAGATTCTAACCATCTTCAAGAGAATGCTTGTGTTCATGCTGACCGTTGTACTCATCTGGATTTGCTTTCATCACATCATGAAGCTGGTAGAAAGAGATAAATACCCGGCATTAGGAAAGTATATCCAAGTGGAGAACGGACGGATGCATGTCTACACAAAAGGGAATGGACCAAACACCATTGTATTATTAAGCGGCCTGGGAACAGCTTCGCCTGTGCTGGATTTTGAACCTTTAATTAATGAAATGTCCACACATAACAAAGTTGTCGTGATAGAGCCATTCGGATATGGCTGGAGTGATCTGACCGATGAGAATAGAACGGTGGAACACATCGTTGGGGAACTGAGAAGTGCACTGCAGCAATTGAATATCCCAGGGCCATATATATTAATGCCGCATTCTGTTTCCGGAATTTATAGCATGTACTATGCTCATGAATATCCTGAAGAGGTTAAGGCGGTTGTAGGCATAGACGCAGCGTGGCCAGCAGCTCTCGATTACTTCAATGAAAGACCCCCATCCATGCCAGGTTATATGAGATATGTGGCACCCGCTGGATTAGCTAGGCTCGCCATCTCCCTGGATGCTCGTAATTATCTTCCTCTTGCGAGTGAGGGTACTTATTCGGACAAGAATCTAGCAATGACCAAAGCCATTACAGCATGGAATGGTTACAACAAAAATGTCATTCAAGAGACCAATGAATTGGGTGATAATATGAAAAAAACAGCTCATATGTCATTTCCATCAGATATGCCTGTGTTGTTTTTTAACAGAGAAGATGACAGGGTGAGGGGAGATGGTAAATCTTTATTTACTTTTTTACAAACCCAACTTACGGATCATCCTGCGAGTACAATCATCCCTTTGCAAGGTCATCATTACCTTCATTGGACCCACTCCAAGGAGATAAGCGAAGCTGTCTCGAAATTCATAAATGATATTGAGGATAGGGAATAAGGAGAGCTCAACAAAAAAAGGCAGCCGATCAATGATCGACTGCTTTTGTTCATTTAACAGGTGATAGGGGACAGCTCATTGAAGTTTCACCTCTTGGCCTTTTTACGAGTTCTCCTTTACAATTAGGGCATACATAATTCATTTCCACAGTACACTCATGGCAAAAAGTACATTCATGCGTACAAATATACGCTAAAGAATCAGCATGGAGCCTGCTTTTGCATTTCTCACATGTATTTCTCATTTCTAAAGACAAGGTAAAGACCTCCTATAATTTTATTTTTTTGAAACGTTCTAATGATTTAATTTTAATAAATACGTTGCTCTCCTTACATAATGATTTGATTGTAATTTTATAGAATGACTTTCTTTTGAATTGAAAAAATAGCGTTTTACTTAAAATTCTTAATGAGGAGTTATAACCATGGATGAGATTGATCGAGACATACTATTACACTTGCAGGAAAATGCCCGGTGTTCCTTTACGGAATTAGGGAAAAAAGTAGGGTTATCCACCCCTGCAGTAAATGAGAGGGTTAAGAAGCTTGAAGAGAAAGGGATTATCGCTGGTTATAAAGCAATCATTAATCCCGACAAAATAGATAAACCTATCACAGCGTTTATCCTCTATAACAATACAAAGTGTGAACAGTTCACAGCGTTTTGCAAAGATCATTCAAGTGTGATCGAGTGTCATCGGCTGGCTGGATCGTACAACTATTTAATCAAGGTTTTGACGGATTCTGTTCAATCTCTAGAGAGATTTATAGATGCTTCCATGGCATTTGGACAGCCATCGACCTTGATTAGACTTTCTTCACCTGTGGAGAGTAAAGCAATCAACTAAATGCAATGGAGTACACCGTTCATGGTATGGTATTCCCTTGCCTTTTCATAGGAATGTTTGGGGGATGACGTCTGCTTGCCTTCTCCGTTATAATATTCGTCATACTAGAGTTCGATCTGGAATGATGGAGGAGTAGACATGAAGCTGGATAGTGTGCAGATTGAATATGCGCGTCTTGAGGATTTGCCGAGGATTGTGGAGATTTATAATTCCACGATTGAGAGCAGGATGGTGACAGCAGACCTCGAGCCTGTTACGGTTGAGCAGCGCGTTCCTTGGTTTGAGGAGCATTCACCGGACCGTCGTCCGCTCTGGGTGATGAGACTTGAAGGACAAGTTGTGGCCTGGGCCAGTCTGAGTTCATTTTACGGGCGGCCAGCCTATAACGGTACGGTGGAAGTGAGTGTGTACGTTGATGAGCAATGCCGGGGAATCGGGGCCGGTGGACGTTTGTTAAATACGATTTTTGCTGCTTGTCCTGCGCTGGGAATTACAACGATTCTAGGCTTTGTCTTCGGGCATAATGAACCAAGTCTTGGTTTGCTGCGCAAGCATGGTTTTGAGCAATGGGGCTACTATCCGGAAGTGGCTGTACTGGACGGTGTGAACCGGGATTTGGCGATTTTGGGCAAAAAAATAATGTAATTGATCTGCTGTCAGGCCATAAGCCATGATCAGTATGTTAATTAATAATAAATACTTGAACTAAAAAACCTCCAATGCACGATGACGTGCTTTGGAGGTTTTTTACGTTTTTATTGTGGATACGGAGAGCCCCTAGAATCCGAGCGCCTGCTTGATATCCTTGATCTGCCCAAGATGGCGTTCTTCATGATAGCTTGCAAAATCAACCCACTGGGCAAGGTCCATTTCCCCAAATACAGGATGAGGGAAAGACTTGCTGCGCAGCAGGGAGGAGTCATTGCTTTGGGCGAAATCAGTCAATGCCTGATGGGATTGTTCCAGATCCCGGCGAACGTCAGCGAGGGATTCCGGCTCTGCGGGAGGCTGCAGATGGGGTGGAGCATCAACGGAACGGCTTCGGTCCAGTGAAAGTTCGTAGGGTTTTTTATCCACGGTCACATTCTGTTCCTTCTGCAGAGCAAGCTCAGCTTGCTTCACGATGATGCACTCCATCAGGTTCAAGTGACGGAGTACCTGCATAACACTCCATTGCTCCGGTGCAGGTTTCCGGTTCAATTGTTCTTCGTCCAGCTCCGAGACGGTCTGCCAGATTTGATGCCGAATATCGTCATTGCGAGTTAACATGTTGCAATCCTCTCCTTATACATGGGTTCTAGATGTCAGTTTATAATGGTCCAGTACTAAAATGCGGTTGTTTGATCTATAGCATAGAGAATCGAAGCGGGAAATACGAATGATGCCGAATTGATGTTGTTATGCGTAATGATATAAACAAAAATAAAGCCGTCTGCGAAGAACGACTTCTCATCCAAATAAACGGACTCCAAAAAAAGATTGACGAGTAGACCGCGGCAAACTATAATCGGTAACAAGTAACTTGATATGTAAGGAGTCCTGACATGATATGTTAGTAATCGACGAGGTGTACCACCATACAGCATTGCAAATATCATCGTCCGATTTATTGTACCTTATCGAGCAGCTGAAGGTCAAAAAAGAAAATGAGATTGGAACCCTCAAACATAAAATTGAACAATTTGAACAAAAGAAGCGTGCGGAGGAAGTCGCCTATCAATCCATGTCGACAGTACGGAAATGGTTCGCAGGCCGTCCTGCCTCCCATCATCAGGCCGTCGAATATATGGTGCAGGTGAAGGAGCGCTTTCGTAAGATGGAACAGATCCGCCGTCATATTCGTGAACTGGATCGGATTATGGAGCAAATCGAGCACCCTCACATCAAGGAGAAAGGCGAGATTGAGCTTCCGCCCGATATGATCCGCGAGATCAGACAGCTTAGTGAAACGGAGGATGTACAAGCATGACTTTGGAGACGTTAAGCTCCGGGATCGATACGGTCTGGGTAGTACTGAGTGCGGCCATGATTTTATTGATGGAGGGTGGGTTTGCCCTCTTGGAGGCCGGGTTTGTCCGTTATAAAAATAGTGTGAACATTATTATGAAGGTTTTTGCCGACATTACGATAGGCACATTACTGTTTTATGCTGTTGGATTCGGATTGATGTACGGCTCTGATGCCGGAGGTTTTGTTGGAGTTACGGGATTCTTCCTGAATGGCGATCTGTCTCATATCGAGGTGCCTGTATCGCTTGAAACGTTCTGGCTGTTCCAGGCCGCGTTCACCATCGCCGTTATTTCCATCGTATCAGGTGCGGTAGCAGAACGGATTAACTTCCGGGCCTATCTCCTGTATATCATTTTGATGACGGCTATAATATACCCGGTTGGCGGTCACTGGGCATGGGGCGGTGGTTGGCTCAGCGAGCTGGGCATGCAGGATTTTGCCGGATCGGCTGTCATTCATGCCCTGGGCGGATTCTCGGCCTTGGCTGCAGCGATCATTATTGGTCCGCGCAAAGGCAAATACACGCCCCATGGCGTGAGTGCAATTGCTCTTCCCAGCAATCTTCCGCTTGCGTCCGTAGGTGCATTTCTGTTGTGGTTTGGCTGGTTCGGCTTCAACGCAGGCAGCACGCTGAGCGCCACGGATGCAAGAATTGGTCATATTGCGATTGTCACCATGTTATCCGCTGCATCGGGTGGAGCGGTTACGATGTTATACACGCTGTTCCGCTTCAAACGTTCAGATGCTCCGTCGGTCATTAATGGATCTCTTGCCGGTCTGGTGGGGATTACGGCAGGCTGTGCATTTGTAGGTGATGCAGCAGCGATCTTTATCGGTGCGGTATCCGGCCTGCTCATGATGGCAGCAACCAATTGGCTTGAATGTCGCCGGATTGATGATCCGGTTGGTGCTTTCCCTGTCCATGCGGCATCCGGGATGTGGGGTACGATTGCTGTAGGGCTGTTCGCGACAGATGGCGGGTTATTCATGGGCGGTGGCTGGAAGCTGCTCGGTGTTCAGGCACTGGGACTCGCGGCGCTTGTCATTTGGGGCTTTGTCATGACCTGGTTCGGTCTGAAGCTCATTGGCAAAATGGTACCTGTTCGTTCCACGGAAGAAGAGGAAGATCTGGGACTGGATATTAGCTACCATGGCGTGATGGCTGCGCATCAGGCTCATGAGTTTCTCGATGGAGAAGAGCACATTCGGGCTTTCCAGCGTGATTCGTCCGAGCAGATTCGTTAACAAGGTTAGATATGTAAGGAGACCTGCAGATCGTTCTGCGGGTCTCTTTTTTTAACTTTAAGCAGGGAAAGAACTCGTGCCGGAAGAATATACAGGTGTGAACGTGAATATGTCTCACCATAGATGTATTGGCTGAAGGAGAGGATCTGAATGATTAAACCCGAACAATGTGAACGTCTGACTAGAAAAGCTCGCAAAACGCTGGAGGAGTACGGATTGGGCACTGCCGCTGATCTATTGGTATCCTCAAGTCGCTGGGGAATCCGGCTGGATGTATCGACACTCGATGAATATCGCCGAACGGGCAATTCACGTGTGGGCGGCAATCCGGACCTCCCTGAGCATATCCAGTGGCCGCTGACACAGGATGGTGTGCCGATGACTTTCCTTGCCCAGCTGAATCTTGTGGACTTGCTTCCATATACCCCGAATGATGGACGCGTGAGTTTGCCTGAACGGGGAATGCTCTACTTTTTTATTGGAGTGGATGAGCCCGCCTACAATATTGAACATCATGTGATCTATGAGCCGGATTCGCATAACTTGACTAGGCGTGAGCCCGAAGGCGTTACCGCGCTGGAGACCGAATTTGCTGCACATGCCGTTACGGTACTGCCTAATTTGGAGTTTCCTACATATGCTTATGTTGATGCCCAGGGACTGAATGCACTATCCGTACAGCAGACGGGCGAGAGTGAAGTGGCAGACCCGGAAGGGGGGCTGTATGAGCGGTATCTTGAATTCGAATCGGACTGGAATCATCCGAGTACCCAGAATTGGGGCGGAATGTTCGGTTACCCTGACGGCCAGCACCCGGATGCAGAGCATCAAGCCCTGTTACAGATCGTACTTGGTGAAGAATACGAGTATGATGAAGAGAAATGCGAGAACAAGCTGACCGTCCATTATGGCGGAGATCCGGAACGCACACGACAGGAACTGGAGGATACGTTGCTGCTTCTTAAGATAGATACCCATGACGCCATTGGTTTCCAGTGGTGGGATTGCGGAGAACTGCAATTTTTCATTCGTAAATCTGATCTGTTTGCCGGAAGATTCGATCAAACCTATTGTTCGTTATACTCAAGTTAAAATCCAGATTAAATGTATAGAAGCAACAAAACGTCCCTAATTCCGTCTATATGATGGAGGAGGGACTTTTTTTGTTCGTGAATGTTGGTTTTGGTAGGTAGCTTGTTTATATATATAGGGGTGTATTTCTGATTGAAATACGATCATATGTTCTGTATAATGGGATGAAAAGGAAGTGATATCGGTGATTCAATCTGCATTCAAACATATTGATGTGGCAGTAACATCATTGATTGATATCTGTGATGAGCTGTCCGAACAGGATCTGACTTTGACTCCGATTGAGGGGAAACCACCGGTTGGTGAGCTGCTCTCTCATTTGTCGATGATCTGTCGTGCAGGAGTGTACATATCTGAAGGTGCCTCGGAAGAGGAAATGGCTGCGTTTTATGAAGAGAATCAACCCCGTACGTTAAGCGAGATCAAGCAGGCTCTTATTGAGAATCAGATGTATTTGTATCAACGGTACAGGCAATTTAATACAGAGGAACTGCTGAAGGTGACCGATTCCTACTGGGGAGCATCCTATAGTCGTCTGGAATGGCTGCTTGAGATTATGGGACATGTGTATCATCATAGAGGGCAACTATATACGATGCTGACCCTGACGGGAAGAGAGTCCAAGGCGTATTGTTTGAATAATTAGATACATAGAGGTTATGGTGCTGCCTGAAACAGGTCGTTCTGATACAATACATAGAAGCTTGCGAGTCCGGTCCTGCAACAGGTTGAAGGAGCAATAGACGGACGATACTACTTATACGTTAATAGCGGAGGATCATAGGTTGAAACGGTATCTTACATATCAGACGTTACAAGACATGCTTCAGAACATTCCTCATTTGCATCAGGCAACAGTGGTTGAGCCCTTGTGGGCCAGATGGATTCCAGCATGATGACTTTCATCCGGGCAACCTTGTCATCAAGGATGATAAGCTGGCAGGAGTCATTGATTTCAACCGCTTTGATCAAGGTGATCCGGTTCATGAATTTCTGAAGCTGGGCCTGTTTGCATCCGAGACGAGCATTCCCTATTCCATTGGACAGATCCAGAGTTATTTTGACGGTAACGAGCCTGACGAGCAATTTTGGAGATTATATTCCCTATACACAGCAATGGCGCTTGTATCTTCTGTCGTATGGATTCAGCAGGTGAAGCCGGAAGAAACGAATGACATGATGGACAAGATTGAGCGTGTCCGGGAAGATCATGATGATTTTCGCAGATTCGTTCCCCGGTGGTATAATTTGAAGAATCAATGATTCATGGAATCGAAAGGAATAATGCCGTGGCACAGCCAGCTACCATTCTGCTTGTGGATGACGAGCAGGAAATTATTAAACTGATGGAGATTTATTTCGGCAATGAAGGTTACAGAGTTTTGACGGCAAGTGACGGACTCGAAGCACTGGAACAACTGAAGAAAGAACAGATCGATCTGATTATTCTGGATGTCATGATGCCGAATATGGACGGAATCGAGGCGTGCATGAAGATCAGGGAAGAGCAGAAGATGCCCATTATCATGCTGTCCGCCAAGAGTATGGATATCGACAAGATAACGGGACTAAGCATTGGTGCGGACGATTATGTGACCAAGCCGTTTAATCCCCTCGAACTTGTTGCCCGGGCCAAATCCCAGCTTCGCAGGTACTATACGTTCAATGAAGGACGGGAACACAAGGAGCATGAATGGGTCATCGATGATCTGGTCATCAATACGGATACACATGAGGTCTGGGTAGACGAGCAGCCTGTTCGTCTGACCCCGCGAGAATTTGCCGTCCTGGAACTGCTCGCACGTCATCAAGGCTCTGTATTAAGCATGGAGCAGATTTACAGACAGGTATGGAAAGAAGAATTTATGGAATCAAATAATACGGTGATGGTACATATCCGGAAGATTCGCGAGAAAATTGAAGTCGACAGTAAACATCCGAAGTTTATTCAAACTGTATGGGGCGTTGGTTACAAAATGATTAAACCGTAACACGAATGCTGGGATTATATCGCTACGTTGCCTGACAGTTGAAGCACATGAGCAGGGAGTCTTGTAGATGAATTCAAAATTAATTAATACAGTCCGATGGAAGTTTATCTATGCCTTTCTGCTGAGTGGGATTTTGACGGCAGCTATTCTGTATGGCGGCAGCAAGGTTGTGCAATCCATTCTGGCAGCCCAGGTATATCCCGATTACTCCATTCCGGCCAGAGGAATCCGGTGGCTCATTATCCATATTGGTTCTGTTCCACTGATGATTATGATCGGCGTGCTAGCTTTTGTGCTGTTCTTTTTCCTGTTCACGCGCAGGATAATGCTGGTTCTGGACGAGATTACTGACGGTATTCAGGAGGTAGCCAAAGGGGAGCTGTCACACCGGATCGAGGTGAAGACATCGGATGAATTCGGCGTTGTTGCTGCCAGCATCAATCAGATGGCCGAGCAATTGCAGCAATCGCTGCAGGAAGAGCGAAGTGCGGTAGCTGCCAAAAATGACCTGATCACGGGTATCTCTCATGATCTCAGAACGCCGCTGACCTCCATTCTTGGTTTCCTGGAGTACATCGAGAAGGATCGGTACCAGGACGAGATTGAAATGCGTTATTATGTCAGCATTGCATATGAGAAATCCTTAACCTTAAGGAAATTGATTGATGATTTATTCGAGTATACACGTGTTAGCGGTGGAAGCCTTCCCCTGTCTCTGACACCGCTTAATCTGAATCCGTTCCTGATGCAGCTGGCTGAGGAATTTGCTCCCATGCTGGAAGAGGCAGGCATGACGTACAAGATCACTGGCGGTCAAGAGCCGCTCTGGATTATGGCCGCTCCGGGAGAGCTTGTCCGGGCCTACGAGAACTTGTTCAGCAATGCAATCCGGTATGGAGCACAAGGGAAAGTTGTTGAAATTGCATTATTCCTTGATGAGGGAGAAGCAGTGGTCCGTATCAGTAATTATGGAGAATCTATCCCGGCTCAGGATCTGCCTCATTTATTCGAAAGGTTCTACCGGGTCGACAAATCCCGCTCGCGTGAAACGGGAGGCACGGGGCTTGGCCTGGCTATTGCCAAATCCATGATTGAGCTGCATCATGGCCGTATCGCCGCATTCAGTGAGAATGGCAGAACCGATTTTGTGACCCGCTTCCCGCTGGCTCTTTCCTCTGTTCATCATGATTCAGAGGATCAGTGAAGGTAACAGAAGCAGCATATATTAAGAAAATGATAAGAAGTTAACCACTTCCTTATTAAGAAGTATTCGGTAAGCTTAACCTCATCCACAAGGATCTGCATAAATGGAGGAGGAGACCGAATATGAGAAGTTCATTACGTACAGTCAGATTAAGATACATATACATCTGTGGAGCAAGTGCGCTGCTTAGCGCCATGCTCCTGTTTGTCGTTTATCGCATGTCACGTTTCGCTTATCATCACATCTTGTCTGAGGCCACTGGGGTGACTCGTATGGTCCACTGGGGAATCAACCATGTCGGAACAAGGCCCTTCTTGATATTCATCGGAGGAGGCTTATTTGCTCTGTTCTTTTGGATTCGATCCCAGAAAATTTCAGACGATATGAACCGAATTACCATGGGAACACAGGAGATGGCTGCGGGGCAGATCCCCGCCCCGATTGAGGTGTTGAATCGAGGTGAGCTCCGGCAGATTGCAGCCAACCTGAATGAGATCGCGCTTTGCATGCAAAAGGGACAGTTGAATGGACGTGAAGATTTCGCTTCACTGACTGAATATACTCCAGGTCTCGATAATCATGCCGATGAAAAGATGAAAAGAGATGAAGTGCAGCGAGGTTCCGCGCAAGCCGATTTGCCGATCAAACTGACACTGTATGGTGTTCGTTCTGCTCTGGAGGAAATCCTGAAAGGACACTGCCGAGACGAAGCCGAGATAGAGCATTGGGTAAGGCTTGCCTATGAACAGACATTACTTTTACAGCATACACTTGAGTCCGGTCACCTGGGATCACGGGAACATGCTTCCATAGAAGAGCAGGAAGGCAAGGAGCAGGGATATTGAGAAAGAAAATGAAGAAGGGAATTTATCATATTTTTGATGCAGTAGTAGTCGTTGTTGTTATGTTATTGATGGTTTGTCTCTATATGTCTTTATACGGTGAGGCAATGGTGCGCAATCATCCCGAGGTTATAGCTAAAGCTTCTTCGACCGTTATTACCGACTCGACTGGAGCTGAAATTGCCAGATTCCGTACGCAGTCGAGCGGATTTGCAGAATATACGGATCTCGAAGACATGCCGGAGCTGTTGATACAGGCATTTTTGGCTACGGAAGACCGCCGTTTTTATCAGCATGAAGGGATCGATTATATCGGTATTAGCCGGGCTATTGTGCAGGATATCGCACACATGGATTGGAGTCAGGGAGGCAGCTCCATTACGCAGCAGTTGGCCAGAAATCTGTACTTGAGTGGAGAGAAAACGCTGGTACGGAAAGTGAACGAAATGTCGATAGCCATTTCACTGGAGAAGAGATTTAACAAGGATGAACTGCTGGAGATGTATCTTAATCATATTTATATGGGGCGTCAGCAGTACGGAGTAAAAGCCGCTGCAAGGCGTTACTTCGGCCATGAAGATCTGCATCAGCTTGAGCTATGGCAGATCGCTACGCTCGCGGGTATTCCCAAGGGGCCTTCCATCTATAATCCGGTGGATGATTATGAGCGATCCAAGCACAGGCGTTCCGTTATCCTTACTCTCATGCACGAACAAGGTCTGATTACCAAAGAACAAATGCAGGAAGCCCGCCGCGTGGACTATACGCCACCCGAAGCAGCATCTGTGTCTGCTGCAGCAGATCAACCTATGCCGGATTATATATCTGCGGTGGATACAGTGATGCAGGAAGCTGCTCGTATCACAGACAAACGTGAAACGGACATTCAATCCGCAGGATGGACCATTCACACCGGACTCGACAGCCAGGCACAGCTTGTCATGGAGGAAGCATTCCGTGACCCCTCACGGTTTAGCGATGATCGGGAAGATGAACAGGTACAGGCGAGTATGGTTATTGTTGATCAGCATAATGGTGAAGTGAAAGCGATGATGGGTGGGAGAAACCCGGTGACAGGTGGCGTGAACCGGGCAATCACCGACGCGAGACAGCCTGGTTCGGCATTTAAGCCGATTATTGCGTACGGCCCGGCTCTGGAATCGGGTCATTATAAACCGGAGAGCATGCTGCCTGACAAACGCACATCGTATGGCAGTTATCGACCAAGCAATCTGGGAGGACAGTATAGAGGTTCTGTCACGATGTCATTGGCACTCCAGAAGTCCATTAATGCACCAGCGGTATGGCTTCTGAATCAGACGGGGCTGAAGCAGGCGCATGAGTTTGCAAGCAGGCTGGGGATTGAACTGGATCAGGAAGATTTCAACCTCTCCATTGCGCTTGGAGGTGTACATAAAGGAGTATCGCCGCTGAAAATGGCCCAGGCCTATTCCGTGTTTGCGAATGATGGCAGATTCAATACAGCACATCTAATTCGAGAGATTAGGGACACGAATGGGCGAATCATTTACGCGTATCGACCCGAGAACAAGCAGGTGATTACATCCAATACCGCTAATACAATGACCATGATGCTGCAACATGTGGTTAGCCAGGGAACAGGCAGCCGGGCCCAGCTGAGCCGGTATAAGGTGGCAGGGAAAACGGGAACGACACAGGCGGCTGTACCTGGGATCGGCAGTAAGGGTAATCGGGACCTGTGGTTCGTCGGTTACACGAGCAAGTGGACTGCAGCTGTCTGGATGGGATTTGACCACACCGATGCAGAACATTACATGCGTTCGAGCAGTGGTGCGGCGGCAGATTTGTTCGCATCCGTAATGAACCGTGCAGGTCGGTAGAGCCGAATAGATCCAACCTGTTGTCTTTTCTTTCCTGATTTACAACATAAAATATGGATTATAAGGTATAATGTACGTTTTAACGGTTTGGAGGGAGGATGCAATGGGAGATCAAGAACGTAACACCGAGGTTGATACAAGACAATTGTTTGCTGAACCAGAGACAAGGGTGGAGCTGCCTGGAATATCCGGATTGGGCGGCTGGCTTATTCTAATTCAGATTAGCTTAATTGCATCGCTGCTGTTACTGGTTGTGGATCTGTCCCAGGTTTCTGTTATCATGAGTCCGGCCGATCAGGGAATGTTCAGTGAAGCGGATCTGGACCTGTACCATCGTGTCATGAACCCGTTATTATGGTACGGAGTCATAAGTAACGTCGTTCTTCTGATCATCGTTATTGTGAATCTGGTCCTGCTGTATATGAAAAAATGGCAGTTTCCGCGCATGATGATCATGCTGTACTTGGCTAACGTGCTGGCTGCCATCGGGACATGGATCATGATTGGTCAGACTGAGATTCCAGGAGCGCTGAACGCGTTCGATACAGCTCCCGCACGGAATTTAACCATCAGATCGATACTGACATGCTGTATCTTCATCCCATATTTTCTGAAGTCGGTCCGGGTGAAAAACACATTCGTAAAGTAATCATTCTTACCAAGCAATCACCCCAAAACATTACATGTTAAAAGGCCCGTTACAATCAGGTTATTTCCTGCTGTAGCGGGCCTTTTCTATGACCGTCTAATGTATAAGTCGACTGTAATTCGAGAACCGATTATGACTTGGCCCTTAGCACGCCAGGCATCCGGCGTATCATCTGGTTGAGAACTTCAGAGAGGACAAGTCCTACAGCGATGGCTCCGGATAACATTAGTGCTTTGGCTGCCATCTCCATGGCCGCACTGTAGTCATTCTGTACAAAGCTGCGCATGGCGTTATACGCGAGACCACCGGGGACGAGTGGAATAATGCCGGCGACGCTGAAGATAATGACCGGCGCCCGGAACAGGCGGGAGAACATTTGGCTGATCACACCAACTGCGATGGTAGCTGCAAGTGTGGCAGGAACGGCATCTGCCGCATATTCCAGCACGACATAGATAATCCAGCCGATCATGCCGACGAAGCCGCCATGAAGCAGCATGCGGCGTGGTGCATTGAATATGATGCCAAACGCAGCTGAAGCGACAAAGCTGGTCAGGGCTTGTTCTATAAAATGAAGCATAACCTGCATACCTCCGTCTTACGTAAAAAGTGAAAATACTACCGCAATGCCTGTACCAATGGCAAACGCCGTCAGGAACGCCTCAGCTCCCTTGGATAACCCGGATACCAGATGTCCAGCCATCAGGTCACGCACAGCATTGGTGATCAGGAGTCCGGGTACGAGCGGCATGACCGATCCGATAATGATTTTGTCGCGTTCATGTCCAGCTCCGATAGCAACAAGTAAGAAGGCGAGCAAGCCAATAACAAAAGAAGCGCTCAGCTCTGCGAAAAACTTGACCAGCACCAGCCGGTGGAAAACAATAACTGCAGCATAACCGATTCCTCCGCAGATCACAGCAGGCAGGAAGTCATCCCAGCCTCCGCCGAACATGATGGTAAAACAACCGCTCGAAAGTGCCGCGGCAAGCAGTTTGACCCGGGCAGAATAGGAAGAGGGTTTACCTTCAATCTGCAGCAGCAGATCATGGGCTTCCTGAACGGAGAGTTCCCCTTGGCCTATGCGGCGGGAGACGGCGTTCACTTCGGACACCTTATCCAGATCTGTGGTGCGCTCGGAGATCCGAATCAGCTTGGCTGGTTCGGTAGCATCCACCGAGAAAAAGATACCTGTCGGTACAACATAGCTATGTGAATGAGGGAGTCCCAGGGCGGCAGCCATCCGTTTCATCGTATCTTCCACACGGTAGGTTTCGCCCCCGCTTTGCAGCATGATTTTGCCTGCCAACAAGCAGATGGCAATCACGCGGGACTGTTCAGTCGTATTCTTTTCCGAAATCTCCTTCTCGGTCTGGACCGTGGGAAGGGGATCAAGAGAGTTGTATTCCAAGCGGGATCATGCTCCGTTTCTTATGAGATAAGGCCTGGGGCCGACACCATTGTATCATATTTCACACGTGAACACGGAAACATACCGCACGAGGGATAAAGTCATACACACATTTTTAATACATTCGCTCAATCGTTTGCAGAAGCACCAAAAAGGCTCGTTCCTATTCCCCGGAGGTTACAGGAGCGATGCCTTTTGAATACTGCGTTATTGCACATTGTATGGACTACATTAACAGGGTAATAACCAGCAGCTCATACAGCACGAGTGGCAGGATGGTTGGTCCAAACAGTGCGCGCGGTTCCGGATATCCATGCATTGGTGTAACCTGAAGATACAGAATTCCCCGATCCGCACTGATGATGACGCCTTCCCATACCTGACCATCGATATTTTGGACCTGTACTTTCTGGCCCACATACTGCCGGGCTGTATGATGAAGCATATTCCGCACACTTTGCACGGATTGGAGCATCGGTTGATTGGCCTGATAGACGACGCGTGCGGATGGTGTGGATGTGGATTCAGACATGGTGCACAACCCTTCCTCGAAATAAGTTCTTACTTCAAGGTATGCATCCGCCTACAAAAGGTGATTACACAAATGACATCTGAAGTGCCGCGCGTCCAGCCTGAACATTGACATGGCCCAGTGCTCCGTTCACAAAAGTAATCTGCGGGGGGATGTGTCCGAGGTCCACATCGTATAGTACAGGCACATTCAGATCCCCCAGTGCCGAGGACAGGGCATCGGTGAAATTGAAATCTCCGGTATCCGAATACCCTGCTGGTCTGCCGAACAAAAAGCCCTTTACGCCCGCAAACCAGCCGGCCTGTCTCATCTGCCACAGATGGCGATAAATATCCCCCGCATTCATCTCGCAGCTCTCCAAATACCAGATGGTGCCTTCATCTGCGCAATACTGGTCCAGATACGTTGCAACCGGAGCATAAGGAGTGCCGATTAGGCAGGTGATCGTATCCATACAGCCGCCCAGGAGTCGTCCCGAGAACATAACAGAGGCGTTCGCATCATCAGGTTGACCGAGAAGTTTCCAGCGAGAAGGGGTGTCCAGATTGAAACCGGGTGACTCCCGTATCCAGGCCGATTGATAATGAGTGGAGGAAGATTGCGTAATCTGTCCTCCCTGACCCGTCTGTAATACATCAATCCAGCGGGCAGTCACCGGGTCGAGCTTGTTCGATCTGAGGTCCACATAATTGGTGCCATGTGCTGTAGCCGTTCCCGTGAGCAGGGTATAGGCGAATAAAAAGGTGCTGATATCCGAGTAGCCCAGAACCCATTTCGGCGGTAATGTCCGTAGAGCTTCCCAATCCAGCAATGGCAGGATATCCATCAGAAATTCTCCGCCCCAAGGTGGAATGATGGCCTTAATAGCTGGATCATGGAAAAAGGTGTTTATCTCTTCTGCACGGTTCTCTTTGGATGAGCTTACACATTTGATATTTTGCCGCAGCCAGCGGCTCTCCTGAACGTGAAAACCAAGGTGCTCCATATTGCGTTTGCTCTCATTCAGATAATGATGCAGGGATTCATCCACACCACTTGAAGGTGCGGCTACACCAATGGTGTCTCCTGAAGCAAGCGGCTGGGGGTAACGGATGGAATGGGTATTCATCGTGTAAGCCTCCGTTTCTGTTCATCTTTGTTTTTTTGATAGATGATTTCCATTATATAGAACACCCCTATTTATTCCAGCTGCTATTTTAGAATTAGTTATCTAATGGAATTTCGAGAGAGAACGGTGCTTTGATTTTCATTGGATAAGTGCTCAGCTTCATTTGTAGATGGCCTTTTATTTTTGCTCCGTTTTCTAAAGTAGAGTGGACAGTTGTAATCCCCGAAGAATCTCCATCCCCAGAGCGGTAACTTGAAGTTGGCACATTGTAAGTCTTGCCAGCTTCGTCCTTAATCTCGGTAAAGCCCAAAGCAAATCCGCCCTCCATGTCAGGTACAGAGAACATTAGAATCCGGTCTTTTCCAGCAATCTGGCTTCCCATAAATTTCATGGTTGGAGGACCTCCTGTAATAGTCCCAGACTCCAAATCAAGGGAGAGATTTAGTTCATCTTTATTCAGACCAGAATGACCAGATCCCTGCAAAGTCAGCTTTTTTGGAATGGAGAAGTACATGCTTTCGAAATAGATAGATTGCTCATCTTCACCCATCGTTGTGTCCGTTCTCCATGCACATCCTTGCTCATCAACCAGTTGAAGATCGCTGAGCCCAAACACCTTCTTCGTATTTTTAGGATCGAATGCCACATCAAGCACGAGACGAGTAGGGTAAAGCGTAGCTTGTTTGACATCAATACGCTGCCCATCTACCGTTAATGTTTGATTCACCGGCAGGACTCTCTTCATGCCTTTGGTTAAATTTTTGTCTACAGGTAAGGTGATCTTCCATTCTCCAGGATTCGCTTTACCTCTGGTTTTGAACACCACACTCAGCTCGTCGGGAGGGGTGGCCTCGTTGGTAAAGACAACATCAATCATATTCTCGTACACATTTTCGTCTGAAGTGGGTTTGGGTGAAGAATAGCCAAAAGCAACAGGAAGATTCTTGCCATTCTCATCAAGCAAGTCGATATCATACTCACCCTTCTCCGGATCTTTCATGCCTTTCATCGTATAAAAAATTACCATGCGTGACTCGTCAGTAATAATACCGTCAATGGTCACGGAAGCGCCGTCATGCTCGTCGGTAATACCGACTTTCTGCAGCAGGGATTGATCAATCGCCATCTGCAGCCCTTTATCCTGGCGAATCATGCTGACGATTCCTTCCATGCCAGGCCATTGCTCCACGAAGGAGGCAAAGGCGGGGGAGACTCGGATACATCCGGTAAACAGCAGGATGATGGTCGCTGCCGAGATTGAGCTCATGTACCAGCGTACCCGCGATTTGCGCCTGCGTGCAGCTTGACGTATTCCTGTCTGTACGGAATGCAGCACAGCTGCATCTGGGACGGCGATCATATCGTATTCCATTTTACGTCCATGCAGACGTTGTTCCAAATCTTCAAACTGCTTCTGTTCATCGGTCATGATCATGCATCTCCTTTCATTTCTAGCTGAGCACGAAGCTGTCCAAGTGTCCGGTGAAGTCGGGATTTGACCGTACCAACCGGAATGTCGAGGATCTCTGCGGTTTCCGTCAAGGAGAATCCTTCGAAATAACTCAGGATAATAATCTGCTTGCAATCCGGGTCCAATGCAGATACTGCTGCGGCGAGATCCGGGTCTTCGGGCCGGTCCCAGCTGCTTGGTTCGTGCATCTCCGTGACGGGGCTGTAACGGTTCTTCCGTTTGCGCTCGTCTGCACAGTAATTGAGCAGGATACGAATGAGCCAGGTGCCGAAGTATGAAGGCTCTTTTAGCTTTTTTAGTTTGCGGTATGCTCGGTATGTAGACTCCTGTATCGCTTCCAGGGCATCACCCTCGTTGTGCAGGTATGCATAAGCGATCCGATACAGGCGGCTCTGATGCATTGCCATCAAGGCTGCAAAAGCCTCAGCATCCCCTTTTTGTGCGGCAGCGGTAAGCTCTGTAGGGGTCACATGGCGCCTCCTTTCATGGCTCTGTTTCGTATTAGACCGTCTGAAGGGCCAATCGGTTCTTGCTTTTAGAAAAATATGTAGATCATTGCTCAATTCTGTTCAATATGGATCAGATCGCAAACAACCGCCAGGCTGTCTCTTTGTAGTTCAACAAGAGTCCTGACGGTTATTCAAGTTTGGTTTCACTTTGCATGCGATGGATTACTATTTGGTTGCGGCTGCTTCTCGCAGACATGAGGCGGTAGAAGTGTTGCCACGTTCGGTTGCGATGTCCAGTGCAGTTTGACCTGCTGCATTCAGAGCATTCGGGTCCGCACCGTGCTGTAGCAGCAGTTGAATCAGTTCAGCCTGATCCGTATGAAATGCTGCAGAATGGAGGGTATTCTGTCCATCACTGTCAAGGATGCTGCAAGATGCTCCATGTTCCAGCAACAAACGGATGACCTCTGAAGAACGCTCTCCTGCAAGCGCTGCATGCAGTGCCGTATTGGAAGGAATGAATGAGATCCTGGAATGAGAAATGGCATTTACGTCTGCTCCATGATCCAGGAGAGTACGAACTGCATTTGCTTGTCCATAATGCGAGGCATATCCCAGTGGGGTAAGCCCATCTCCATTCTCGGTGTTGGCCAGCTCAGGGAAGGTAGCAAGAACCGATTGCAGCTTCGCTGCATCACCATGTTGCGCTGCCTGAAATAATGCGTGAATTGCTTCGGATTGATTCAACCGAATGACCTCCTTCTTTTAGATCACTCACTTCAATTGGCTTTTCGTGAGATAGTTCAATTATAGGGAACACTCCCTAGAGGTTCTTCTTGAGAATCACCTTTTTACCCGAAGCTGGGAAGGAGATGTGTGAAATCTTTTGGAAAATAGAGTACTGAACGAGCCAAGGCTCTCAAAGCCAACTTCATAACACACATCGGTGACTGATTTTCCCGTATCCAGCAGAAGCCGCTTGGCTGCCTGAAGTCTGAGCTCAGTGAGATACTGGTGAGGCGTGATGCCAAACAGCTCTTTGTAATTCCGGAGAAAATGATTAACAGATAAATGCGCAATGGATGCCGTCTCCGCTAACGTTATTGGCCGATTGTAGTAGGCGCGTATGTATTCATGACCAATATATATTCTGCGATATAATTCTTCTCGGGTAGAAGGCTTGGCCATATCAAGTCCGTCAATCTCAAACCGGACTTCACGATGTGAATCCAGCATATGAATGGCAAGCTGATGAAGCTGCTCTTCAAGTCCCCAGCCGTTAATCGTACCCATAATGTATGATGATCTGAATCGATTTAGGGCTGTACCAAGCCGATTAGCCATAGGATATGTACGCTCTATCCACTCCATTGAGCCAGAATAAGTAGCGGCATGGGGTTCATTCAACAGCTGCCGGTCAGTGCTAAGAGCATTACGGCGGATCTCCTCCATGAAGCCAGGAGGAAAAAAGATACAGAATGATTCAACGGGTACAGGCGAATCAATATGCAGACTGTATTCCTGTCCCTCGTTAAGAAGCAAGTAACGTTCGTCGTCGACCGAGAAGTGCCCGTGCCCTGCTTCATAGAGTGTTTTTCCGTAACGGAACGTTTTTAGCGACAGAGCTCCGCAGCCTTTCCAGTCGAATTGGGGCCTAGTCTCATGCAAAATAAAGGGAGAAGGAGTAGAAGGAGCTCCAAGGTTTTCCGGCATCCTATATGACCTCCATTCTAATCCATATAAAGTCGCTTAGCTGCCTCTAGGCCAGGTACGGCAAAACAGGCGAGTGGGGAAGGCAGGTCATGGAGCGGGAACCAGCCGATCTCGCCAATCGCTCCGCCTTCTTCCAGGTTCCGGGCGATGCCGCGGATATTCCGGGCCGAGTAGAGGACCGATATCCAATGTTCTTCTCGTTCTGGACGAATGGTCTCAGCGGTGCAGAGCAATTGATCGATGGTAATATCCAGATCCACTTCTTCCTTGATCTCCCGAATGACCGCCGTTTCCAGTGATTCGTAAGGGTCGACTTTGCCCCCGGGAATGCTCCACGTGGACTGCTCCGGCTGACGATTCCGCCATACGAGAAGCACCTCATTACGTTCGTTCAGAATAACGGCCCCCACACCGATACGAGGTTGATCGGAGACAGCTGCGACCGGCATAGTGGATGCAGAGTATTCGGATTTCAGCTTCGGCGACGTGGACTGAAACGACAGCGGAAGTCCGGTGCGGGCAGCCCACTCCTCCGCCAGAATACTCATGGAGATCAGGTCATAATGGGTTCCATCCCGCAAGACAGCGGAGCGCTGCCGACCTTCCTCCCGGAATCCGGCTTTTAAGTACGCGCGTCTGGCGGCTTCATTGTATTCAATCACTTCCAGCGCAATCCGGTTCAGATTCAGTTCATGAAAGCCATACCGAATAATCAGGGCTAGTGCATCACTTCCGTATCCCTGACCACGGTCCTTATCTTCACCAATGCCAATGGCAAGACGAGCCGAGCGATTGTTCCATTCAATTCGGTAAAGAGCGGTAAATCCGATAAATCGATTGTCCTCCAGTGTTCGCAGGGCAAATTCAAAACCGTTATCTCTTCGGACAGCAGATGAACCCGTCTCGTCCGGGGTTAGCGGAACCGCAATGTCTGTATCCAGGTTGCGCAAATATTCGTAATTGTCCGTGTAACGTGCCAGACGCATGCAATCTTCCGGGCATGGGGCAGCGAGCCGGACTTTGGAGCCGTGAAAAGCATTCAAGTTACGTGGAGCCATGCTGCGTACACCTCTTTTGATTTATAATCTGCTTTAGGTTTTAGGTCGTGTAAGCTAAAAAATATCTCGTATGTTTATTATACTATGGATGCCAGACACTTACCGAAGGACAGCAAAAAGGCTCTGCCGACCCGGTTGTCAGCAAAGCCCTGTTGGTGGGGCGCATAGCCCGATGATGGATTATAACGAATCGGAATTCTGTACAGAAGGACGGTTTATATTTTTGCCATAATAAATCTCATCCATCTCAAGCTTCAGCCACTCCGTAATTTCATGCTGTTCCGCCTGGCTCAGCTTGTCCTTGGTATAACCAAAGAGGTAGTTATCGAGGTCAAACGCCTTCAGCTTGCATTTCGTGTGGAAAATATTTTCCTGATACACGTTAACGTCAATCATGTCGAAGCCTTTTTTGATCTCGTCCGGAATATAGTTCTGAATCGAACCGATTTCGTGGTCAATAAACAGCTTGCGGCCGCTCGTATCCCGCGTGAATCCACGAACCCGATAATCCATGATCATGATATCCGTGTCGAAGGAATGGATCAGATAATTTAACGCCTTCAGCGGCGAGATTTCCCCGCAGGTGGAGACGTCGATGTCCGCACGGAAGGTACTTATCCCTTCACTGGGGTGAAATTCAGGATACGTATGCACGGTGATATGGCTTTTGTCGAGCTGCATGACGACATTGTCGGGGAGCGGACCTGGGGATTCTTCAAAAGACTCCTCCGGAACCTCCACGATCGGTCCTTCCGAGACAAGCATCGTTACGCTGGCCCCTTGAGGGACATAATCCTGCTGCGCGATATTGAGTACATGCGCACCAATAATGTCCGCGACATTTTTCAGAATTTTGCTCAGCCGATCCGCGTTGTACTGTTCATCAATATATTCAATATAAGCTTCGCGTTCTTCTTTGGTTTTCGTGTAGCAGATGTCGTACATGTTGAAGCTCAGCGACTTGGTCAGGTTGTTGAACCCATGCAGTTGAATGCGCTGCTCAGGCGTTAATGTCATGGCTGCAGTTCCCCTTTATCCATACGACATGGTAATCGCAGTTTTAATACTACTTATACCCAACCTTCCGCCAAAAAAAACATAAGTACGAATTCCGACTTATCCAGCCGCATTAGAATGAGGAGTCCTCATATTCGCTTACGCTGTTCATCCGCTCGTCTTCGGCGATGGACTGAATATCCTCGGAAGTGACACTGATGATCGTGTAATCCTCATTCTGCTGTCTCTTCACGGCTTTTTCCTTCACGAAACGGGGGCTGCCCTCTGCGGCATCCTCATCATAGACCAGCAGGATGCCGTCGCTTTTGCGCAGCAGCAAGTCATCCCGTGCTGTAAATTGCCATGGGCCGATGTAAGGCTGCTTGCTCACCGCTCCGTAGTAATCCACGCCCTGAAGGATGGTGCGGTAGTATTCCTGCTTGTCTTCCTTCCATTGTTCCTCCGGGTTCTGAAACGCAGTGATGATGGACAGCTTCAAGTGGGGATAGGTCTTTTTTAGCTCAAGTACCACCTCGCAGGCCCACAGGTCCACACCATATTGTCCGGGAGTCAGCACCCACTCCAGCCCATCCTCCACAAGCGGCGTGAGACGGGAGGAGATGGCCTTTTTGATGAAGGGAATTCCTTCATGCTTCTGTCCGAAAATTTGCAGTTCATGTGCCCGGTATCCGGTAATTAACAGGTTTTTCAGCTTAACTTCCTCCTTCTCAGCACGACTTGTCCTCTAAACGCCCAACTGTCAAGATTACTTCGTAGCGGGCGCATCTGTACGGAAAGGATAGAGGAACTGCTTCGGAATATCCGTCTCGAAGGTCATGAGTTCGTCGGTCGTAGGATGAATGAAGGATAACACGCGCGCATGGAGTCCAAGACGTCCAAGTGTTTTGGTGCGTGAACCATATTTCTTGTCACCTGCAATGGGATGGCCGAGATCTTCCATATGCACGCGGATCTGATTTTTGCGGCCGGTCTCCAGCCGAACTTCGAGCAGGGAGAATTCACGGTTCGATTGCAGTCTTTTATAGTGTGTAATGGCATGCTGTCCATCATTGGGACGTGGACTGGAGTACATTTTCAGCGTTTTGCTCTCCTTCAGCCACGAGGAGATGGTGCCCACCGGTTTGGCTACCTGACCTTCGACAAGCGCCACGTATACGCGTTCCTGCACCTTGTCCTTCCAGTTGTCCTGCAGATTCTGCTTCACTTCCTCACTCTTCGCAAACATCATGACACCTGATGTATCCCGGTCGAGCCGATGCACGACAAATATGCGGTTACGCGAATCGGTGCGGCGTACGTGCTCAGTCAGTTGACGATAGGCGGTGATTTCATCGCTCCGATCTGCTGCAATGGACAGTAGTCCGGCATCCTTGCGAATCACGATAATGTCATCGTCTTCATGCAAAATCGTGAGTCCTGACATGGTTGGTGCGGCTACGGCGCCTTCCTTGCTGATGGAAACCATCTGTCCAGGCGTCAGCGGATGGTTGAACTTGGTGACTACGGTCTGATCTACGGATACTTGTCCCCGTCCGAGGATGGACTTGACTGCATTCCGGCCTGATTTTAGATGCTGGAGCAGGAAGTTCAGCAGCTCATCCGGTTCAGTTACTTTATATTGGCGAGGTGGTTCCTGTTTACGATAATGGGCATTGCCCGCGCGTTTAGGAGCACCTGAATGTTTGGGTTTGGAAGCTGCCGAGGCACTCGCTGGTCCTTTACCTTTGGCCGATGGACGGCCTGTTGATCGATTGCGTTTATTCATGAATACTAATCTCCTTCTGAACAGCCTGTACCGCTTGTCTGCATACGATCCGTTCATTTCGTTTATGCAGTTCAATATACCATTAACCGGGTGCAATTAAAAATAGGTGGATCGAATCAGTTATCCATCCAAGCGAGCGAGAATCGAGATTCATAGAATAACGTATCCCAAAGCATTGGAGGTGTTACTCATGGGTGTGTTCCTCGATATGAGAACTTCGATGAACTCGCCATTTGCAGGATTCCCCGGGGTGAACATATCCAATACCCCAGTAATGTTCGGCTCCATTGGTTTGCAGACCCTCGGAGTTTCCAATCCGATTATCACCTTGAACGGTACGATCGGTGTTATTGGTGAACCGGGAGATACGTTCGTTGTTGAGCTCGTACGCGGCAGCGCATATAATCCGCAAAATGTGATCTATCGTGCTGAAGGCACGGTAGGTGAGAACGGTGGTGTCGAATTCCATTCGTTCACGGCACAGGATCTGGCCGCACCACCGGCCCTGGAGAGTGTGTACTCTTCGTTTATTTCGGGGGTCTCCACAGCGGTGCGTACCGGACCAGAGATGTTCTATGGTATTGCAGCTACTGGCTAGTTCAATAGCAAGTGACCAAACACAAAAAATCCCGGACTTAAACGAGTCCGGGATTTTTACTATACAAACATATGAAGGTGATGCTAATCATATTGACTTTTTCTTGATACTGAGCTGCGTTACTGAGATCTGACCGCAGATCAGTTGGGGCGGCCATTCAAAATGATGTTGTTGGCTTTGCCGAAGTCGATGCCGACTTTGCCCGCCAGTGCTGCCGTACGCTCAGCGAGTACAACGGCGTTGACCCCGCAGGAGAAGAGAGCGACATCGAAGGAATGTTGATTTGTTACAATCCATTGCAGCGTTTCTGCCATCTGATCCCAACTATCGAAGGGAAGAGCAGCCGCGATGTTCAGATGATAGGGCTCCTGCACAAGTGCTGCACGAAGTTCCTCGATTTCGCGAGTAACGAGCAGCACCCGTTTCCCTGCAAGCATTCTCCAGAAGCGGGGCATCTGGACCAGTTCCCGATTCACACAAGCATGGCAAGTGAGCGCTGGAGAGATGCCGAAATGCGCAAACAACATATCGGTCAGCGGTCTTTTGAGATAATCCGGAGCTTTAATTGTAAGGTCACCGAGTGGAAGCACCCCTACCAGACTGGCCCGTTGCAGGGAAGCAGCAACCTCATCCCGGAGCTGCAGGTTGGGAAGGCGAAGCCCTTTTTGACCTCGATTGGCCTTGATGGCCCATCGCTCCTTCAGAACCTGCTCCGTCGTCCAGACGGTTTCCTGGGACATGACAATATTCTCGCCATCGCCCACCCGGACAAGAGAGAATGGACGTTGTTCTCTTATCGCCGCTTCCAGCTGATCCAGCACACCATCGATTTCAAGATATTTCGAGTTCATAGCAGCATACAAACCTCCTTTAAAAATGGAACTGCTCTATTCTATGTTCGCGCTGCGCCAACGTTTTGTACGTTCAACCCGCAGGGCCAATCTTGGGATGTATATCAATCTATTTATATAAGAAATAGTGCAAGCGTCCGTACCGGTTCGATCTTCCTTTCATACGCTATAGAGTCGACTGCCAAAAACTATGAAATGAATCTGATCTCCACACAGGAAGATTGGCAGATTCGAAGGAGGAGGAAGGTTATGTCCAGGAAAGTCGTGATAGAGATTAATTTCAACAACTATGGATTGGACCCGCAGCGACTTACAAGAGAATGGTTGGAGCGGAGAATGAGCATTTTTCGCACCTTTACCTTGCACTCTCTTAAGGCGCAGACGAATCAGGATTTCCTGACGGTTGTGAAGCTATCCAAGGAGTCGGGAGATTTGATGCAGGAGATTCTTGCCCAGCAGGAGCCCCTTCCCAGCAACATTCGATTCGGGACCCATATCGAGAGTGTACGGGCGATTCTGGCCTTTGCTGAAGGAGCGGAGCACATCTATATTGCCCGTCTGGATTCAGATGACCTGTATCACCGGACCTTCGTCCAGCAGCTCTATGACGTGCAGCCACAGCCGCAGACGATGGCACTAATCAATCAGAACGGTTACCTGTGGGACAGCGTGAATAACGAGATGGCCCCGGCGTTTCACCGTTCACCGCAATTCTATGTCTACTTATACAAAACGGCCGAGTATGCAGCAGGATACCGGGTGAAGCTCCCGGGCAGAGGTACGCATGGCAATGTCATCGATCTGCCGCACGAGCTGCTCGCTCCGCGCAATTATGTCAACATCGTTCATTCAAACAACACGTCGGTTAAAAAGGTACCGCCAAAAGACCGGTTAAGCCGGGATGAGATGGCTCAGGTATTACGTGAATTTATGATCTGACCAGGGAGGGATTCATTCATGATTAAAGGACAAACGATTCTGATCACTGGAGGAACAGGCTCCTGGGGTCAAAAGCTGACTGAGGTCCTGCTGGAACAGGACCCTGCCGAGATTCGCATTCTGTCGCGTAACGAATATGCCCAGATTGCCATGCAGCGGGAATTCAGCCATGATGCCCGTCTGCGATTCCTCATCGGGGATATCCGGGATTACCGCGCAGTGGAAGATGCGTGCAAGGGTGTGGACGTCCTTTTTCATCTGGCTGCATTGAAACATGTTCCGGTATGCGAGGACCAGCCGGACGAAGCGTTTAAAACGAATGTCATCGGTACGCAGAACATTATCCGGGCCGCGATCCGTATGCAGATTCCCAAAGTCATCGATGTCTCGACCGACAAAGCCGTAGATCCGATTAACGTATACGGCATGACGAAGGCACTGGGTGAAAAGATGATGATCCGCGCCAATTGGCTGAGTGAACACACCCGTTTTGTCTGCATCCGCGGCGGCAATGTTCTGGGTACAAGCGGCAGTGTGGTGCCGCTATTCCGTCGTCAGATTGATGAAGACAAAAGTCTGACCATTACGGATGAGGGCATGACCCGCTTTTTCCTGACCCGTACGGAAGCTATTTATTTACTGCTCAAGGCGGCTGAGGCTGCGGTAGGCGGAGAGACATTTGTGATGAAAATGAAAGCCTGCAAAATGACAGATCTGGCATCAGTCATGCTCGAACAGGCCGGACGTCCGGCCAGCGATTACAAGGTTACGGGAATCCGTCCGGGCGAAAAATTGCATGAAGTGCTGGTTTCGCCTTTTGAGGCGCCGCGCACCTATCAATACGATAAGCAATATTACGTGATCCTGCCGCAGGAACCGGACAAGCGCCTGACTGATGCATATCGTACATTGCCCCGCGTGACCTTTTCCGAGTACCGTTCGGACAGTGACATGATGAAGCGGCAGGGCATTGCTGAATTTTTGCGTGCAGGGGGCTATATCGACTAATAAGGGAGGCGGAGCGTTTGGAAGTGGATCATATGCAAGACAGAATAAACAGCCGCTCCCTGAAAGCCGTCGTGATTGGTCTTGGTTATGTTGGACTTCCCATGGCGGTGGAGATGGCACAGGCCGGTTATCGCGTCCACGGGATTGATATAGATGCTTTCAAGGTGGCAAGACTTCGTGCGGGTGATTCATATGTCATCGGAATTGAAGACGAGACTATACAATCGCTAACCCAAGCCGGGTTATTTACAGCCGGTACGGATTATGCCGCAGTTACGCAGGCGGATGTCATTGTTATCTGCGTGCCTACGCCGCTGACGGCCGATCATCAGCCGGATATTTCATATATTGCTGCAGCGGTGGATGGCATGACTCCTTATTTGAAGGAGGGCAGCTTGGTAATATTGGAAAGCACGACGTACCCCGGCACAACGGAGGAGCATGTGAAGCAGCCGCTCGAAGCAGCCACAGGCTGGAGAGCAGGCGAACAATTGTATGTCTGTTATTCTCCCGAGCGGGTGGACCCGGGCAGTGTGAACTATGGTGTGAAAAACACCCCGAAGATTATCGGTGGTTCAACACCTGCCTGCCTGTCCTATGGTAAAGAATTCTATGGCTCATTTCTCAATGAGATTGTTCCCGTCAGTTCAACGACCGTGGCCGAAACGGCGAAGCTGTTTGAAAATACATTTCGCAGCGTCAATATTGCGCTGGTGAACGAGCTCACGCCTGCCTGTGAACAAATGGGCGTAAACATCTGGGAAGTGCTGAATGCGGCAGCAACCAAGCCGTTTGGCTATATGCCGTTCTATCCTGGTCCAGGCATCGGTGGACACTGTATCCCCATTGACCCCATCTATCTGTCCTGGGCGGCTAACCGGCAGGGATCAGATCTGCAATTCATCACACTCGCAGACGCGACCAATCGACAGATGCCGGAGCGTGTGGTTCAGCGTGCAGCAGCACTGCTGGAACAGGCGGGTAAGCGGGTTCAGGGAGCACGCGTTGTACTGGCAGGCATGGCTTACAAGAAGGATATCGACGACTTGCGTGAATCGCCGGCGCTGGACGTCTTCCGCCTGCTGAGCGCAGCGGGAGCAGAGGTTGTTTTCACAGACCCCATGGTACCGGTCTTCCGCAAGGATGATGGCTCCGTGCTTCAGTCTCAGCCCGCTGTGCCGGGCTTATGGGCTTGGGCCGACCTGGTGATCATCACGACCGACCATTCGGGTTTCAATTATCAGGAAATGGCGGATCACGCAAAGCTCATTTTCGATACTCGGAATGCGACAGCCGGGTACCATGGAGGCCATATTGTGGTGTTGGGACAGCCTAATCGGCCTGAGACAACAGCGTTGCAAAGCGTCCGGGTAATGAATGAAGTGCCAGAGAAAAAAGATGAAAAAGAGGGGCAGTTGCTGCCGAATACAGCGGAAGTTCAGGGTGGAGCCAAGGAAGAGCCTGCACATCTTCAAGAGAAATCGGGGGATACCCATGGCGAATCATGATCGGGTAAGTGAACGGTATTATGGCGAGATCAACTCGGAAGATTCACATGAAGCCACCCGGACCCGCATCCACTGGATGTGCCGGGAAGCAACCGGCAAACGAATTCTGGACGTTGGATGCAGTCAAGGGATCACCTCCATTTTACTGGCGCGTGAGGGGTTTCGTGTAACAGGGGTTGATCTGGAAGAAGAGAGTATCCGGTATGCGCAGGCAGAGCTCGCCAAAGAGTCCAAACCTGTCCGGAACAATGTGGATTTTCGCATGCTGGACATTACGCAGTGGAAAGTAAAGACCACCTTCGATACCGTGCTGCTCGGAGAAGTGCTGGAGCATTTTGCCCATCCGGAGATATTGTTGCTTCAAGTTCACCGGCTGCTGCAGGAGGAAGGGACGCTGATCGTAACTGTGCCGTATGGTTATCATCCGTTCTATGACCACAAGCAGACGTTCTATGCAGGAAACCTGGCGATGTGCCTGATGCCGTATTTCGAAGTCTTGAAACTGGAGGTTCATCATAAATATTTATGTTGCGTGGCCCGCAAGCGGCGGAAAACGCAGCTGCATATGTCGCCAACCCTGAAACAGGTGACCGAGTGGATGCAGCTGGATCATGTGCATTTTGCAGAGGTCGAGCAGAACCATCTTCGCCTGATGAAACTGCGCAAGAAGGCACTGGATCAGGCGGTGGAGCAGGTGAAGCGGCTTCGTCGTCAGGAGAATGCGGAAGGGTAACGAGTGAAGGAAGAGGTGGCAGGCAAACAAGCAAGGATAGTAATAGATTGCAGGTCGTAGGTTGTACAGCGAGTCGGTTGGGAGTAGGACCATTCAGTGAGTAAGAAAAAATAGCATGGCGATTAGAACGAAATACGCGTTCGACAGGAAGGGGCACGGGGACGTGATCACCATCAGTCTGTGCATGATTGTGAAGAACGAGGAACGCACGCTTGCGCGCTGTCTGGATTCGGTAGCCGGAATCACGGACGAGATCGTCATTGTGGATACCGGTTCATCCGACCGTACGATGGAGATCGCTGCGCAGTATACCGACCGGATCTACACGTATGAGTGGGCGGATGATTTTGCCGCGGCACGAAACTACTCCTTCGACCAGGCCGCGCAGGAATATATCCTGTGGCTGGACGCGGATGATGTGCTGCTGCCAGCGGAACGGGCGAAGCTGGAGAAGCTGAAGCAGCAGCTGCCGTCCGGGGGGGAGACGGCAGCTGTGATCTTGAACTATACGCTGGCCGAGGGGCCGGAGGGAAGTCCGCTCGTGACGGACCGCAGGCTTCGCTTGGTCAAGCGGGATGCCGGGTGCCGCTGGCATGGCCGGCTGCACGAGCAGCTCAGCTTCCCGGCGAGTGGGGTCATTACGGCAGACATTGCCGTCACGCACCGCCGCGAAGCGGGCCATCACTCGGCGAGGAACGTGCGCATTCTGCGCAAATGGATCGCCGAAGAGGGCGTAGCCCAGGGTCGCCTGCTGTTCTACTATGCAGGCGAATGTTATGACCGCCAGCGTTATGCGGCGGCGGCTCGGGGGTACGCGAAGCTGCTGGAGCAGCCCAGCGGCTATCGCGAGGATCGGCTCATTGCCTGTGCGCGGCTGGCGGAATGTTATGAGCGGCTGGGTCAGCCGGGACGCAAGCTGGGTGTACTGCTGCAGTCGTTCCAGTACGATCTGCCACATGCGGATTTCTGCTGTGCAATCGCGGCCTGCTTTCATGAACGACAGGAGCTGGTCTCAGCAATCTACTGGTATATGCAGGCTGTAGATGTGAGCAGCCGCGACACGGGTCTTCGCCCGGTACCCGAAGCCTGCCGCACCTGGCTCCCGCATGCACGTCTATCCCTCTGTTATGCCCATCTGGGCTACTGGGAGCAGGCACTCATGCATAACACAAAAGCCCGGGAGTATCTGCCGAGCGATCCTGGCCTGCTGGATAATCGTCAGAAGCTGGAAGCCATTTTACGCAAAGAGATTCGGAATCGGGAAGAGCAGTCTCGGAAGTAGAAGGAACAGGCATTTCAGTAGTTTGGGGTAGAGTTCTTTAGTAGAAAGAATTACGAGTTAGTGTAGAGGCAGCGTTGCAATGCGTTGTGTGCTTAACGATGAACAGTCTTGTGGTTAAAAACTGTATGGGATAATGGAGCTAGAACAGTCGTGAAAGCAAGGATAGTTTAATTGAAGTGAAATAAGCAGCTCTCTTGCCTAGAGATTTGGCGAGCAGAGCTGCTTTTGTGTTGGATTTTATTGTTCACGGGATAAACACCGAACATACTGGTCCTTCATGCGCAGGCTTTTGCAGGCCCAGCCCCGGCCATCATAGATTTCGTCTTCGATGTTGAGCGTCATGGTCTCATCCGAGTATTCACTCCAGTTTTCGATCCGAAGTGTATTCTCACTCTCCCATTCCAGATGGTTATGACCGTGATAATCGGCGCGATAGATGGTTCTCACACCGGAGGCATCCGAATCATTCGTTTTCTTCACATCCACCCAGATGGTTACTCCACCGGCTGCACCGCCGTAAGGTACACCGTAAATCTCAGCCGTATAATCTCCATTCCGTGAAGGCATAGAATAGCTTAGTTCTCCTTGTTCGGAACGGTCTAATGTCGAGAAGTAAGGACGGAGGTTGAAATAGGCGACGAGCATGAATAACGGTATGAAGTTCAATAAGGTGAATGTCGTGAGGATGGGATGTCTGCGTATCCAGAGCTTGCGGGACTTGGGTGTAGACGGACTCGAATCAGCCTGATGGCGTCGTTCCATTGATGTGTTTGCCTCCTTTGGAGTCAAATGACATGGACATGTAGGTGGTGGTTTTATTCATGAATCAGTTAAAGCTGTATTTAATGATGATATCATAGGAATTGATTTAATGATTACAATGAAGTTAAAAATATCCTAATATGAATGATATATCTTACTAGAGGTGCTGCAAATGAATGAACCTACGCTGAAGAAAGCAATGGATACGCTGGAGTTTTTAAGTCAGGATCGAGAGGCACGTCGTTTGTATGAAGAGCGGCAGAAGTACTTGCATGACGAAGCCTCGATGATTGAGTGGGCTACGGAAAAGGGGATAGCTAGAGGACTAGTGGAAGGTGAAAAAAGAAAGGCGATTGAGATTGCAAAAAATATGCTCTCGTTAGGAATCGAAGTTTCGGTTATCGCGAAGGCCAGTGGCCTGTCGGAGTCCGAAATTGAGTCCCTGAAAGATTAGCATTGGATTACAATGAGAACACGAGCTGATCGGTACGTTTATACCGCCGTGATATGTTTGTGGTTTGTTCAAAACGAAAAAGCAATCGTTTGTCCAAAGGATAAACGGTTGTTTTTGTTTGGGCGAAGCAGCTTCAAACGTTTTACAGTAAAACGCGGTTGCTCATTCGGGGCTGGCCCGTTAAACTAAAGGGAGCGGCGTTTTGCTTGACGGACAAGTCATGAGAACGCCATTTTGTTGTCAAGGATGCGGCAATGGTGCCGTGTTCGGATGTCAGAATCGGATGGGACCAAGCTGGTGGATGAACACCAGTGACAAGTAAGGAGTCTTTACATGAGTGTGCAAGCACCTACTTTAGAAGAAGCGCAGGGTCTCCTGCAAAAATATTATGGCTATCCCGACTTTCGCGAGGGCCAAAAGAAGATTGTGTCCAGCCTACTTGAATACGAAGATACGCTGGGCATTATGCCTACCGGGGGCGGGAAGTCGATCTGTTATCAGATTCCGGCTCTGTTATATCCGGGGCTGACGCTGGTCGTTTCCCCGCTCATCTCATTGATGAAGGACCAGGTCGATGCGCTGACGACCGCCGGTATTGCTGCCGCTTATATTAATAGTACGTTAAGCGGCAAAGAAGTGAATGATCGCATCCGCGCGGCGCAGCGCGGTGAGCTCAAGCTGCTCTACGTCGCGCCGGAGCGACTGGAGCTGGACTGGTTCCGCGATGAGATGGGGCAGCTGCCCATCTCCTGCGTGGCTGTGGATGAGGCCCACTGTGTATCACAGTGGGGCCATGATTTTCGGACAAGCTACCTGGCGGTAGCGCCGTTTGTGGACAGTTTGCCGGAGCGGCCGGTGGTTGCGGCCTTCACGGCGACGGCAACGCCCGAGGTCATGGGCGATATTCTGCGGCTGCTGCGTTTGCAGGACCCGCAGACATATGTGACCGGACTTGGGCGGGATAATCTGGCGTTTAGCGTGCTGCGCGGCGAGAGCAAAAAGGATTTTGTTTTGAACTACGCGCGCGAGCATGCCAGCGAGCCGGGGATTGTGTACGCCGCGACCCGTAAGGACGTGGACGATCTGCATCAGCGTTTGCTGCAGGCAGGCTTGCCGGCAGGGCGCTACCATGCGGGGATGACGGACAATGAACGGGCCCAGAGTCAGGAGCAGTTTTTGTACGATGATATCCGGGTAATGGTCGCGACAAATGCATTCGGGATGGGAATTGATAAGTCCAACGTGCGTTACGTGCTGCATTACAGCATGCCGAAGAACATGGAGGCATATGTACAGGAAGCCGGACGTGCGGGACGGGACGGAGAGCCGAGTCAATGTATTCTGCTGTTCGGAGCGCAGGACATTATTACCCAAAAGTTCCTGATCGAGCAGAATCCGATGGAGGGCGACCGCAAACAGAATGATTACCGGAAGCTGCAGCAGATGGTGGACTACTGTTATACGACACGTTGTTTGCGCAGTGCACAGCTGGATTATTTCGGTGAGATACATGAGGACAAGCCATGCGGCATTTGCAGCTCCTGTACGGACGACCGCGAGCTGGTGGATATGACAATTGATGCACAGAAAATCTTCAGCTGTATTCACCGCATGCGCGAACGATACGGTGTATCTCTGGTGGCGTCGGTGCTCAAGGGCTCGCGTGCCAAGAAAGTATTGGAGTATGGCTTCGATTCCTTGCCGACCTATGGTGTCATGGGCAACCGCACGGAACGTGAAATCGCTGAGATCATCAACGTCATGGTATCCGAAGGATATCTGATGCTGTCCGAGGGCCAGTATCCGGTCGTTCGTTTACAGCCACTGGCGGTGGAAGTGCTGAAAGGCCAGCGTGAAGTGATGCAGCGTGTGGTACGCAAGACGGCGGCTACGGCTTCAGGTACGAACTATGGCGGACGTCGGGGTCGCGATGCGATGCCATCGGCGGTCAACGAGACGGTATTCGAGCAGCTGCGTCTGATCCGGCGCGATCTGGCAGCGAAAGAGCATGTGCCATCGTATATCATTTTCAATGATGCGACGCTTCGTGAGATGAGTGTGGTATGTCCGCAGACGGAACGTGACATGCTGATGATTAAAGGGGTCGGTGAGGTCAAGTACCGCAAGTATGGTCTGCCATTCCTGGAGTTTTTCCAGAAGCAAACGGGCGAAGAAGTGGATACGGATGATGATGCTTTTTACGAGTATGAGTAAGTAAAAGGGCAAGGCTCCAATTCCAGAACGTGCTTATGAAATGATGGATTTTGAATTTTGATTGCGAATCGTGGATTGTGGGTCCGTGAACAAAACTTGAATACAGTTAGTGGCGAGGCTATATGGGGTTGAAGTTTTTCGAGTGTCTCTATGCGGTGGACGAAATGAGATAGATTGTCTTTCATAAGGTGGACATTGCTTTTGAAGAAAGCGATGGTTGGCTTACACAGGATATGGTTCCGATGAGTGTCCCTGGGTCTATATGTAGTAGGTTGGAGGGGCTCAGGGAGTAGAGGTCTTTTTGAAAAGGGTGTCCACCCTTTGAAAGACAAAATGTGAATATGTCCATGATACGTGGAATGGCTATTTATAGAGATTTAACACGAACAGTATCCAAATCTGGGTGTCAATATAGGTTTACATGAACAGCATCCGGGGTTGGATGGCTGTGGCGCTTTACTTTTACCAAAAAAATATGGTCTGGGTGTCCAGGCAAAGGTTGTGAACCATGAAGGTTATTCTCTCTACATTAAATGCAAAGTACATCCATACCTCGCTGGCTTTGCGGTGTCTGAAGGCGTACAGTGAGAAGGATTTTGATATTGAGCTGGCGGAGTATACGATCAAGGATCCCGTCATGAATATTGTGTCTGACCTGTACCAGCGCGGCGCGGACGTGATTGGATTCTCGTGTTACATCTGGAACATTGAAGAGACCATCAAGGTCATTGATAACCTGAAAAAGGTTATGCCTGACGTGAAAATTTTGCTGGGCGGGCCGGAAGTGTCCTACGACACGGAATATTGGATGAACCGGATTCCCAATGTTGATTTCATCGTCATGGGTGAAGGGGAAGAGACGCTGCATCAGCTCCTGACGGAGCTGGAGGGAAGCAAGAAGTTCCACTTTGTGTATGGACTGGCGTATCGCAAAGGGGAAGAGGTCATTCTCATGCCAGGACGACCGAAGGCGGATCTGAACGATCTGCCGTCACCGCACCGATTTGAAGAGGATATCCCCGATCTCGGGAAACGGGTTGTTTATTTTGAGACCAGTCGGGGCTGCCCGTTCAGCTGTCAGTTCTGTCTGTCCAGCATTGAGGTCGGTGTGCGATATTATGATATTGAGCGGACGAAGTCGGACATTCTGTATCTGATCGAGAAGGGTGCGAAGCTGATCAAGTTCGTGGACCGAACATTCAACATTAAGCGCGATTACGCGATGGAGATGTTCAAATTCCTGATTGAGAATCATCAGGGGACGGTGTTCCAGTTTGAAATTACAGCGGATATCATGCGTCCTGAGGTACTCGATTATCTGGCAGAGAATGCGCCGCCGGGCACGTTCCGGTTCGAAATTGGGGTACAGTCCACGAATGATCCGACGAATGAACTGGTGAAACGCCGCCAGAACTTTGCCAAGCTGAGCCGTACGGTGAACAAGGTAAAAGCCAGCGGGAAAATCGACCAGCACTTGGATCTCATCGCCGGACTGCCGGAGGAAGATTACAATACGTTCCGTAAGACGTTTAATGATGTCTTTGCTCTGGGGCCGGAAGAGCTTCAGCTCGGATTCCTCAAAATGCTTCGTGGTACGGGTCTGCGTCTGGATGCGGAAAAGTACAATTACACGTATATGGATCATGCGCCGTATGAGATTTTGGGCAGTGACGTGCTGCCATTCAGCGACATCGTGCGCTTGAAGCGGCTCGAGGATGTACTGGAGAAATACTGGAATGCACATCGGATGGATCATACGCTGAAGTATCTGATGGAGCAGGAGTTTGACTCGCCATTTGACTTCTTCCAGGCGTTCGGGGATTACTGGGAGGGCCAGGGCTGGCAGAAGATTGGTCACCAGCTCGAAGATCTGTTCACCCGTCTGCACAGCTTCCTGGAATCGCGGAACACACCACATATGGATATCGTGCTCGGCCTGATGAAGCTGGACTATTTCCTCGGCCACAAGTACAAACCACGCAAAATCTGGTGGGACGATGCGCTGGAGAAGGATCAGTGGGCGCTCTATATGAAAACGCTGGCTGAACGTCCTGAGGACGTTCGCCTGCCGCGCGTTGCCGGTGCCGCAGGCACGGCATGGCTGGAAAGCAGCGGCACAGGTGCAGGTGCCGCTGCGGGAAGTTCGGCTGCTGCCGGGGAAAACTCTGCCGCAGATGCGGCGGGTATGATCGGCAGCGAAGCTGCGGGGTCCGCCGCGGATGGAGCGGCGGACGGTGGGGACGGCAGCGCTTCGCGTGCGCTGCCGATGACCTCGGCCATGACCGCACAGACGGTCATGGGTGCCCGTGCTTTCGCCGACCTTGGTCTCGGCGAAAAGGAACTGCAGAAGCACGCCGTACTGGACGTGCTTCCGTTCCGGCTTGAGCGTGTGCTAGCTGGCGCCAGCCCGCTTGCCGCGAAAGGCCGGACGCTGCTGGTCGTTGTATACCAGCAGCATGAAGACCAGCAGGCGCAGTATTACACGCTGCCGCTGGGAGAAGAAGCCGCTGCCATGTAGGTGCAGCGGCCAAGAAGAAGCTGCATAGGCCGCCTGATCGGCATCATGCAGCAGAAGAAGCGCCACGGCTTTGCGGTCGTGGCGCTTCCCCATGAGGTGCTGCCCGAATGAGAGCAGCACCTTATCCTTACGCGGCTTGCCATTGCACAAGCCGCGCTAATCTTTACCTTTTACAACATCTATATGTTCTGTAAGCATCGGAAGGTCGTCTGATTCCCCATGGGATGAGGAGGGGCCTTCTATTTTGTTTGGAATGGTTAGAGAGCATTTCAACTAGCACCCAACAACTTGGATAGATATCACGGATTTTAATCCATTGAATACCCAGATAGAGAAAGCGATGAAAAACGTAATATTCGGATAGTTTGCTGCCCACCAATAGTTCCATTAAGACTGTATATCTAGATTGTACTTCTTCATGACTGATTCACGAAATGTCTCGTACTCTAATAATTCATTTGAAGTGGCCGATTCAGGTATACTGCTCTGACTGATCCCTTCCAAGCTGAATTTCCCCCAGTTATCATTGATTAATCCATAGTCCCCATAGGAGTTTCTTAGTAAAAAAAGAACACTACGATCACCCTTTTGCAGTTCTACATAGTCATTGGCTGTATATTTGACGTCTCCCTTCAGACTGACGGGTTCAATGATCGTCAATTCGTTCTGATCAGAAGGATAATCGTCGGGTTTCTTTAGTATCTTCTCAATCTTAATAGTTGTATTGGTGTGGAAGGACTGCATGATCCCATCATCAAATGTAGTAACGACATGCTCTCGATCCCTAAAGTCCTCTGTGGCATAACCAATGACGATCAGTTCAGCAAACGCATCCAACTTGTCTAGCTCACGTAAGGTTAATGAATTGGCCGAAAGATGGACTACTTTATGAATGGGCTCCTCCAGTTTAGATGCATCGTTCATATACGCGATTATACTAACAGAAACAGCCAGTACAAATAATACATAGATTAGTAGATACTTTTTTTTGAAAAGAAACATGATCTCTGATCTCATCCTTTCGGTTACATGTAGTTTCCTTCCAAGAATATTGCTTCATTTCTACTATACACATATCTGAAAATTATTGTAAATTTAATCATATAAGTTAGAAGGACCCAAGGAGGGACATATGAAAACCATCATTTATATGGTTAGGCATGCAGAGTCACCGTATACGGAAGGGACGGAAAGAACGAGAGGACTTACCTTGAAGGGCCAACGGAATGCAGCCCAAATAACAGAAATTTTAAAGGGAGAAGGAATACATACCATCTTTTCAAGTCCGTATGCCCGAGCTGTCTTAACCCTGAAGGGGCTGGCAACAGCGCTGGGAATAGACATTCATATTATGGAGGACCTTCGGGAAAGGCATTTTTCAGATGATCATATTAGGGATGAAGAATTTATGCCTGCTTCGAAACGAATGTTTGAAGACCCCGATTATGCATTACCAGGAGGAGAGTCTAATACGGTTTGCCAGAACAGAGCTGTACATGTGTTCAAGCAAATTTTAGAAGAATACCAGGGGAAAAAGGTAGCTATTGGCACGCACGGACATGTCATGACGTTGATGATGAATTACTTTGATGCAGGCTACGGCTTTGATTTTTCAAATCAAACCAGCAAACCAGATATCTATAAGCTTCAATTTGAAGGGATGGAATTAGAGCAAGTGACAAGGTTATGGGAAGCATAGGGTAAAAGTAATTGGCAGGGAGAGAGTAGTAATTGGGTTGAACCAAGAGAGGGATGGTATGGATGGAACAACAGGAATACGGCCGCTATTTATTAGCGATGGGCGGAGACGAATGTGAGCCAGAAGATAATGAGGAGGTCGAAGCAGACCATTTCTATGGATTATTTCAGTGGTTTATGCCAACGGGAACAGGCGTTGAACGGGTGTTTGAGCCGATTCCAGAAGGCCAGCTTTACCTGGACAGGATTCATCCGATCTATGAGATGTTGAATCCAGAGGATTTCGCCGGCGAATATGTGCCAGGTTATTTCAATGGTGGGCATGAGGATGCTTCCGAGGACACATTGCGTAGTCTGGGGGAGGAGTTAATCCAAAGATTGAAGCTCCTGTTCTCCAAGGTGCCGGAGGATGACGAAGTGGGGGGCGTAGCTAAGGAAGCATTTGGGGCTTTGTCATGTATCAAGGAAGTTGTTGTATTACAGCCAGGCGAAATTGGCAGGTTAGAGCAAAGGTTGCTTCAAGGTGCGGATGAAGAGGATAGTGAGGTCGTTTACGAAGCGCTTGGAGACCTTCTTCGCTCGCGTAGCGATTACAACGAAAATATCGAGCTGTTGAGTGAAGCATACTATTCCATCGCTTGCGATTATTGGGTAGCCTATTACTTGCAGTGGCCCCGCTATCAAGGTTTGCAGGAGGCAGAAGACTGCCTTTATCCATACTTTGAGTTATATCGCTATGGCTATAATCTACATTGGACTCAGAATAAGCTATTTATCGGTAGACGCTCATGAGCACAGAAGAATATATCCAACACATGTTACAGGCGATCATTGAAAAAATACAAATCATAGTTAACGATCGAAGTAAGCAATCCTTCGGCTCTCTAGAGTATCTCTTGAACCATATGATAGAGTATCGGAATCGTAAACAATATAGGTCAAACGAGTGGCATATCAACACGCCCCGTTGGCTAGGGGAATATGGAAATACACCGGAGGAAGAAGAGGTTTGTTCAGACATCCACAGTTTGCAGTTATACATTGCCGAAAAGTTAAAGGGTGGATGGGGAAAATAAGATTACACATTTCAATCATTTTGGATCCTTTTCAGGAGGGGAATATGGGGACAGACATTTGGTTTTATGTAGAGAAAAGACACTATCCTAGAGAATATCAATGGACTGATGGTCGCTTGATTGAAATTCCAAAGAGTGAGGAAGAACTGAACAATAGGGCTTGCTGGATCAGTGCGGATCGCTGGAATGTAAATCCCAACCACTACTTGTATCCGGAAGAAAAAACATCCCCACTGATACCGAGTGATCCAGGTGAATTTTATAGCGGGAGTAGAAATTATGATCTATTTGGTATTTTGTCCAATACAAGAAATGATCACGATCTTAAATTCATATCTTCTCCGCGAGGCCTTCCTTCGGATATTTCTCCCGAATTGCACGAATTTGCAATGGAGAATAAGGACGATTTCTATGACCACAGCTGGCTTCTATTAGAAGAGATCTTGCAATTCAACTGGGATGAACGTTTTTATTGTGATTCATACATGGAATACAGAAATGTTAAACAGATCTGCTACGATTTCATTTTTGAAACGATCCCAAAGCTTTCAGCATTAGGAGACGCCAAAGATGTACGAGTGATTTTCTGGTTTGGTTAGTATAGACACAACTTCATTAGATGTTCATGAACCCATTGAGTGCGAAACGTTAACTAAAGGAGAATCATTCATGTTCTATATTAATGCCAGAGCTTTTATTGAACGTCAAGATAGGGATAGAACAGAAATCATAATTCAGACTCGAAATAAAAAGAATGAGGAGTCATTGGAATTGCCGGGCGGCCGATTGGAACTTTACGAATCCATCATAGATGCGTTGAGAAGAGAAGTATATGAAGAGACAGGTTTGACCGTTGTAGCCGTAGAAGGTAGTCACAAGCGAATAGATACATGTGGAATCAACCCGAATTTTGAAGTTGAATGTTTGGAGCCGTATTGTGTATATCAAACCATTAAAGGGCCTGTGGATTCTATCGGCATGTATTTTATATGTCAGGTGGAGGGAGAGCTCTTGCAAGAGGGTGACGAAACGACAAATATCGGCTGGAGAACGATTGATGAGGTCTATGAGCGTATGAACGATGATCCAAGACAGTTTTCAGATGTTGATCGCGCAGGATTAATATATTATTTGAAGCACAGGTTTGGAAAAGAACTCAAAGGAGACTGAAGATGTAAGGAGTAATCCATGTGTATATAAAAGAGAGAAAGTATATTATTGCTATTACTGTTTTGGTTGTAATTGTATTGGTGACAATATGGTATTTTAGAGTGGGATATTTATTAAGAAAACCAGAAATCCCCAACGCAAATATTGAGATTCAGACCCAAATGGTTGATGGTGGTACGATTAATTTAAGAAATGCAAATTACACCGAAAAAGAAATCAAGGTTGGATATGAAGTGAAAGGGTTCAGTCTGAAGGAGTATAATATTTCTTGTAAGCTTTATAATGACGGGAATTTAATTTCAACTTCTGGCTCAACAGGTGGAGGTCTGATAGAACTGGACGAAAAGCACTATTACTTTGTTGGTTTTGAGAATATAGATGAAAACGATCTGCCTGATTCTCTAAATCTAAAGGTTGAAATTATTGTGATACCCAATGATTCTGGACAAAAACCTATACCAGCTTCGTTTAATGTAAACCTCGATAAAGAAAGTGGAGCTTAATGTCGCTGCTTTCTTATCATTGAGCAAGAATATGTAAATCTGCTTGATAAGTGTAGATAACTACACATAACATCATATTCAAGCTGCAGACATAGGGCTTTGAGTTTGACAGGTGCTGGCTACTCCAGCACAAGGATACGGGAACATGTTTCTGAAAGGTACGCCAATCTTATACGTGAGGGTGATTCATGTGGAACGAGGACTGATCATATTTTTGAACGGAACGTCAAGCTCGGGGAAGACAAGTATCGCGGTGGAAATGAAAAAGCAGGGAGACATTCCGTTACATCATTTGTCTGTAGATCAATTTTTCCAGAATTATGACCAGTTTATCGACAATACATACCCGGATATGAAACCTACAAGAGAATTGGAACCTCATGTGATGACAGATATCCTTTTTGACCCGATTGTCTCATTGTTCTATTCAACCATTAAACTGTTTTCGGAGATGGGATTGAATGTCATTGTGGATACGGTCATTACCAATGACAAGTGGTTTAACGGTTTTTATGATTTGCTTACAGATTATCCGATATTGTTTGTAGGCGTGCACTGCTCCAAGGAAGAACTTACCAGAAGAGAGCAAAGCAGAGGAGATCGTGCAATTGGACTTGCCCATTCCCAGTTTGACTACATATATGCCTATGATGAATATGATCTTGAAGTGAATACGGAAGAACTCAGTTCAGCGGACTGTGCTGCAAAGATATTAGATTATATCAAGTCCGAGCAGGAATTCTCGGCATTTATGAAGTTGAGTAGAAGAGAGGTTACATTATCTTAAAAGAACAGAATTCAAGACCAAGGTTGATAAAGTGGCATTTTGATGATGAAGTGAGATCGGATCATCCGAAAGAATGGAATTGGATAGAGATCACAATGTATTTCACGGACGGCTCCAGAAGGTGGAGCATCTTATATACACCAGAACGTTTACTAAATAACTTGTCACGACCGGACATAGACCCACCAGGTCTTCATATGCAACAGCTTATTGTTGTTAGAAGCTATGAAGTGAATGACATTGAGAGAGTTCTGAACGTTTTTGATGAAGAAGATGAATTGATCGAGGCCTCAAGGGAGTATCCAGAGTAGCTTGGAAATGGTGAGTTCTATATCAAACGTGTTAATACAGTTTCGAGAAGAAGATTGGAAGGTCGTCTCAGTCTCTATGCAACAGAGAATGGCCTTCCTTTTTGTTTTAGTCTCGGCAAGGTGAATATGGAAAAGCGCCGGAGGAGGAAGAGCTTCTTTCAGACATCTACCAACTGCAAGAGGCGGGTAAGGGCTCGATCATGTCGCATTAGTCCGGCAGAAATGTCGCAAAAGTACATGGTAACACGATGTGGAGATCGTTTATACTCTCCTTATGCTTCGATAATGAAAATCATTATCAGTATAATACATAAGGGGGATTCATCATGAATCAAGGAATGAAAGGGCAAGAGGCTGGAAGCAAAGCCTACACTGCCCGCCAATCACGATTGTTAATGGGCCTGATGCTGGCTCTGATTCTTGTCCTGACGGCTTGCGGTGCCGGAACAGGTACAGATAGCGGTAAGCCGTCTGCTGCAGCACCAGCGGAGACACCTGCGAATGAAGAAGTTCAGACTGCAGGAGCTTTCCCTGTAACGATCACGCACATGAAGGGTGAGCTGACACTAAACGAAAAACCAAATAAAATTGCTGTGCTTGATGTTAAGTTTCTGGATCAAATGTTGGCCGTTGGCGAGAAGCCGGCAGGCAGTGTTATCGCTGGAGGCAACACCGATTTTCCAGAATACCTAGGTGATCAGCCGAGTGACGTACAGGTTCTGGGTACACGGGACGAGCCTAATCTGGAAGCGATTGTAGCCTTGGACCCGGATCTGATTATCATGACGGACTTCCAGGAGAAACAGTATGAGAATGTCAGCAAAATTGCACCTACCCTCGTACTCGATTTCTACGAGGATTGGCGTGATACGTTAGCCACGGTCGCTAAGATTACAGACAAGCAGGAAGAGGCGGAGACGGTGCGTAAAGCTTATGAGGACAAAGTCGCTGGATTGAAGGCGAAGCTGTCAGAGAAAATGGGAGATGAAACGGTAGCCCTGATTCGTCCGAGAAAAGAAGGCATTCGTGTCCATGGTATTGAACATCGCACAGGCGGCATTCTGTATCAGGATCTGGGCTTGAACATGCCTGCACTCGTTGAGGGAATCAAGGATGATACCTCTGTTGAAATCTCAATGGAGAAGGTTCCGGAGATTGGTGCGGATCGTTATTTCGTACTGTCGGATGAGCTGTTTGCCGCAGAAGCAGAGGCGATGATTAGCAATCCAGTATGGAAGTCCCTTGATGCCGTGAAAAATAACCGTGCGTATGATGTGAATTCGACCCTTTGGATCGCATACTATGGACCTCTTGCCATTAATCTGATTGTAGATCAGGCTTCGGAAGCCCTGCTCGAATCGAATTAACATGAACCAATATCTCTCGACAGACTTATGGCAACAAACGGTGGAGGATCATTCGATATGGCTTGGTGAGCCGCCTGAACATAGTGTCCGTACCATTGCTTTGAGCGAGCTGCATGAAGAATCTGCTTGCCGAGAGTATATCAGCTGGTTTCAGGAGTATATCGATGCGCCTGACATGAAGGTTGCCGCTTCAATGCTAGCCAAGCGAATTGGCTATCTGTGGACCGCTCCACTGGTGACGGCGATGACTTTTCATCATCAGCATGTTTCCTTTGAGCTGGAGAACAGCTTCCTCTATCATCCAACGCTCTCCGCTCATGAGGGGGGGACACGTTTTCCTTTTCTGGCGGTGAATCGGCTTCAGGCAGATGCAGTGACAGGAGACAGGGAGGTATGGCGGGAAAAGGTGGTAGAAGAGATGTTTGCGGTACAGCTTACACCGCTGTTAAAGTCCCTTGCTGCGATTGCACCTCTATCCATGAGTATTCTCTGGGAGAATATCATGGTACGTATCGGCAGGTTGTATACACCTGATGCAGACGATGCCGGGGAGGAAAGACAGCACGTTCAGAATGATTTTACTTATCTGACACAAGGCGCGCCAGGGCAGGTGTTCGGTGTAAAACGTAATCCGTTTACCCGATTTACAGAAACCCAAAACAACGTTCCTGTTGCGAAGAGCAATCGCCTCACCTGCTGCTTGTACTATCAGATGTCAGAGGAGTATTGCAATAAATGTCCGAAAATTGACAATGAGAATGAATCTCAATTAAAATGACAGCAGCAACAACCTTACCTTTGCTATTGTCAGGAGATGAGAGAAATGCCGCTGCAAGAACAGACAAGTGGTTGGAGTGATACGACGATCAAGATGCTTGACGTGCATAGCGGTACGTTGCAGCCAGGCAGTAGTCTTAGCGAAGCCGAATTATCATCAAATCTGTTGCTGCTGGCTGGCGGCGGAGAAGGGGAGCTTGCAATGAATGGTGAGGTTTACCACATTGGAGCTTCTTTTGCTGCTCATGTGATAGAGGGATCCTCCTTTACACTGACTGCCATCTCAGACAACATGGATTATATCCTGATCATGTATAAGGCAGTCTCCATGGAAGGAGTCTCCCTTGTTTTGCCCTCCCACCGCAATCACCCGCTGCGTACTTCGTTTGTTGAGCACCCGGGAACTCAGGCGGAATGGGTTCAGATGGCGGAGAAAATTGCAGGGAAATGGAGTAGGGGCGAAGGACTGGAACGTTTTCACGCCAATGCACTGCTGCAGGGGATGCTCTACGAGCTTATTATGGAGTATGAACGTGGTCAGGGCGGGACGGCGTCAGACATGGTGGATGTTGTCGCTGCGTATATAGCGGGGCATTATCGCCAGAATCTGGAGCTGAAAGAGCTGGCGGCACTTGCGGGATGCAGCGTAAGACAACTGCAGCGGCGGTTCAAACAGGAGAAGCAAATTGGACCGATGGAGTACGTCATTCAGCTGCGAATGGAGAGTGCGTCGCGGATGCTCCGTCATACGGATGCTCCCATTGGGGAAATTGCAGAGAGAATGGGCTATCGCGATATGTACTATTTCAGCAGGGCGTTTAAGAAATACCATGGAGTTCCTCCGCAGTTCTATAGGCAAAATGCTGCTTCGAGAGCAAGTGCTCTCTCGATGTATCCCTTGCCGCAGAACCGCATGGCTTCTTGGTACGAGTCGTCAAAAGGCACCGTGATTTGCCATCTGCGAGGTCAACATGATGTCACCATATCTCCACAGCGTATTGCTGTACTTGATGTGCAATATGCGGATCATCTGCTTGCACTTGGATTGACCCCGGCAGGCAGCGTTGGATCGAGAAGTGCGGCGTTCCATTTCCCTCAATATATCAGGGCAAGACTTCAGGGTACCGAATTACTTGGAACGTATGAGTATCCCGATCTGCCAGCGGTGGAACGACTGTCTCCGGATCTGATTATATGTACGGAGGTGCATGAACCGCACTATGAACGGTTAAGCCGGATCGCTCCGGTTCTGATGTTTAAACGCAATGAAAGCTGGCAGACCATTCTGAGTCTGTTCGGTGAACTGACAGGCAAGCGAGCAGAGGCCATGCGAATCGTTGCAGATTATCATCGACGAACTGCATTATTGTCAGAAGAACTTGCTCCTGTACTGGCAGGTAAGAGCGTGGCACTAATTCGTCCGTTTGAGTCAATGGTTCGGGTGCATACAGCCTCACATCGTACAGGCGCTGTGCTCTATCGAGACCTGGGTCTGCCTGCCCCGTTATTTGTAGCTGATCCCTCCGACACGGCTTATCATATTTCGGTTGACAGACTGCCGGCCGTACATGCCAGCCACTACTTTTTGCTTAGCAGCGAGATCATGCAGGAGGGGATGTCTGCGACAGAGCAAAGTGTCTGGGGGATGCTGGATACCGATGAGCGACAGCATATATATTCTGTAGATGCCGCGACATGGATCGGCTGTTATGGACCAACCGGCATCAATGGCATCATCGATCAGATTGCTCAGGCTTTGTTGGCTTGAGAGCGCCATCCTGAAAATGATAAACCGAAAGAAACCGTACCTTGTAAATGGAAGTGTGCGCAACCACATGCCAAAGGGATGGTTTCTTTTTGCATTTAACATATCTAGGCGAGTCATCTTAGTGATATATCGCTCTTTACGGAAAGCCAAGAACAACGGCGTGTTGAGGGTGGGCCTGGTCGACTCTTCATTCGGAAATTGACCGAATTAGGATGTCTTTGGCCCCTTTCCCTGCGTTAACCGTTGGTCTGCCGCATGTTGGTGCCGAAATTGCCCCGGGGTAAGTCCTGTTCTGGCCTTGAATATTTTGTTAAAATAGCTGACGTTTGCATATCCGATCTCCCGGCAAACCTCCTCAACGGAGAAGTCTGTCTGCTTCAACAGCTCCATGGCACGCTTGATGCGCAGCTGGATGAGATAGTCATTGACCGTCATGCCCGTTGACTCTTTGAAGATGCGACCCAGGTAGGAAGAGCTGCGTTTTACATGTTCGGCCACGTTATCCACGGAGATATTCTTATTGTAATGGTTGTCCATGAATTCGGTGGCCAGCTGAAGGGTCACATCCGTCATTTTGGAGCGCTTCTCCCGGTGATAGTCGATGATCTTGCTGCAGATCGTTAACACACATGTCTCCATATCCTGAACGGTTTCTGCGCGTGCAAGAGCATCGGTATAGGACGATCCTTCACCGATAACAGCGGTCACCTCGCCGCCAGTCTGGACGAGTGTTTTAACCAGTTCCCCGCTCAATTGAACATACAGCTGATGAATATTGGCCTTACCCAGCCTTTGCTTTAGCACCTCCTGGGTGATGGCCCGGATCACGGCAGTACATTCCTCTTTATCCGTCTTCAGCAGGGATTGCTGCAGCTTCGTTTCGAGTTCGTACGGATAATAGTAGGTACCTTCTTCCGATTTCCACTCATCAAGGATCGAATAGGGCAGAATTTCGCCCTTCCCAATGTAGATTTTCATATTTAGTGCCTCTTGAGTCTCGTTGTAAGCTGTACGCACGGCTTGTTCTCCGGAGTGAATGCGGCTGACAGCGATCGTCACAGAGATCCCATAACGACTGAGAAAATATGATTTGAGTCCTCTGGCTTGTTCCACAGGAAAGGTATCATCGGCACCCGAATGTAAGGAGAGAAGGATGACCGTATGCCTGCTGTCTTTGACAAAAATCTCTCCATCGATATCCTTTCCCAGCTCTTCCATCAGACCGTACTGGAGCAGATGGGAATGGAATATATCCTCAGATCCCCTCAAAGGCTGATGCTCCTCGAGTTCAAGGGTCAGGATGGCAAAACGATTGAAATCAAGCTGTAGTCCAAGCAGCTCTGCCGCATGGTCGGGTCTGTTTGGTGCTTCTTCTGGAACGTTGCCCAGAATGAGATCGTTCAAATACTTTTCCTTAATGGCCGTGCGATTTCCGGTGAGGAGTTCATCTACTTTTAGCTTTTCTTTGATTAAAATATCGCGGTTCCGTGTCATCTGCTCAAATGAATGACGGATAAAGCCGGCTTCATCCGTGCTGCTGGGAGCGCCGGATCTGTCGCGCCGTTCGGATTCTTCAGAGCTTACAATATAGGAGATCACACTTTGCAGCGGGCGATATAATCTTCTCGATAAAAAATAGGAGATCGCAACAGAAGCAGTTATATACAGGATGGCGACTGTCCAAATGAGGACTTTAATTCGGTTCATGCCTTGCAGAAGGACGGATCGTTCGGTAATATCGACGAATCGCCAGCCTGTCATATTCGATGCAGTGTAGGATACGATCTGATCAGAATCGCCAATATAGTAGCCGCTGTCCGATGTTATCTGTTCGGCATCCCACTGCTGAAGGAGTGCTTCTCTGTCATGAGCATCAGAATAGAGGGGTTCACCTTGCGGACCGATCACCATGATGGTGCCTTTCTTACTATTATAATGACTTAAGTAGTCAGCGAAGAGTCGATCCAGATTCAAATTAATGATGATCGCGCCCTCCACTTGGCCAATCAGTGGCATTTTCTGAATCAGGGAGGTCGCAGGATGATCCGGAGAAAATCCATTTGATCTTCCCGTTAACCAGACGGTACGAGATGATGAGTCTTGATTTAAGGTATCCAGCCAGGACTGGTCAGCAAAGTCGGATATAGGAGATGTCTTTATCTCCGGACGTGATGTCAGGACAAGTTCAAGCGGGGCGTAGTATAGATATATGGAATCGATGTAAGGACTGAGCTTTTTTTGCTCTTCTACAAGAGTGGATAGATCAATTAATGAACTTACAGAGAGCTTGCCTCCGATGGTATGGTACACATAGGATTGAGCCATCAGCAGACTATTGGCCGCATTTCCGATGGTGGTCAGCTCCTTATGAATCAGCTCCTTTTGCTGAGTCAAGACAGATTCATTATATCCGATGGCGTTACGGACACTGTTATCAGCCGAAATCATGTAAGTGACCGAAGAAATGAGAACAACAGTGATCAAAGCTATGGCAGTCATCGATAGGAGCAGTTTCACGAACATGGAGTTATTTTTCATGGCTAAAAGTCCCCTCATGGCAATCCCCTCCTTACCTCAGGTGTGGTAGCGCTTACAATAAAATTCGATGATCTCAACAGTTGTGCAGTCCATTATATATCACACCAGCTGAATTAGAACAGATCGAAATTGAAAAACATACAAAAAACGGAATAACGTCAGTGGCTCTACGCGGCTTCTGAAGCCAAAAACATAAAAAAAATGGAATGAGAGGATTGTGTGACGGAAGGTATAAAGCTTAAATTTTAAGTATGTAAAAACCGCTTCCAATACCCGGCCGGGTCGTTATGCAGGATGCGGGATTCTCGAATCCAAAACCAATCCAACAACAGGGGGTAGGTTCTTTTGAGTAAAAGAATCAAATTTGTAAGCGTTATCTTACTGGCTGTAAGTTTAACGGCAAGCTTGCTTACCGGATGCACTTCCGAGACGAACACCTCAAGCCCGAGTTCAAATGCAGGAGAAACGCCGGGAGAAAACTCCAATCCAATCGAAATCTCCTGGGGCATTCACTTTGCCGCAGATGGAGTAGTCAATGACTCGGAGGTTCAGAAGTGGCTGGAGCAGAAGTTTAATGTAAAAATCAAACCCGTGAAGGTAACGGACGCCAGTATCGCTTCCGGGGATATACCAGACATATTCATGCTCGGTGATCCTTCTAATGTAATCGCTTACCAAAATCAGGGCGTGTTAATGAGCATTGATCAAAACATGTTGAAGGAGAAAATGCCGGAGTATTACGCGGATATTGAGAAAAAGAAAGAGCTTTTTCAGACCGTTACCGTTAATAACGAGCTGTGGGCTATCCCGATGTTTATCGATTTGAAGCCTTACGATCTCGGGATGTTGTGGCGTAAGGACTGGCTGGATCAGGTTGGCATTCAGAAAGTCCCCGAAACGTTGGATGAATTCGAGGAAGCCGTTTATGCCTTTGCACAAAAGGATCCGGACGGTAACGGTGTGAAGGATACGTACGGGTTGACAGGAACGGCTACGTCCACGTGGTCATCCGGGTTCTATTCCATCTTCGGTGCATTCGGTGTGGAGCCGACCATGTGGATGGAGAGGGATGGTCAGATTGTAAATGGATCGATCATGCCGGAGACCAAGGAAGCCTTGGCGAAGTTGCGGAAATGGTATGCGGATGGGGTCATCGATCCGGAATTTATTACAGATACACAGGATTCATATCGTAAGAAACTGTACAACAACCGGATCGGCGTCATTGAAGAGCAGATCAGCAAAGGCGCTCTGCCGGAATCTGCCACAGTCAAGGAAATGCTGGCATTGAATCCGGATGCCAAGATGGCATTCTCCAAAAATCCGAAGGGCCCTGGCGGTGACGGCTCATGGGATTGGGGAATTAAGAGCAATTTCCTGGTTATCGGCAGCAAAGTCAAGGATCAGCCTGAGAAGCTTGAGAAGCTGTTCGAAATTCTACAGGCACAGAGCAATGATGAAGAGACCATCAATATGACCAGCCTTGGTGTAAAGGGGGAGCAATGGGATTTTACTGAGAGCGGTGCTACCTCGGGGGCGACTACATTCCTGCCTGGATTCGATAAGCAGGAGCAGCGTGATCAACTGGGAATCCGTCTATTCTCTTTTGGTAACATTACCACTCAGGCTTATCGGGACAAATATTCCGATCCGAAGCTGAATGAAGCGGTCAAAACGTATTCATCTGCTCCAAGATGGACCGATGCGCTATTATTCTCTGTGCTGCCTTCGGACGGAAAATACAAACAGGAATTGACGTCACTCATGCAAAAATATTTCGCACAAATCATTAGCGGCGAAATTCCTCTGACTGATTTTGATACATTCGTAACGGAATGGAAGGCAAAAGGCGGCGATGAATTAACGAAGGAAGCCAATGAAATGTACCAAGCACAATTCAAAAAATAACCCTGACTTGGCTAGGCCACCCGTGAGGGCTTAATCATCCCTTGCGGGGAGGGCTGGCGGTTTGGTTTAACAAGGAAGTGCGCCATGAAAACGATAAAAAAACACGGAGAGCTGTTTTTATTATTTCTATTTGCCTTCGCATTCTTCGTCGTATTTAAATATGGTCCTTTATATGGAGTCGTCATTGCCTTCAAGGATTTCCGGGTCGTCGACGGGATATGGGGAAGTCCGTGGGTCGGATTCCGCCATTTTCAAGAATTATTTCAGAATGGGGATTTTTATCGATTACTTAAAAACACCCTGCTCCTGAATTTGTATCAGATGATCTTTGCTTTTCCCGCACCAATCATACTGGCAATTTTGCTTAACGAGGTGAGGTCAAGGTATTTCCAGCGGTTCATCCAGACAACCATGTACTTGCCTCATTTCGTATCGTGGGTCGTCATGTCCGGGCTGATTATTTATTTTCTCTCTCCAACGTCCGGCGTTGTAGGGGAAATTGTGAAGTGGTTTGGAGGGGAACCTGTCTTTTATATGGGAAAGAAGGAATATTTCCGTCCGATTGTGGTCATTTCTTCGATCCTCAAGGATATCGGCTGGGGCTCGATTATCTACTTTGCTGCTTTGGCGACGATCAACCCGGAGCTGCATGAATCGGCCGTCATTGACGGAGCCAATCGGTGGCAGCGAATCATTCGAATTAATATCCCATCCATTATGCCCACGGTCGCTATTATGTTCATCCTGAGTCTTGGTGGTTTCCTAAGCGCAAACTTCGAACAAATCATCAATCTGTTAAACCCGGTCAATTACGAAACGGGTGACGTCATCGATACTTATGTCTACAGGGTAGGTCTGCAGCAGTTTCAGTACAGCTACACGGCGGCCATTGGCTTGTTTAAATCGCTGGTGGGGCTCCTGCTGATTCTGGGGGCTAATCTGACCGTGCGAAAATTGAGCCGCGGCGAGAGCGGTCTATGGTAAAGGCAGGAGGAAGACAGTCATGAAAATAAAAAGATGGCAAGAGCTCATTGCCCCCGCCATGATCTATCTTATTTTGTCCATTCTGGCACTCATCGTTGTGTACCCGTTCATTCATGTCCTGTCCGTCTCCTTCAGCGGTAGGGGAGAAGCACTTCGAAGCGGATTTCATTTTTATCCTCGGGATTTCGAGTGGGAAGCATACCGCGGGCTTCTGGACTATCCATTAATCTGGTCAGGATATGCGAATACGCTGTTTCGAATGGTCGTAGGGACGGCCTTAACACTTCTCGTTACCATCTGCGCCGCTTATCCGCTCTCCCGTCCCGATCTGCCCATGAAGCGGCTGCTGATCATGCTGCTGTTGTTCACGATGATCTTCGATGGCGGGATTGTCCCGCAATATCTATTAATCAAAGAACTGCATCTGCTTAACACGCACTGGGTCTATGTGCTGCCATCCGCTGCCAATGCTTTTCATGTGCTTGTGATGATCTCGTTTTTCCGCTCCGTTCCGGATGCGCTGATCGAAGCAGCTCGTATCGACGGGGCAAGGGACTTGCGAATTCTGTTCCGTATCCTGCTCCCGCTGTCCATTCCGTCTCTTGTGACGATCGGGCTCTGGAATCTGGTTTACCACATTAATGCGTTTATGGATAATCTGCTTTACGTCACCGATTCATCCAAATTCGTGCTGCAGCAGGTTGTCCGCCAGATCCTCATCGAGAGCAAGCTCGACCCGTTTACTACGGCGACGCTTGCAACCCCGCCTGCGCCGGAGAGCTTGAAAATGGCGGCTGTCATTGTCAGCTCCTTGCCGGTAATCGTAATGTATCCTTTCCTGCTTCGATATTTCGAAAAAGGAACCATGATTGGGTCTGTAAAAGGGTAGTGGTCATTCGAATTTTATCTGATTGATCTTATAAGGGAGGTATTTCCGAAGATGATGAGGAGACGGATCATTATTGCATTAATCTTGGTCTTGTTGGTGGGGTGTCTGCCGGTTACGGGAGTGAATGCGGAAGATGCGGTGAACCCTGGTGCTGTCTTTTATATTTCAAATGATGGTGACGATTCGAATCCGGGAACGGAAGCCGCTCCATTCCGTACACTTGAAAAGGCCAGGGATGCAATCCGGCAATTGAAGAAGGGTTCCGGGCTGCCTGAAGGCGGTGTGACGGTCTATTTAAGGGGCGGCACCTACAATCGAAGCGAAAGTTTTCTTCTGGAGGAGCAGGACTCCGGTACGGAGAATAAGCGGATAACCTACAAGGCTTATCCAGGAGAAAGCGTGCGGTTAAACGGCGGTCTGGAGCTTCAAAAAAGCTGGTTTTCTCCGGTAACGGACACGAATGTCCTGGACCGGATCATCAGTGCGGATGCCAGAACGAAGGTTCTGCAGGCAGACCTGAAAGCTCAAGGCATCACCGATTACGGTGTAATGAGCCGGCATGGTTATTACAAAGCCAATGACGTCAGTCAGGTTCCGCCGATGGAGCTGTATGTTGAAGGTCAAGGCATGACCCTTGCCCGCTGGCCAAACAATGGAACGGTCCAGATGGGCACCATCACGGATCCCGGACCTACCCGCAATGATCCGGATTTGCAGACACGCGGCGGGACCTTTACCTACAATTACGAAAGACCGGATCTCTGGGAAGAAGCGGATGACATCTGGTTGGATGGCATATTCGGTTACAGCTGGGAATGGTCGTACAATAAAGTGGCATCCATCGATACAAGCAACAAGACGATTACCTTGGCATACGGAGAGATGAGCGGCCTGTTTACCAACTGGTACCCGGACTTCCATTTTGCCCAGAACCTGCTTGAGGAGATCGATATGCCAGGTGAATATTACATCGACCGGAAGCAGGGCGTACTCTACTTCATGCCTACGGCTGCCTTTGAAAGTGATCATCCTGAGATCATGGTTACGATGCTTAAAACACCGATGATCAACGCGAACAATCTTTCGCATGTGACCTTTGAGGACCTGATCCTGGAGAATGGCCGGGACTCCGCAGCAGTTATTATGGGCGGTGACAGCGTCCGATTGGAGCACTGCGAAATACGTAATTTCTCCAATGGGGGCGTACTGATTAATACGCAGAGCCGCTGGTTGTATAACGACTTTGCCAAAGTGGACGGAGTGAATCATGCGGTGATCAGCTCCCATATTCATCACATCGGAGGGACCGGGGTGATTCTGAATGGTGGAGATAAGAAGACGCTTGAGCCAGGAAACAATGTCGTGGAGAACAGCCATATCCATGATTTTGCTTATTACCATAAAGCCTATAATCCGAGCATCTTCCTGACCGGTGCGGGGAATAAGGTTTCCCACAACGAAATTCATGACGCTCCCCATCCGGGAATGCTGATCTTTGGCAATGATCATCTCGTTGAATACAACAACATTTATGACGTCTGCAAAACCTTCTCGGACCTCGGCGCCATCTATATGAATCTGGGCGAGTCGCCTCAGGAACGGGGATCGGTGATCCGCCGGAATTATTTCCACAATATCGGTGAAGGCAAGGCAGGGGTTCAAGGGGTATATCCGGATAACTTCACCATGGGCATTACCATTGAAGAGAACATATTTAACGGCATGGGTAACGATGCCATTCTTAATAACGGCGGTGCCCATATCAAGACCCGGAACAATCTTTTTATTGATGCCAAGGTACCGTATGAATATTCGGACATGTATCTAGGCGATCAACCGGATCAGCAAATATCCAAAAACTATATGCCCAAATGGAAGGCGTTGTTTGAAAAGAACAACAATTTCGAAGGTACACCGCATATGGAGAAATACCCGGAACTGGCGGATTTCTTCACGGAGAACCGGTATTATCCGGATACCAACACGTTTCAGAACAATGTGATCTATAACCCGACGAGGAAATTAAGCGGCACCAATAATCAGGGAGCAAATGACAAGCGCAACCTGCTCCAGTATGCGAACAACTGGATTACGGATCATGATCCCGGCTTCGTTAATCTGGCGAATGGGGATTTGAATTTGAAGGCGGATGCGGAAGTGTTCCAAAAGATCCCTGGCTTCCCGGCCATCCCTTTCAGCGAGATGGGAATTCAGGGGAAAGCCGGTCCATACCTGGCTCCGGATCACATTGCTGTGGATCGAATCCAGTTGTATAACGAAAGCGTAACCATCGGGATTGGAAAGTCATTCGCTCTGTATTCCGCAGTAATTCCTTGGAACGCAACGAACCCCGCTATTCAGTACACGTCGAGCGACCCTTCGATTGTTAAGGTGGATCCAAGCGGCAAGCTGAAGGGTGTTAGTATAGGGAATGCTACGATTACAGCCGTGTCTGCTGACAACCCGACCTTAAAGGATGAGGTTCAGGTTACTGTGGAAGTTGGGGATGGCATTATCGATTATACCGATTTCGAAAACGGTAGGAACAGCTGGCCGACAGACCCGAACCGAAGCATTGTCGAGGTTGAAGGCGGCAACCATATGTATAAGCTCGTTAAAGGAGCAACAACGCTAAACGAGAATGAGTTTAACCATTATGAGCTGACTTTTAAGATGAAGACGCCGAAAGTCATTGCAGATGATGCCACATTCTATGTGTTTGACCGTTTGAACTCTGGCGGAAGCGGCGGCAGAATTGGTTATCGGAAGTATGCAAACGGAACATCTGCCTGGCTTTTGTACAATGCGGCCTGGGCTGCAGTGAAGCAGAATACGCTGGCTGCACCTGATCTGCAGCCGGATACCGTCTATAACATGAAAGTTATTGTTAAGGGTCCGGAGATTAGTGTATACGTGGATAACAAGCTGAAGCTAAAGGCAAGTGATTCGACATTCAATGCGTCCGGCCAGGTTGGCTTTTATGCCGGGGGTTTCAGTGAGCTCCTGTTTGATGACATCAAATTCACGGTTCCTAGCAGGGAAGTATCCGGTTTGCTGCTGGGTGAGAGCCATGTCAACATGGTCAAGGGGGAACAAAAGCAGCTGCAATTTCAATTTGATCCGCTTGATGCCGAGAATAAGGAGGTTATCTTTCATACCTCCCAACCGGGAATTGCCGCTGTGGATGAACATGGAATGGTAACTGCTTTGGCGGAAGGCGAGGCAGATATCACCGTCACATCAGTCGCCAACCCGGAAGCATCAGCATCTGTGCGCATTCAGGTATCTGATGTGATGCACTTTACGGATTTCGATTCGGGAGCGAACGGATGGCCGGTGGACCCGAACCGCAGTATTGTAACTGTGGATGGCAACAAAAAGTATAAAATTCTCAAAGGCGCCTCGGCCCTTCATCCGAAGACATATACCGACTATGACCTTACCTTCACGCTGAAGACGCCGGCGGTCATGCCGGATACGGGAACTCTATATGTATATGATCGTTCCGTCTCCAGCACATCCGGGAAAATTGCATACAAGAAGCTGGCGGATGGCACTTCACAATGGATTCTTTACAATGGAGCATGGACAGCTCTGAAAACCACGAAGCTGCCTGATGAGGATCTGAAGCCTGATACGGAGTATACGATCCGCATTCGGGTCGAAGGTGCCGACATCCGCGTGTACGTAAACGGGGAACTTAGACTTGAAGGGGCGGATACCAAGCACAATCCATCTGGAATGGTAGGTTTCTATGTAGGCGGGTTCAGCGAAATGTGGTTCGATGACATCCAGTTTTCCCTGATCGATACCGATCGGACTGCTCCAGAGACCACGGCCGTCATGAGTCCGGCAGAACCGGACGGAATGAATGGATGGTATACACAGCCTGTAACCCTTGTCTTGCATTCTTCTGAAGACTCTTCTGCATCCGCATCGACAGAATATAGTCTGGATGGAGGGGATACCTGGCTGGCCTATCAGGACTCCCTGACCTTCAGTCAGGATGGCCGTTATTCTATTCTATACCGTTCACTGGATTCATCCGGAAACGCGGAGGAAGCGAAATCGCTGGAGTTTAATCTGGATGCTTCGGCACCCATGATTTCGGTGGCAGAGCCGCTTGCTGGAGATTATACAAGTGCGGAGTCCCTGAATCTGTCATGGACTGCTGTCGATGAGGTGTCTGGGGTTGATGAATTGAAGAGTACAGCAAGGCTTGATGATCAGCAGATCGAGCAGGGAGCGGCGGTGCTTCTCTATATGCTACCCCTGGGAGCTCACACCTTCAAAGTAATCGCCACAGACGAAGCGGGGAATGAACAGGAAGCGGTTGTGACGTTCTCCACTTATGCAGATGTCAGCTCACTGAAAGCGCTGGTAACCCTCTTTCGGGAGAAGTCCTGGATTGATAATGGCGGGATTGCTAACAGCCTGCTCAAGAAGCTGGATAATGGGAATACGGAAGCGTTCCTCCATGAGGTTCAAGCCCAGAGCGGCAAACATATTACGGAGGAAGCAGCAGCCTATCTGCTTCGGGATGGGCAGGCTGTAACAATAGAATAGACGACAGAAAAAAGCCTTTCCGATCATTTTCGGAAAGGCTTCTTTCTTATAGCTAACGTTGAAATTGCAGCTCAGGATAGATCCAGGCATAAGCATGATAATGGCCGCTGTTCATATTAATATTGCCTGTGATCGGACGGTAAGGGGCGACAAAACGTTCAAAGTCCGGATTCTTATAGATGTTCGCCATCGCCTCGACCAGATCGAGGGGCCATGTGCTGCCAGAGAGCTGTGCCGGGAAGATCGGATTATCGTCATATGGCCATTCCTTCAGATGTCCGTTGACATAATGGAAGAATTGTTCGACGGCATACTTGAGGCTTTTACCTCCCGGTGAGACCCAGCGGAACAGATCTTCTCCCGTCGTGTCCAGGACGAGCTTGGCGGCAGCCGTTACCGGAGCGAGAGCGAAATAATGATACCAAAGGGAATGCTTGCCTCTGGATGCTTCTTCCGGAATGAATCCTTCGATGGAGAGGGAGTGGTCGAGATGTTCTTTGAGCGCGGTCACCTCTTCTGCCAAATGAAGCTTATCCTCCATAAAACGATACAGCGCTAACTGGGCATACAGACTCCAGCTCCACCAGTTGTTGCGGAGGGGGATTCGATCCCACTCCGGCAGGCACACCCGGGTCATCCATTGGGTGAACATTTCTCGCTCCTTTTCGCTCCAGTCCACGTATTCTTTGATTTCATTCGCCGCCAGAAGGAGTCCAACCCCCAGATAGGCGGATACCAACGGTCCGTCCGCACCTGAAATTTCCCGATTAACCACTGCCCAGCCCATGATGATTTCCTTCGCTTTGTCTGCATAAGCAGCTGTTCCTGTCAGCCGGTAGGCCAGTGCAGTCGTATAGGCCGTCTGGGCGTCCTTTTCCATCCGCCGCTTCGCGAGCGTGTGCCCCTCAGTATCCTGGTAAAATCCGGGAATCTCCCATGTGGCAATCGTATGGCTGTTCGCAGATAGACTCTCGTTTGCTTGATCAAGCAGAACTTCAAGTGCAGTCGGATGTTTTATATGCATGGAACCCACCTCTTTTGAAATGGAATGATCTATCAATATCCTTATCGCAGTAGATACGAAAAAGTAAACTTATTTGGGCTCTACATCATCCAAGGTCAGACGATATCGAAGATGCCTCATGTACGAACCGTCTGCGTTCCTAAATACCATACCGAACCGGATGTCCTCACCTGCTCCTTGCACGATGGCGATCAGACGATTAATGCCAGCACGCAGCTCGATATGCCTCTCCGGATCGGGAACACGGCACCCGTTCAGATAAATCTCATATTCGCAGTTTGTGTTGACTTGAAGCTTACCTCGAAGGGTACCCTCGACTGGATTACATGAAGGGTCCAATACATGAACGAAACAGCTGAGGAACCAGTGCTCATCCCCAGGGTCTTGGATAAGAAAGGCACCGTCTGAAGAGCTTCGCTCTTTCTTGAGCATCCAGCCGTAGAGCCCCTCGCCCAGATTGTTCAGCGAGAATTCCGAATCCGTATAATAGGCCTTCATTTCCTCGTAATTGACCCACGGCTTGCAAGGCAGTGCCATGACCTTTTCAATCGACCAGTGCGCGTCTGTTTTGGAGCTGTGAAGAAGACCGTCGTCTATGGTAGCCCCCAGATTGGCCAAAAGTCGGCTATATAAGCGTATAGACTTGGCGGAATCCGGTTCAAGGAGCAGTTGAGATAAAATGATACATCCTTGTTCCTGTTCCGCTTGCAGTACGAAACTCCCGGCAGGACGCTGTTGATCCCGGTTTAACTCCACCAATGCCAGCCTGCTGTATTCCGACGTATGCCCATGCACAAAATAATCCTTCCATGCTGTCCCTTCTACGCTTGCACATAGTACTGTTGCACCGGTCGTATCCAGACTGTAAGAGGCCAAGGGACGATTAACAACTTCTCTGGGCGAGAGAAAAACCTTGTCGAAACCGAACAGGTCAACCGGACTTAATCCTTGGACCACAGGCCTATCGTAATTCGCCTCCAAGTGGTACGTTTCATGCTTCAGGATCGAGACAGGGCGCTTCAACAGAGCAGATAGGGCGGCTTCATGACCTGGAGCAGCGGGAAGGATGACGAGTTTACCCCCCTGCCGAACATATTCGTTCAACAGTGCTATGGAATTCGAATCTAACAGAAGGTTTGGCTCCACGACAACAAGTTGATATGTCGCAAGAAGGCTGCTCGTGATATTCTCAAGCACGTCGAAGGAAAGGCCAAGGGACCGCAGGAAATGCTCTGCTGTTCCTCCCGGTTCAACCCATGCCCCCGTTCGGACCGATATCGTTTCGACGTTTCCTGCATAAGCGAGCATGTTGCGCAGCAAGCAGCAGACCGCCGGGACGGTATTGAAATGCTCCATGAGCTGCAATTGATTAGCAATGAAGAGGCCGCTGCCGTCCCGGTATTCCAGAAGAGGTGACCACAGATCTCCGCCATCTCCAAAATCCCCTGCGCTGCATTCCAAGATCATATTGAAGTGGCCCTTGATCGGTTTCTCGAAAGCGGCGTGGATGATAGGATGGGGGCCATCCTCACGGATCTTTTCGTCCCAATACATCAAATCATCATTGTCCAAGCCTTGAAGGATGGGATGGGTATAGCTGCCCGCGTGCGCACGGATGAAATCCTGCCGCGAAATCGTCAAATGACCCAGAGACAGATGGAGCTGCTCCAACAGCAGAAGACGCCCGCCCATCCGTACATAATTTTGGAGAGCAATCTCCAGTTGACCGTCCTCATCCTCCAGCCCGCTGCCTGCAACGACGAGGTGATTGGGGGAAAGCTCACCAAGCTGTTCAAGCCGGATTCGTCTGCATTCCGGGACAAGGACGTTTACCCGATCGAAGTCTTCGTCCCGACCTATGAAGGCCACAGGTCGGCCTATAGAGACAGGGGTGGTTTTATAATGTGAGGGATACAATTTGTACTGCAAATTCAGCTCATGAACGAGCTTGTCATCGTGAAACATTACAGCATGCACGTGTATAGCGGTTACATCCTTAACAGGCTCAGGTTTCCAGGTTACGGTCACGATCTCATGATCCGCAGGTTCTTGGTCGAATAGGAAGAGCTCATGGTGAAGGAGTCTGCCTTCCTGGCGTACTTCGCATTCAATCCGAGTTTGGCTTGAATGGAATGTATCGTTATAGACATCAAAGCTTCTGGAAATGGGCTCATCATCGAAGAAGGAACGATTGTATTCTGCCGGTATCATGGTAGCGGGCTTGAAAGAGGCTTCCATGATTGGGAAGGACGGGTTCTTCATATAGAGCGGATATTCCTTCGGAAGAAGACCGTTATTCAGCGTTAGCGCGTATTTCGGAATGACTTTTGGTTTCGGCCCCGGCGTATCTAGAACGGATGGAGGAAGCACAATATCGCGCTCCGGCATGGCCCGCATGAAATAATGGGCGAAGTTGAAGGTGGAGATTCCGGAAACGCCTTGCCGCCTCGCATATTCCACGAACAGCCGCTCTTTCTCGGCCAGACCTTGGATACATTCATCCGTGTTTCGATACGCGGCCAAGCCTACGTACATGCTGCTGTTCTGCGGACAGACATACCACCAGCCGCCATGCTCGCCGAACACGAGAGGTGCTTTGCGATCCCACGCGTCAATAGTGCCATCTATGTTATAGTGCCTGCTCTCCACCTCCGTGAGTTCTTGGGGGAGGAGACGGTTATCGCCTTCTGCGATAATCGGGCGGGTAGGATCTAACTCGCGAATGAGATTCATCATGGAAGGCATATGCTGCTTGAATATATCGCGGCCGTCCACCCAGCGCATCTCGTTCTGCAAGCTCCACAGGATAACGGACGGATGATTTCGGTCACGCTCTACCAGTCTGCGGACATGGGCTGTGCAGTTCGCGATATAAGCGGGATGATCTGCAGGCATGGATTTGCTCGAACCGTAGATGGCTGTTTCATCCACAATCAGCATGCCCATCTCATCGGCGATATCCAGATAATAGGTCGGATGAGGCGCGGCATGCAGCCGAACACAGTTAACTCCGGCCTCCTTGCACATCCCATACCATGTGCGTACGTACTCCTGCGTTTGTTGAATGGCACCCTGGAAATGCCAGGAGTCACCGCGCAAGTTCATGGGCGTACCGTTAAGGATAAACTGCGAACCCTCGGTCCAGATCTCACGGAAGCCGAATGGCTGTTCCACCCGGTCGATAACCCGGTCACCGTCCAGAAGCACAAGCTCCAAGCTGTACAAGAAAGGCTGCTCGGGATTCCAGTACTTGGCGTCCTCCCAATCCAGGCGGAACGTCAGTCGGCTCGAATCCCCTTGGCTGCTCACGGCTAACACATCAGTTTCAGCTTGAAGAATGGAGGACGTCGAATCACCGTTTTCGCGCACATGAAGAATAGCCTTGTGGGATGTTTTCAAGGAGGAAGCCAAGGGATGGCTTACTGCAGCATCTACTTCCAGCCGATTCTCCCGTACCGACGTTTGGATTGTTACATCCGCAAGCGAAATCTCCGGCCGACTTTCCAGATATACGTCCTGCCATATCCCTCTGGCAATCGAACCGAACCACGAGCCTGCAAGGCCCGTGATTTTCTGTTGACCTGAAGGAATCTCGACCTTGTCAAAGCTGCCGCAGACTACATGAAGTTCGTGCTCCGTATCCTTTCTGACCAGTTCGGTAATTTCCACGAGAAGAGGCAGGTAACCATCCTCCCACATGGTCACGAGATGATGGTCGAGATACACAGCAGCCTTTTGCATGATCCCGTCCATACGGAGGAAGAACCGTGTCCCTGGTTCATTCATGGCTGAAGGCACCCGGAATGACCGGTGAAGAACTCCCGCTTCGGCTTGCGCCCACTCCTTCGGATATTGAAATACATCATAAGGCGCATATTCGTACTCGGGAATGATCCCGAAGTTCTTTCCGGGAGGCCTTTCGTAGGAGCTTCTCCAGCTGGAGGGAACTTGAACCTTCTGCTCTTCGTAAACCAGCTCTGCAGGAAGCTCGAAGCCAGTGCCCTGCTCATACAAAGGCATGAAATTCCATTCACCGTTTAAGCAATATTGAGTTCGCATGGTAGGAATACTCCTTTCGTTTTGACATTCGTTATGCCCGGATAACGAGCGGGATTTCCAGCCAGATCCGGGAACTCTCATCGGACGAATCCCAGGGTATGAAGTGAGGCTCCATCGTTCCCGCCCAATCAAGCGGCGTATGGGATGTGGAGAGTTTGCCTGAATAGGACGGCTTCTCGATAGTTGCCGGATCTTCCGAGTAGAAGAACATCAGATTCTCATGCAGGGCAATTATTCCGAACTTATCGCCATCCCCCGGCTTCTCCTCCTGGTATTGGTAATGGTAAAAGACATAACTGGCGACTTGATCCGGCTTGAGATGGGCGATTCTGGCATAAGGCCGGGCCGAAGCGTTTTGTCTTAACCATTGCTGCTCGCTGACCGACTTGTGATAGTGGAAAATATCGATCATCGGTACCCACCTTCTAGCACTGCTCGTTCCGGGCCAGATTTCCAAAGCGTCTTCACAGTGAGCGAAGAGATCATGAGGATCAACCGACTGAGCTGGACTTTCATAATAAAGAAACAGCTGTGTTCCGAAATGGAACAGACTAAGTTGACGGGCCCCGAGTTCCTGCATCTGGATTTGGAGTTCTGGTAAGGCTTCGCGGAACAATTGCTTCAGGTCCATATTCTCGCGGCACTGCGCACGGTAATGATAGCGGTACATAAGCCACCTCAGTTTCATGTCTTTTATCCCCATGTTACTGTAATTGGCTTCAGAATTCCTTGACGATAGTGACCTTCTTTAGCATAATAGCGACATGAATAGAAAAAGCCATTATCTGGAACTGGGGCTGGAAACGGATTTTATTTTTCGCATCGAGAAATGCCCTCTAACTCATGACTTTGATGTGCACCAGCACGATTATTCCGAGCTCGTTGTCATTCTTGGAGGTACCGCAACGCACATTATCGAAGGAAGGGAGTATCCGATCTCTGCCGGGCAGGTGTTCTTCATCCATGGCAATGTGTCCCACGGCTATAAAGACGTGGATCATATCGAGTACGTCAATGTCATGTTTCATCCTGACCAGATGACTCAGCTGCAGGAACTGAAGCTGATGGCCGGCTTCCAGGCTTTATTTTATTTCGAGCCGTTCTACCGGAAGGAAATGAACTTCAAAGGCATGCTTACCTTGAATGATGAACAGCTGCGGCAGGTCACCGGTCTGCTGGATGTCATTCTGGATGAGCATGATCAGAAGCCGGAAGGTTACCGAATGCTGATCCGCTCCTACTTTACGGCACTCATGGGTGTGCTTTCCCGTTATTATGTGGCGAACAACGGGTGGCCTCAGAATAAAGCGCTACGAATCGCCGAGTCCATTACGTACTTGGAGGAACACTTTCAGGAGCCGCTCAATCTGGATATGCTCGCGGAAAGGGCGTATTTGTCCAAAAGGCAGTTTCTTCGCGAGTTCGCAAGGAACTTCCAAACGACGCCCATGGACTATGTGATCCGGCGGAGGCTGAATTATTCCTGTACGCTTCTGCGTAATCTCAACCTGTCCATTCTCCAAGTGGCTCAAGAGAGCGGATTCCGGGACCAGAATTATTACGCCCGCCAGTTCAAGAAGATTTACCTGTGCACGCCTACGGAATATCGGGAGAAATACGTCTAAACGTTTTGATAAGAAGACAACAGGTACTTATAGGAAAACAATAGGAACGGAACTGATAACAAAACAATAGGAACTCATAACAAAACAGCAGGGACGATTACGTTCCTGCTGTTTTTGTCAGGTGCGGCCCAAGCGGGTGCTTCGATATTGACCGGGTGTCATTCCCAGCTTTTTTCGGAATAAGCGAATAAAATAATTGGCATTCTCTATCCCGATCAGCACACCGATTTCGGATACGGGAAGGCTTGTATTTTCCAAAAGAGATTTAGCTTTATTCATCTGCAGCTCGTGCAGGTATTGAAGCGGACTCAGCCCTGTGTATTTCTTCAGGCAGCGGGAGAGATAGTCCACATGGAAATGGAGCGTTTCTTCCATATGCTTCGCATCGAAGGGACGGGTAATATGCTCTTCGAGATAGCTTATCGTTTGATCACACAGTATTCTCGAGCGGGGAGCATATTGCAGACGCATAGCCGACTGCAGTTCGGTCAACAAGCCAGCGAGCTGCCCCTGCAGCGGCAAGGACGTTGCAGGCGACAAGCTTAGGTGAAGCTCCATCATTCGCTGCAGGTAGGGAAGAATACTTGGGGTGTGCAGGCTTGTGAATTTGGGAATGTACATGACCTGCCGGTGCGGAGTGACATCCAGGTTGGTGCCTTTCGTGAAGGGGGTCGACCATGGAATATGTCCGCTGTCCATCGTTCGGACAGGCTCAGGGTGGGCCAAGTGGAGCCAGTATATTTCCGTTTCTTCCTCGCAAGGGCGGTGCCCGACATGCAGACGGTTCGGCTCAAGCACAAGCATGGAGCCTGCTGTGATTTCGAATGGTACATCATCTTCCGTCATATACAAGGTGCCCTTCATTACAAAGAGCATGTCATATAAGTTAAACGAACGACTCAGGTGCTGCTGTCCCGGATCCCAGATGGAGTGACCAATCGTCACTAATTGCGGAAGTGGGGGGATGGTTAGCTCCAGACAATTCATAAGGCCAGCCCTTTCCATTACTTCTTGGTGCACTTATTGTATCATGCACTGAATTGCGAATGGTCGGAATTGTGCTATAAAAAGTCGTCTTTACACCTATTCGTTCAATCCTGGAAGGCCTATATTAGGGGTATATGAACGAGAAAGGAAGCGAAATCATGCGATTCCGTCAAGTCCATCTGGATTTTCACACCTCGGAAGCCATAGTTCCCATTGGGGACCGTTTTGACAAAAGGCAGTTTCAAGACATGTTGAAGCTTGGGTATGTCGACTCGATTACGGTGTTCTCCAAGTGCCACCATGGCTGGGCATATCATCCTTCAGAAACCAATGAGATTCATCCGGGTTTAAGCTTCGATTTGCTTGCGGCACAGATTGAGGCAGCCCATGAGATCAACGTAAAAACACCAGTGTACCTTTCGGCCGGTTTGGATGAAAAGCTAGCTCGCCGTCACTCCGAGTGGCTGATCCGTGACACGAATGATCGAACGAATTGGGCTGAAGGCTTCATGCAGCCAGGCTACCATCAGTTTTGCATGAACTCTCCTTATCTCAATATCCTGATCGAACAGATTCGGGAAGTGTTGCTCCGATATGATGTAGACGGATTGTTTCTCGATATTGTGGGTATACGCAAATGTTACTGTCATAACTGTGTGGATACCATACGGCGTAAAGGGAATGACCCTCGCAACGAGGAAGCCATGAAGAGCCTCTGGGAGAGCACATATGCCAATTACACAGCCAGGGTGAAGGAAACGGTGGAATCGATAAAACCAGGTCTGCCCATCTTCCATAACGGTGGACATATCAAGCGTGGTCGTCGTGACCTGGCTGCAATGAATACTCATTTGGAATTGGAGTCGCTGCCTACAGGTGGATGGGGATATGACCATTTCCCTCTTTCGGCGAGGTACGTACAAACGCTCGGATTCGAATTTCTAGGCATGACCGGGAAATTTCATACCGCGTGGGGAGAATTCGGCGGATATAAGCATCCAAACGCACTCCGATATGAAACCGCTCTCAGTCTTGCAAATGGTGCAAAATGTTCGATTGGGGATCAGCTTCAGCCTGATGGCCGTATGGATCCGGCAACCTATGAATTGATCGGTACGGCTTACCGTGAAGTCGAAAGTAAGGAAGCATGGTGCGTGAATGCCGTGAACGTTGCGGATGTAGCATTGTTGTCATTGGAAGCAACGGGTGTGCACCCTAAAGCCCAAGAAGACGCAAGTCGGAACGATTCGGATGCAGGGGCTGTACGCATGCTGCTGGAGGGCAATATCCTATTTGATGTGATTGATACGGAGCATGATTTTACCAATTATCGGGTGCTGATTTTACCGGATTATGTGGCGGTGAATGACGAGCTGAAGGATAAGCTGGATTTGTTTTTGCAGCAGGGAGGTAAGGTCCTCGCCACAGGCTGGTCGGGTCTGAACCAAGATGGCACGTCCTTCGCCATTGATTTCGGAGTGAGATATGTGGGAGTGAATCCATACCGTCCGGACTTTTTTCATCCGTTGTTCAAGCCTGCGAGCCTGGGGGAAGCTTCCTTTGTCATGTATACGGAAGGCCAGAAGCTTGAACTTGCCAGCGGAACGGAGCTTGGAAGCAGGAAAGACCCGTATTTCAACCGCGATGTCTTTACCTTCTGTTCACACCAGCATACGCCAAGCAGCGATGTTTATGGAGGACCGGGCATGGTAGAGAGCACCAGCGGCATCTATCTGGCCTGGAATGTGTTCGAGGATTATGCGAACCAAGGAAGTCTGATCCTGAAGGAGACGATCCTGTATGCGCTGAACCGCCTCATGCCTAATAAAACGCTGAACACCGATCTGCCTGCCCAGGGCGTAACTACCCTGCAGGATCAAAAGCAAGAAAAAAGGCTGGTCCATCATCTGCTGTATGCGTCCCCGGTCCGCCGTGGCAAACAGATCGAAGTGATTGAGGATATCATCCCCCTATATGATGTTGAGGTGTCCATCCGGACTCCCCATCAAGTGAAGAATGTGTATTTGGCGCCGCAAGTGCAGTCCATTCCCTTTAAGTGGGAGAAGGGTTTGGTTAGCTACACCGTTCCGAAGCTTGAGTGTCATCAGATGGTGGTTATCGATTACGAGTGATATTGAGACAGGAAGGAAGCAAAGCGATGGACTTCAAACCGCTATCCATATTTATCGACCGCTTAACGGATTGGCGTATTCCATGGGCAGAGGTATTGGTTCTGCACCGCAATCAAGAGGTCTTCCGCTACCGCAGCGGTTATGCTGACTTGGAACAACGTATTCCCATCCACGACAGGCACATCATTCGGCTGTATTCACTGACCAAAATTCTGACCTGCACGGCAGCCCTTCAGCTGGTAGAAAAGGGAGCACTCCTGTTAAATGACCCGCTGGCGGACTATCTTCCGGAATATGGAGAGATGGCCGTGAAAGTGACCTTGCCCAGCGGTGAAATGGTATTGGAGAAAGCCCAGAGAGCGATCCGGGTACGGGATCTCTTTACCATGTCGGCCGGGCTCTCTTATGATATCCGTTCCCCTTCAATCCTGGAAGTCGTAAGACGCACAAGCGGAAGAGCGCCAACCCGCGAAGTAGCGGCGGCCATCGCCGAAGAACCGCTGTTGTTCGAACCGGGGGCGAGGTGGAGCTACAGTTTAAGCCATGATGTTCTTGCGGCCTTGGTCGAAGCCGTGGACGGTAGACGATTCGGTGCCTATGTTCGGGATGAAATAACCGGCCCGCTCGGGATGGGTGATACCGGCTTCGAGGTATCGGAAGAGAAGCAAAGCCGTTTGGCTCCACAGTATGAATATAGCGAGTCCTTAGGCAAACCTATTCCCAAGGAGGGGAACGATTACCGAATCGGTTCGGAATATGAGAGCGGCGGTGCCGGGTTATACTCCACGGTGGATGACTACGCCGTATTTCTGAATGCACTTACCCATCAAGGAACAAGCTCAGAAGGCGTTCGAATCCTGTCTGCCGAGACGGTGAATCTCATGAGAACGGATCATTTGACGGAGGCAACCCGCAGTCATTTCACGTGGTCGCAGCTTGCGGGGTATGGTTACGGGCTTGGAGTTCGGACCCATTGCACCAAGCAGACCAGCGGGTCGCTTAGTCCGCTTGGTGAATTTGGCTGGAGCGGCGCAGCCGGTGCTCTGGCGATTATGGACCCGTCTTCTCAGCTGACCGTCATGTATGCGCAGCATATGTTGAACAATCAAGAGCCCTATGTGCATCCACGCTTGAGAAATCTCGTATACGCATGCTTGAACCATCGTTAGGAGGAATTGGCATGAGAATTCGATATGATCGCTTTCCGGGTGGGGTGCATAAGGCCATCACCCTGAGTTTTGATGATGGGCAGATTCATGACAGGAGACTAGTCGGGAAGTTTAATGAATATGGTCTCAAAGGCACGTTTCACTTAAACAGCGGTACGCTCGGAAAAGAAGGATTTCTTACACAGGAGGAGATACAGCCCCTGTTCACAGGGCATGAAGTATCTGCACATACCGTCAGCCATCCTTTTCTCGAACAGTCGCCGGTTGAACAAATGGTTCAGGAAATCACGGAGGATCGAAAGGGATTGGAGGCTCTGGTTGGTTATCCTGTGCGAGGGATGAGCTATCCTTTTGGTACATATAACGACCAGCTTGTCTCAATGCTGCCTTCGCTGGGGATAGAGTATGCCCGGACAGCGGCAAACGAGTTCGGGTTCAATATGCCTTCAGACTTCCTGAGATGGCATCCGACCTGCCATTATCGACAAATGGTGGAGTACGCGCAGCAGTTACTCGCTTTAAAACAGAGGCATACCAAGATGGCTTTGCTGTATGTGTGGGGGCACAGCTATGAATTTGAGAACGACAACAACTGGGAGCTGGTCGATCGGTTTGGAGAACTCGTTGCCCGAAACGAAAACATCTGGTTTGCTACGAATGCTGAAATTGTTTCCTATATGCATGCATTGCGGCAGCTTCGATTCTCGGCAGATTACCGGATCGTTCATAATCCATCTGCACAATGTGTATGGATAAGCGTGGAAACGGACGTCGTAGAGCTTGCGGCAGGCCAATTGACCGAGCTCGGTTGATGATCATTTTTTGCTGTCATTCTCTGGATCATTTCTCCTAATAGATGAAGAGAGGACTGAAGTGCGATGTCTACCGAGGGAATGCAAACAACGGAATTACAAGGAAAACAACGTTATATACAAGCCATTGAGGATATTCTATCGAAAACGCTAAACAATATGGATAAGTTCGGGACCCGTTTTCCCCATGTCAGTCTGAATGGAACCTATATTTTGAATGATAACGATGACTGGACAGATGGATTTTGGCCGGGGATATTGTGGTTGTGCTATGAATATTCAAACGATGAACGCTACCGGAAGGCAGCAGAAGGGGCAGTGGCAAGTTTACGTCAGCGGCTTGAGCAGCATATCTCCCTGGATCACCATGATATCGGATTCCTGTACAGCTTATCGGCCAAAGCCCAGTGGATCATCACTGGAGATGAAGGCGCTCGGGAGTTGGCTCTAGCTGCAGCTGATGTATTAATGACACGGTGGCGGACTACGAGCGACGGCAGCGGTTATATTCAAGCTTGGGGAGACCCAGATAATGAGGAAGAAGCGGGGAGGATTATTATTGATTGCCTGCTTAATCTGCCGCTATTGTATTGGGCAAGTGAGCAGACGGGTGATTCAACGTACGCTGAAATAGCACAGATCCAAGCAGAGAAAACACGGCGTTATATCGTTAGAGGCGATGATAGTTCGTATCATACGTTTTTCTTCGATGCGAAGACGGGGGTTCCGATTGGCGGTGCGACACATCAAGGCTACAGCAACGGTTCGACGTGGACGCGGGGCCAAGCCTGGGGAGTATATGGGTTCGCGCTATCCTATCGTTATACTGGAAATAAGGCATTTCTGGAGACTTCCAAGCGTATGGCCCGTTACTTCCTTGAGCATTTACCCGAGGACAGCGTTGCTTACTGGGACTTCAATGCTCCTGTAGCTGTGGATACTTACCGGGACAGTTCAGCCTCAGCGATCGTCGCTGCCGGACTGGCGGAGCTCATCTCTCATTTGGCTACTGGTGATCCGGATCGTCTGTATTTCGAGCAGATGCTGGCAACAAGCATGGAATCGCTGATCAATAACTACGCCACGATCGGTGACGATAAAGCGGAAGGCTTTCTTAAACACGGGTCTTACCATATTCATGGCGGCTTATCCCCGGATGATTATATGATCTGGGGCGACTACTTTTACCTGGAAGCGTTAATGCGTCTTGTGCATGGTGTTCCTGGTTATTGGTATGAGCGTAGGAAATAACACTGGAATAACGGGTTGTGTAAGGCATTGGGGAACATGAATAAGAGACTTAGAAATAACAACGTACTGACACATTGGGATGATGACCTCGGTCAAACGTGGTTCTTTGATAGAGCCGTGACAGAGGGCATTGTCCCGTACTTTTTTTTATATAAACATCAAAATGCCTGAGGAGTGGTAGCGTCTTACAGCAGACATCGTCATTCCAATCTTGTTCCACTTTTCCGCAGATTTAAAGAATCATAATGATCAGAGCACTGAACCATGTAGAACAAAATCCACTGAGAAATCCGAATACAATCAGCGATAATCTCCCCTTTAAGGTTGCATATTCCCTATTTAAGAACCATTACGAAAACGCTTTATTTTGTAATAAAATTACTGTTATACTAAATGAAAGATTGAAGTAATACATATTACTAAAAATGTCTTAGTCAGCTCAATGATCGTGATGAAATTCACAAAAAAGTGTGTATTCATAGACTTACATAGATTAGAGAGTTTTGAAATAAAAAGGTTGTAATAGATATCGTAATAGATACATGTAACTTTTTTGAGAACGTATACAAGAAAACCGTAAGCTTATCGAAGTGAGCCATCAAGAATCAATAGGGGGATTATGAAGCATGAAATACATGAAGTGGGTCACGACTGGAACTGTCCTAATTATGATTGTTTGTTCGATTCTTCTGGGATTATCACAAGTTCAGGCGCCTAATACTGCTGGTCTGCACGCACCCTTAGATGCTTTCTCTGCTGAGCGTGCCATGACAAAGGTGAAACAAATTGCGCAGGAGCCTCACCCTATTATGACGGAGGAACATGACCAGGTACGTGATTACCTCAAAGACGAGCTTGAAAGCCTTGAATTAACGCCCGAGTTGCAATGGGGTATGGTCAACTCCAAGTATTATTCTTCAAAAGGAGTTGTCGAGAATATCATTACACGAATTCCGGGAGCGAATAACAGCAGAGCAGTAATGATTGCCGCTCACTACGATTCGGTTGTCACCAGTCCTGGTGCGGCTGACGATGCTTCGGGCATCGCCGCCATGCTGGAAACGATACGCGCGATACGTGAATCAGGCCCACTTCAGAATGACCTAATACTGCTCATGACGGACGGTGAGGAAATGGGCTTGCTCGGGGCGCAAGAATTCATTCAAGAGCACCCGTGGGCGAAGGATGTGGGGGTTGTTCTGAACTTTGAAGCCCGCGGTAATCAAGGTCCTTCTTTGATGTTTGAAACAAGCGATGGTAATGGATGGTTGATTAAAGAATTTATTGATGCTACTCCGTACCCGCTTGCTAACTCGCTTCTTTCGGATGCCTACAAGCTGCTCCCCAACGATACGGACTTTACAGTTTTTCGAGACGGTGGAATGGCAGGGTTGAATTTCGCCTTTGGTATGGGTCTGGATGCGTACCACACGGAGCTCGACACTCCGGAGAACTTGGATCAACGTAGTCTTCAACACCATGGGGAATATATGCTGAGCTTGACTCGGCACTTTGGCAACTTGAACTTAATAAATATTGTGGAAGAGGATTATATATATTTCAATGCTGTACGCAACTGGATGGTCCACTATCCGCAATCGTGGGCTATCGGGCTTGCGCTTATCGGGATTTTGTCTTTTATCATAACGATATGGCACGGTATGCGTCGCAATCAATTACGTTTGAAAGGCATGATCGGAGGCTTCCTGGTATCCTTGCTTAGCATCGCCGTGGTTGGGATAGTCATTACTCTTGTATGGTGGGGTTTCCAATCTGTCGTTTCACAGAAGCAATATGAACATATCGTGATGGACTTGTCGGCAAGCTTTCCTTACCTGATCGGGTTATTCTTGATCATGGCACTGGTCATTTATCTCCTTAATCAATGGGTATTACGTCGGGTTCAGGCCTTTAATCTGTGGGCAGGGATTTTGTGCTTGTGGTTGCTGTTCGCAATCGCATCATCTATCTTTTTGCCCGGAGGAAGCTATTTGTTTGTATGGCCGCTGCTGTTCAGCATCATTGGATTTAACCTGTCATTTTATTTACACGCAGGACATTGGAGATGGGCTGCTGCACTGTTTGCCGTACCAGCATTTCTGCTGTTCGCGCCGATCTGTTACATCCTTCTTATGATGTTGACCTTGAATGCAGCGAGTGTGTTGTTTGTACTTTTTACATTTGCATTTACGATCATTTTTCCCGTGTTGTCATCGAATCGGCCAGTTAGCAGTAAATCCTATGTAAAGAACTCGTACGACTATGAGGAAAGGAGCAATTCAGGATTATAAAGCCGCTCTCCTCTAATACTTCTAAATCATAATAAGATTAATGCAGTTATTTTCGATATAAGGAGAAGTTAATGCAAAAAAATCGAAGGTATCTTACGGTAAACAAATTTATCGCTTGTGTTTTGTCACTCGTATTCATCCTTATCATATGTGCGGTACCTGTCTACGCTGAAGAACAGATTCAGACTACACCATCCAGAATTCCTTTAACAGAGTTAGAGAAAACCATTGATTCTTATGTTGAGTCGTATGAGAAGTATACCGCTGCCGTTTCTGTTGTGGCGATCAAAGATGGCGAATTCATAGTAAATAAGGCATATGGCTTTGCGAATATTGAGAATCAGCGAAAGGCAGATACCTCCACTGTTTTTGAATGGGCTTCTATCTCTAAACTGTTGGTCTATACGAGTCTTATGCAGCTTGTCGAACAAGGGAAGCTTGATCTGGATACGGATATCAGAGAATATCTGCCAGAGGGATTTTTCAAAAAACTGAAATACGATGAACCGATTACCCTATTGAACCTGATGCATCACAATGCGGGCTGGGAAGATCAAACAGCGACCGAAGTGTATTATTACGACGAGAATGAAGATTATGATTTAGGAGAAACGCTGCGTAAAAATGAGCCGAAACAGATATACAAACCGAATAGCGTCGTCGGTTATTCGAACTATGGCGTTGGTCTAGGTGGTTACATCGTGGAATTGATAAGTGGCCAACCTTATTATGAATATGTTAATCAACATATTTTTGAACCGCTTCATATGAACGACACTACGGTTCATCCAACGGGGCAGGATCGCCCAGACCTTGTGCAAAGAAGGAATGAGATTGAAGGGTATACGAAAAATTTGGAACTCATCCCTGAGAACAGAGTATACGTAACGTTCTATCCTACAGGTGCAGCCATGGGGACAGCAGAAGATTTAGGGAAATTCCTTGCAGCGCTAATGCCTGTTGATGATAACAGTGTATTATTTGCCAAGAGAGATACGTTAGACGAAATGTTGTCAACCAGTCTGTATTATGACGAGACTTCGATTCCGCGATTTGCGCATGGGTTCGCTGAGATGGAATATTGGGTACCTACACTGCTTCATGAGGGGAATTTAAAAGGGTTTTCAAGCAAAGTTGTCTTTGATCCAGAATCCAAATTTGGAATGGTGGTCATGACAAACATTGCGTTTGAGGAAGTCTATTATTATGGACTTATTAGCAAGATTTTTGGTAACAGCACATACGTTAATTCGGTTGCTTCTGAGGGGGGAGGATATTTTCAATCCGCAAGGCGGCCGGCCTCTAGATTTACCGATTTATTTAGGCTGCTTGATATAAGCAAATTTTCAAAAGCGGAGTTAAGTAGTCTTTATAATGTGGTCGAGCATAATGGCGTTGTTGAGAAAATTTCCTACACTCCTTACATGGATTACTTACCTGTATCGAATCTAAAGGTGAACTTGATTGCAATATCTCTTATTCCCGTTGCGCTAGCTATCATTTACAGCTTAGTTGCTTTGATCGGTTACATAATCCGGATGCTTCTTTACAAACTTAAAAAACGAGGGAATCCTCCAACCCATTTTGATAAATATTATCTAGCCATTAATTTTGCCGGTGGGCTGCTCCTTCTTAATCTTTTTATCATCCTTACCAGACTTCCAAGTTATCCCGCCTATTCTTCGTTACGCATCAATTTAGGGTTTAACTTACTTTATGTAGTTCTGGCAGTAGCGTACCTTGGCTGGCTTATCTACAAACTGCGGAAGAGTAGTTACGGCAAAAAGCAAAAGGTGATGTATATCATGTCTGGCATCTCGGCTTTCATCTTGGCTGCTTTTGTTGTGGGATGGAATTTGTATGTTTAGAAAAGCGGGAAGGGATTTTACAACATCATAAATGTTCCGAAAGCATCGGAAGGTTATCTGATTCCCTATTTGGGATGAAGAGAGCCTTCCTTTTTTTATTTTTTAGAATTTCGAGGAAAACATAACTATGCAAATAAGGGGAGAGTTTCCGATGAGTGAACATGCTAATTATGAAGAGAAGATTACTATAACGAAAGGTTCCACAGACTCACTGCACATACGCATCCCATACAAACCAGCATATATTCAGCGTATTCGCCAGATTACGGGCAGACAGTGGGAATCCAAACTGAAAGTATGGATCATTCCCTACGCTACCGCTGCTGTTCAGGAGTTCATAAATCAGTTCGATTCAAATGATGTTCAGATTACCCCAGAGTTATGGGTTGAGAACGAAGATCTACAGCAATGGAAAGCTAGTAGAGGAAACAACAAGTCATGGAGCAAAGAACAGTTGGACAAGGCGCTAAAGTTACGAGGATACAGCCGCAAAACGATTAAAGCGTATTGTAATCAGGTTGAACGTTTTCTGAGTAGCTTTCCACTTAAAAGTACGGATGTGACTACATCCAATGTTCAGACGTATTGTTTAGGTTTGCTTGAGCGAGGGATCTCCCATTCAAGTGTGAATCAGACGATTAGCGCGCTCCGCTTCTATTGCAAACATGTGCTGCTTCAACCTACGGATATCCAGTATATTCGTCCCAAAAAGCAGAACAAGCTTCCAAAAATGCTGTCCGAAAAGGAAGTTGTTCAATTACTCAAATCCATAACCAACCCTAAACATAAGGCCATATTGTTTCTGACCTATTCTTCCGGGCTTCGTGTAGGTGAAGTTGTGCGTCGGCGTTGCACTGATCTGGATATTGAAAGGAAAACAATCATCGTGAGACAGGGAAAGGGGCACAAGGATCGGAGGACGCTTCTTTCAAATCTTGCCTGGGATATCGTGCAAAAATACATAGCTGAATATAGACCTAATCGTTGGCTGTTTCCGGGGCAATTTTCTGATCGACATCTTACCGAGCGGAGCGTGCAGAAGGTTTTTGAAGAAGCAAGACGACGTGCAGGTATTGAGAAAAAGGTAAGTATTCATGCACTGAGGCATTCCTTTGCCACTCATTTGCTAAAAACAGGACAGACCTTCGCAACATTCAGGAGCCACTTGGTCATACGAGTGCACGTACAACTCAGCGATATACGCATGTAAGTACGAAAAATATCCAGCGTATTCAAAGCCCGCTGGATCGGATGGATTTGGGGGATGGAGGGCTACTCTAAGTCTCCCTTTATCTCCAAACTTTTCTGCGCAAATGTAACATTTTGGGTTATCATATACGTAGTTCGGATAACGTACAGGATGTTTGGTATTCACGAAGTGCATAAATTAGATGTTAGACGAAATTCCTCAAAACAAGGGAGAAAATATGAGTCTTATTAATTCTTTTCCACCTGAGAGAATGTATCCTAGTGCAAAATTATCTTCAGAAGAATTCGAATTATTTGTAGTGAACTATTTCAAAAAGACATATCCTTTTGCTGAAGTTACTCATAGCGAAGATATTATTGGGGTTGATGGAGCATACAATATAGATTTGACAGTACGATTCCAAGAATTAGATGTTGAATTTTTAGTGCTCGTAGAGTGCAAACATCATAAAAATCCAATAAAAAGAGATTATGTACAGATATTAAGAGATAGAATCAGATCTATAGGAGCGCAAAAGGGAATATTGGTTTCATCAAGCTCGTTTCAACAAGGAGCAATTCATTACGCAAAAACACATAATATTGCATTGGTAAGAGTAGTTAATGATGAGTTTATGTATCAAACAAGAAGTAACGAAGGTTTTTGTAACAAAAACATTCCAGATGAATTTTCAGGTGGTCTAAGTGCGATTTGGGTTGAAGCTACCAGTGAAACCAGTCTTGTTAGTAAAGTTATAGAAGATTTTAATGGAGTGTTAGGTGTCTCAGAGAAGTGAGGAAATCCGTCTAACATAATATTCAAGCTATAGCTCCTTGCGGAGCTTTGGTCTGCCAGATGGATTTCGGGGAGGCACTCAGCAGACAACCCCGTTGGGGTTCATGAATACAGGAATGTTATAAGAAATGCCAGCAAGATAAAAGAAAAGGAAGGATAGAGCATGAAGAACATAAACATCTCTTATATTGCTTTAGTTGTCTCACTAGCGGGTCTGTTAGTTTCTTTTATTAATGTTAACAGACAGAGGAAAGCTGCATATAAGAATGAAACAGAAAAATTCAAAAGAGATTTAAGATTAAAAGCTAATGATGAATTTATCGAATTGCTTTTTCAATTTCTCGAGAATACAAAAGAAAATCGAACACTTAGTATTCCATTTGATGACAGATACCTAAATAGTGATATAAAAACAAGAACAAGAGAATTTGATGAGAGGTTTTGGGAGATCACAAAAACTTGGGTCAAGTGTCACAGTGCACTAGAGACCTTTTATTTAAAACGTATTGTTGTAATAGAACAGTATAGTGATATGTACACAAAAATTAGACAATCAGGAATTGAACTTGATCAGGCTCTGTGGGATTTGAAAAATGATTACATTGGAACAGGAGACATAAAACTTATAAGAGATAAAGTAAACACATACCAATTAAGGGCTGAAGAATTTATAAGTCTTTTAGAGGAAAGTATACAAAATTTGCAAGAGGATTTTTTAGGGCATTTATTTGAATAGGATGTATCGGAGAAGGCTAACACATCTTATAACAATACATTCCTACATCGTCACGGTCGCTCCTTGATCGCCGAGAGGTATTTCGGGAAGTTAATTCAGGCTATACATTCAACCAGCTAAGTATGATGACCCGTTCCCTCTGGTCTCTTAAGCTGCTTGAACGTCAGGAATGCGGGAACGTTATGTGCAATCAGCTTAAATAAGAGAAAGAAAGAGTGAGATAGATGATTCAGAGTAGATATTTATTTGTATCGCGTGAAGGAAAAGTCGTGAAGATCGCTCGTCCTAAAGATCATAAATATAAATCTGTTCCTCAGTTAGCAGGTGAGGACGTACTTGAAGTAATCTTGTATTACAGAAATAAAGATAAGAAGCCACATGAGCTGCTGATGGTGGGATTTGATAGATTCCGTTTGGATTCTCAGGGGAATTATGTACAGACAGAAGAGGATAGAAAAAGAGCTTTTCATAATTTTCATTCTTTTGGAATGGCCGATTTGCTTGAAGGAATAGAAGATGAAAAGGAAGACAAGCCACTACCTATACCAGTTGCTCCAATAATTCCAACAACTGCTGAGAAAAGATCATTATACGATTATATAAATGAGAAACTACCGAATTTTTCGGATGATGCTCCCTATGTAATAGAAAATAAAATCAAAGCTGCTAAAGAGAAGTATGAAGAGTTCAAAAGCATGGCAAGGACATCAAGAAATCCTTCTAAGTAGTTCGAAGAAGAAGCTGACAACACATAACATAATATTCACGCTGCGGGCATAAGCCCTAGGTCCGGCATTCGCCGGACACTCGACATGCGTCGAGTCGTGAATACAGGAACGTTATCGAAAACTTCTGCAATATGAAAAAACTTAAAATGAATAAATGAGGGTGATTTTAATGCTCCGACCACAAAAGAAATTTTTAGAACCGTGGATACCTGAAACTTCAATGACTTTTCTTGAAGAACTACATAAAGAAATATCTGAAAACCATGTTCTTTATGGGGCTGGTCTAGACGTCATTGCTCGAAGAGAAGATAAAGACAAAGTATTATACCAATACAAAGCTAATCCAGATAAGTGTGTACAAGTGCATCTAACATGGAAGATGGATAAGGAAATAGACTCAAAGTGGCCAAAAACACAAGAATTTAACTCTTTTGATGACTGGGTAAATGAAGTAATGCTAATAGATAATAAAGAATATGAAGAAAGAAGAATAGTAATTTAAGAGAAGTGATAGAAGATTATTTTGAGGGGGTTCCTAGGAAGGCAGAAGCATACGATAACAATGTTTTCACACATCGGCGGACAAGCCGCCTCGGTTCCGGAACTAAAGTCGAAGAAGTGATTGCCGGGACACATCCGCACCGACTAACCGAATCGCGGCCGCTCACTACGTTCACTTAAGTCGGTGGAACGTCGTGAATACTGAAACGTTATGTGAAAGTATTGCAAATACTATTAAATCATAAAAAATGAAAGAGGGAAAATTGTGGGATATGACTTTCGTGGAATTATTACATCAGTTGATTTTATTGATTTATATAGAAACAGATATAGAAATCTAGTCATAATTCCTTTAATTAATTCATTAGTAGCAATACCGCTCACTGATGATCTTTTCGATGAAATAAATACGAATCAAGAAATGACAATAACGAATTATGAATATTTAACAGACCAGATAGGAAAGTTCTGTTCAGGAATATCACAGTCTAGTAGGACAGCCTATGTTGAAGCGGAATATTTTGGTGGAGTCGGGTCGCAAAGTGGTATTGTTTGGGAATTGGGAGAAGTGATTTTTGAAGAGACTTTAAGTAATAATGCAATCAATAAGTCACTAGAAATACTTGGAGTAATGAGACTGAAAGAAAAAGATGAATTTGATACAGTTCGATTAGGGAGACATAGATTTATTGATGATTGGTTGAATAAAGAAACTCATTTGTAGATATCTTTCGAAGGCAGTACCATCCTATAACATAATATTCACGCTGCGGACATTCGTCCTTGGCCCGGCATTCGCCGAACACCCGACATACGTCGGGTCGTGAATACAGGAACGTTATAAGACATCAGTGCAAAAAAATATAAAAATCAAAGCAAAATGTGATTCAAATTTTACAAGGAATTACATTCCATGAACTAAAAGCTGAGGAGAATTGTAATGGAAAATAATCCCGAGAATTACTTTGAACATTACATTGTTAGTTTTTCAGGCATAGGTCATACACCAAATGAAGCTGGATTTGAAAAATTAGCAAAATTTTATATGGATATAGAAGGGATTGACGAATTTTTCAATCTAATAAAAGAGATACAGATAGTAAAGGAAAATAACGATTGGTCATACTTTGAAAGTATAGCTGAAGATTTTGAAATAGAGGGTTTAGATATTGTAAAATTAAAAGAAATGGCCGAGATCGCCATAACTATATTTAACAATATCTCTAAAAGCCATTGATCTAACGGAAACCATAAATCGGATGTAAACATTTTAAAAAAAGGAAAATTAAGTAAAAATATACGCATAAACCTAAATAAAGTGCAAATTGAATGATTGAAAGTAATTCGAAGAAGAACACTGACATCTTATAACAAAATATTATCGCATCGGTCATAGCCCTCGGTATGGCATTCGCCGCACACCCAGCATACGCTAGGTCGTGAATACATGAACGTTAGCTGAAATTCTTAGTTTAGGAGGAGTCTATATGATACTAGAAAAAGTTATAAATAGAATTGAAATACAAAGTGAATATAAGGATTTGGTTGATAAGTATATAGATCAGATCCTTACCGAATTTAAAGGTAAGATTCATAGCGTTTATATGTGTGGCTCGATTCCCAAAGGAACGGCTAAACCTTTTAAGTCAGATGCGGACTTTACTATTGTTTGTGCAAATCCCAAAGATATTGATTACGAAAGATTGACAAATATTAAAGACAGGCTTTTGAAAGAATATCCATTCATCACTAAGATTGATACGATTATTTGTTCGATTGACGATGTATTAAGTAAACCGAATGAGTGGGGTTTTTGGGTTAAGATCATCTGTGTTTGCCTACATGGTGATGACCTTGGTGAAAAAGTACCACCGATCATTATTTCTCCAAAGTTCATTCTAGACTTAAATATAGAGACCAAGGAAGAAGTAGATCGTATACGTCGTTCACTTTCTACTGCTAGTGATGACACGCTGAAAACTAGATATATTAAAGGGTATTCGAAGAGATTAATTCGTGCATTATACTCTTTGGTTATAGTAGATACAGGTGTATGGCAAGATGACATTATTGAGATGAAGAATGCCATAATAAAGTATTGCGAGATTGACTCCGCTTTAGTTGAGTATCTGTATGCTTGTTACTTGGATAGTGATGTACTTGTTGAAGACTTTCTGGGAATTGCAGATGAAGTCTATAGCTATTTTGAGAACGCTCTAAATGCAATGAGAAAATTATAAAGCAGTTTACAAATTGCGATATCGGTACGGCTCGATACCCGACTCAGCATCTTAGTGGACTAAGCCGAGTATGCAATAAATTTCATAGTTGGCCAGGGAACTCACTTGGTTACTTATCATAGTGAGGGTTATACTAATATATATAATGAAAGCTATCTTACGCTGCTTCGTTAAGCCACTCATCATAGCCTGATTTTAACAAGCTTTTACGAAGAGAAACTCCTTCTGGATGAAAAAAATCTATAATAGATTTATGTTCAGATTGAACAATAGGAGCAGCATGAATTGAACAAAAAAGTGGTGGTTGAATTGGGGTAACCGTTAAAGATTTACTGCAGCTTCCTTCATTTAGAGGAGCACAAGTGATCACTGGAACAAGTAGGCTGCATCAGACCGTTTCCTCTTTATCTGTGTTGGAAGTGGCGGATGTCAATTTCTTCTCGCAAATTATTCAAACGGTTCAAGAAGAATGGTATGCTGAAGAGCTGGTCATCAGCTCTTTTTATTCCATTAAGGACAGCGTGGAGCAGCAATGTCAAACGGTTCAATATTTGCATGACCTTGGTGAAATGGGATTAATTTTGTACTATGTTGGCATTGTATTGCCGGATATAGCAGATGAAGTGCTTGAGCTGGCAGAATCGCTGAATTTTATTATCATTTGCATGCCGAGAAACGATTACTCGCTTAGGTATAATGAAGTCATTTATGAAGCCATGGAGGCAATCGTAAGCAATCAGAAGGTGAATGAGCATTTCGTGAATGAATCACTGGAGAAGGTCTCGCTGCTGCCTGAACATTTGCGGAGCGTGGAAATTACCCTTAAACTGCTGTCGGACCGGATGAAAGCGAACATCGTTCTGACAAACAGCAATCTGGATATCATCAATCGTGTCATGTGGCCGCGCAATTCATCGCTTGATGTGACGAGTCTGATCCGGTCCATGGCGCCTTCCATTTTAAACGGCAGAATGGGAGAAGGTGAGCTGGATTCGTCCTGCTTTGTTGAATATAAACGTGTTCATCAAAAAAACGGGGAGATCCTTTACCTGTTTCTCATAAAAGAGAATACGAAGCTGCCTCCGAAGACGATGGATCAAATCAGCGAAGTGGTGCAGGTGGCCATCAATTTGTGGGGAGATAAGCATAATGAGGTCAGCGAGTACGCTTTGGTCAAAGCCATCGTGAATGATGAAAGCGAAAAAATGCGCAGATTGGCCAGTTTGCTCCATATTGACGTTTCCGGGATTCAAATGATGTGGCTCGTGTACGTTCGGGATCTGTCGGAGGAAAGAAGGGTAAGGGAAGACTTAAAAGCGCATCTCCTGCAATATTATAAAACCGCGGTCATTCAAACGATCGATCACTGCGTTGTCGTGTTGCTAGGGAATTGTTCCTCTAAATACAATGAGTTTGAAATCGCAGCGGAATATATCGAAACGACGGGTCTCATCGCTGACATATCAAGCATCGTTTATTCTCCGAGAATGCGTAACACACAGGACGTGCGCCGAATGTATCAGCTGGTAAATGGAGTCTCTAAAGAGGTTCACCGCATTTATCATCACCGCAAATTGTACACCGCGGCTGAAGTTCGTTCTATGAAACGAGCCATAGACCTCAGTAAACAAGGGGAAGAGATCACTGAAGAATGCTTGTCCGTCATGGAGCCAATTATGGACGACCCTGACGCGTTGAAAACGCTGATGACTTTTCTGCTGGATGCGAAGGGGAATATGGATGATTGCAGCAAGCTGTTGTTCGTCCACAAAAATACGGTGAAATATCGCATTAAAAAAATTTGCGAGCTGATAGGATATGATGTGACCATCAATTCCGAATCGTACGATGTTTATATCGCCTGCATGGTCTACCGTCTCATTCATGACTAAAAGTTCCGATGTTTTGTCCAATAAGACAAAAACATCGGATTTTTTTTTGTTTTCTGAAAAAGACGCTGACCTCCTTCATCTTTTACAATAAGAAAACAATATTCGAACGAACAGGATTGGGGGGATCATATGAAGGCCATTAAAGAGCATCAATCCTGGTTCAGTCTCGGGATCATCTGGGCTGGGGCAGTCATTAGCATCCCGAGTTTGTTGGTAGGGAATGCGCTGATTGCTGGCATGGGTGTATCGAAGGTATTGCTTGTCACGTTAGTAGGTTACTCCATTATTGTGCTGCTCATGATTTTGCAGGGGATTCAAAGCACGGATTTGGGAAGGCCGACGGTTCAGGTCGCAGGTCAGGTGTTTGGCAAAACAGGGTCTCGAACGATTTTGTCCATTATCCTCGCTATTGCGTGTCTTGGTTGGTTCGGGATCCAGGCGAATGTATGCGGGGAAGCTTTGGCCAATCTGCTCGCCGAGATCGGTATAACTATTCCTGTACCGCTGGCATCACTCATCTGCGGTCTCGTGATGGTCGTTTCGGCCATGTACGGCGTTAAAGTACTGCGGGTGATCAGTTATATTGCTGTCCCTTTATTGATCGGAATCAGCGTGTACGGTCTGATCGAAGCATTGACTGGGGACTCGCTGCAGATCATCCAAAATTATAAGCCGGAGGCCGTTATGAATTTTACCGACGGACTGGCCGTAACCCTAGGTTCATTTGCGCTGGGGGCAGTCATCGCGGGAGATTATTCGCAATTTTCGAGAAAACGGTCTGATGTCCTGAAAGCCGCTCTATTCGGGATTGTTCCGGCAGGCTTGCTGATGATTGGTGCAGGAGCCGTCCTGACAATTGCTTATCAAGCCAGCGATATCACAGCCACCTTTTTGAGCATCATGACGCCGTTTGTTGGCGGTGTGATTTTGATCTTGGCCACATGGAAAACGAATCTTGTGAATGTGATTTCAGGTGGTTTTGCCTTAATTAATGTGTTCAACGTTTCGAAGGAGAAAGAGAAGTGGGCTGTCGGCATTGCGGGAACCCTTGGGACCGTACTCGCTGTCGTTGGCATACTTAACTATTTTACTCCGATCATGTCCATTCTGTCGGCTATGATTCCGCCGGTGGCAGGTGTGATGATTGCTTCGTATTGGGTGCTTGGCAAAGGGGATAAGAGACGCTGGCAAGAGGTCGAGGGCGTGAATGTGTTGGGTGTTGTCTCATGGCTTGTTGGCGCGATCATAGCCTGCACGCCTGTCGTGTTATCGTTGTTCCCAAGCCTGCCGCAGGTACCAAATCAACCGTTGACCGGAATTGTCATTTCTTTTGTCATATATTATATCGGCTATCGTTTATTTGCTCAGAAGACAGTTATATTGGAGGAATCATAAATGAGATATTTAGATGAAACAGCTGTTGAACATATTGCCGTCGGAGCAGCATTTCTGGGAACGGGTGGAGGGGGAGACCCTTATATCGGAAAATTGATGGCTCTCTCAGCCATTAAGAAGTTTGGACCAGTCAAACTATATTCCGTGGACGAGATTGGGGATGAGGACTTTTTCATTCCAGCTGCGATGATGGGGGCGCCTTCCGTATTAGTGGAGAAATTCCCTCGCGGGGACGAGTTTGTGAAGGTTTTTCAGAAATTAGCGAATTATTTAGGAAAAGACAAGATTGCGGGTACGTTTCCGATGGAAGCTGGCGGCGTTAATTCCATGATTCCGATTGTTGTTGCGGCACAGCTGGGATTGCCTCTGATCGACTGTGACGGTATGGGCCGGGCGTTCCCGGAGCTCCAGATGGTGACGTTTAACCTGGACGGCATTCCAGCGACACCGATGGCCATAACGGATGAAAAAGGGAATATTGGCATCTTTGAGACCATTGACAACAAATGGACAGAACGGCTCGCCAGGGTAGCTACAGTTGAAATGGGAGCCAGTTCTTTAGTCAGCCTGTATCCGGCAACGGGTACACAAATCAAGCAGAGTGGCGTTCATCATATCGTAACCCTGTCCGAACAGATCGGAGCAATCATTACATCGAAGAACCGAGATGCCAAGGACAAGCTAGAGGAACTGTTGAAACGGGTATCCGGCTATGAGCTATTCCAAGGAAAAATTGTGGATGTCATCCGTGAAACCAAGGGCGGATTTAATCTCGGCTGCATGCATCTTGAAGGCATCGAGGCGTATAAAGCCGGGGAGATGAAGGTTCATTTTCAAAATGAAAACCTGATTGCTGAAAAGAACGGTCAGGTGATAGCGATGACGCCTGATTTGATCTGTCTGGTTGATTACGAAACTTTGTTGCCTGTGACCACAGAGAGCCTGAAATACGGTAAACGCGTACGGGTTATTGGATTGCCCGCTCATGAAAAGTGGAGAACGGATAAAGGAATCCAGACGGCAGGTCCAAGATACTTCGGCTATGATTACGATTATGTACCCCTTGAGGAAATGGTGAAAAAGGCGGTGGCTGAGAATGTATAGAATCGGGATCGATGTAGGCGGCACCAACACAGATGCCATCATTTTGAACGAGAATCATCAGTTGATCCATGCGGTGAAATCCCCAACAACCTTGGATATTCGCACAGGGATTGAAACCTCGCTCCGGCAGCTGCTGCAGGGGGTAAATATTGATAAAAATCAAATCACACATGCCATGTTAGGCACAACACAATGCACCAATGCCATTGTTGAACGGAAAAAGCTGGCCCAAGTCGGTGTCATTCGTCTGGGGTACCCGGCAACGGCTTCCGTTGCTCCGTACACGTCCTGGCCTGAGGATATGGTTCAGAAACTTTCGGGTAAATATGCTCTCGTACAGGGAGGATACGAATACGATGGCCAATTGCTTGGAGAAGTCGATGAAGGTGAAATCACAGCTCTTCTGGAGGAGTGGCGGGGTAGTATTGAATCCATAGCGGTCATCGGCGTATTTTCATCCCTTAAAAATGACCAAGAGTTCCACGTTCGCGATCTCATCCATCAAATGTACGGACCTGAATTTCCTGTTTCCTGTTCTTCATTGATTGGTTCGGTTGGTTTAATCGAACGGGAAAATGCGACCATCCTCAATGCGGCATTGTGCAAGGTCATTGAAACGACAACCGAGGGGTTTGTGCAGGCACTAGAAGAAGAAGGCATATTGGATGCAGAAGTGTTTTTATGCCAAAATGACGGTACCTTAATGTCAGTAGATTACGCTAAACAGTTTCCGATCCTGACCATTGCCTGTGGACCTACGAACAGCATACGCGGTGCCTCCTATTTGGCAAAAATCAAAGATACGATGGTTCTCGACGTGGGCGGCACGACATCGGACATCGGCGTTTTGCAGGATGGCTTCCCGAGGGAATCGTCGGTTGCAGTCGAGGTGGGCGATATCCGCACGAATTTCCGCATGCCGGATATTATTTCAGTGGGACTGGGCGGCGGTAGCATCGTGCGCTCGGAGAATGGCAAAATTACAGTTGGCCCGGACAGCGTAGGATACAGGATCGGACAAGAGGCGCTTGTCTTTGGCGGGAATACGCTCACGACAACGGACATTGCCGTTCGGCTGGGTCTTGCAGATGTCGGGGATCAGAGCCTGGTAGCGCATCTGGATGAAGACTTTGCCAAACAGGTGCAGGGCGAAATTGCAGCCATCATTGAACAGACCATTGATAAAATGAAGACATCTTCAGGTGATGTTGAGCTTGTGTTGGTAGGCGGAGGCAGTGTCGTGATTCCGGACACCATTCGAGGGGTATCCCATATGATTAAGCCTGAGAACGGGGGCGTGGCTAATGCCATTGGTGCATGTATTGCCCAAATCAGCGGACAATACGAGCAGATTTACATCTATTCTACAGAGCCTCGTGATGCAGCATTAAGAGATGCTCGGGAGAAAGCCGTGAAACAGGCGGAACTTGCTGGCGCCGATCCGGCGACGGTTGAGCTCGTGGAAGTGGAAGAAACCCCGCTCGCTTATCATCCAGGAAATGCGACGAGACTTCGAGTGAAAGTGGTAGGAAACATGAAGTAGAAGAGGAGCTTCACATGAGTTGATACAACTTGTGTGGGGCTCTTTTTTGTTATCGATGAGGTGCAAGTTGATGAGCGGAAAAGAATTCTCATTAACTTTGCGAATTACTTCTTGTGTAATATACTTAGTATATTAATATTATGATGTCAGGGTGGTTTTGTGGAATTGCATTTATACGAGCAGATATATATCTATATTGTACAAGAGATTAAAGAAGGTCGATTAAAAGAAGGAGACCGAGTCTCTTCTGAAAAAGAGTTGGCTGAAAAATTTGGCGTTAGTCGTATTACATCTAAGAAGGCTCTGGAGAAATTGGCGGATTCTGGGGTTATTAAACGAATACAAGGAAAAGGTTCATATGTGGCCGATGGTATCATTGGAGGACAAGAACCGAAGCACTATTCAGAGGTAAGAACGACCTTTGTTCCTGAGGATGATAAGCAGTTGATCGGGTTTATTATACCGAATTTTTCTGACGAGTTTGGTTTACAACTTCTTAGATCGATCGAAAAGCGGAGTGCTGAGCATAATTATCAACTCATTATCAAGCGAACTTGCGGGGATCGGGACGAGGAAAAACGTGCGATCGACTTATTTATTGGTTTAGGCATCAAAGGATTAATCGTGACCCCCATTCATGGTCATCACTATAATTCTGAACTGCTTCGACTTGTATTAGATCGGTTTCCAATTGTTTTGGCCGATAGATATCTAAAAGGAATTCCGGTTTGTTCGGTATATACAGACAATAAGAAAGCAGCCATGGATCTTACGCGTCATCTGATTAGCAGAGGTCATAAAAAAATTGCCTTTTTATCTCCGCCGGAAGAGAACACTTCAACATTGGAGGAAAGGCTGCTCGGATATACGTTTGCCTTCACCCAGGAAGGAATGAATTTGAACAAAAATTATGTATTGACGAACTTGAAGGGCACCCTTCCCAAGAACATAAATGGAACAGCGATTGAAAATGATAAAGAAATAGTAAAGCATTTTTTGGAACAACACCCTGATGTAAAGGCGTTTGTCGCATCGGAATTCCTAATAGCTACCATGCTGGCTCAAGTCATCCACTCGATGGGGAAATCTCTGGAGGAATTCGAAATCGTTTGTTTCGACTCCCTGAACGATCACCTGGGTCAACCCATCTTCACTCATATTAAGCAGGATGAGAAGCAGATGGGTGAATTGGCAGTGGATATGTTAATCTCTCAATTGCATGGAGCAGCAGTTCCCGAGCTGAACATTATTAAACATCGTATGGTCGTGAAAAATAACACATAGGGTTAATACAAACTCAGTGCAACTCAACAAAATCAAGGATATTTTCAATGTGTCGAATAGCCCCTAGGGGCTATTCGGCACTTTTTTTTTGATATCAGAAATATGAACTTCGAAGCTTGGACCTTCCGGACCTGATATCGCAAGAAAAACCTCTTTTAGACGCGGTCTGTCTTCGAAGTATGTCGATAGGCGTTTTTCTTATGGTAAAGCATGTTTCACATCAGGGAATGGGTTAGGAAACCGGAGATCAACCAACCTTGAAACGTTGATTTCTATATCTAAATTATAGCCATACATCATGAATAGTGATGTCGTAATATTGCAATTGACATGTTTTGTAATGTCATATTAATATACTTAGTATAACTAGTGGGTTCCTGTAACAAATTCACGGTGTTCATCATTTTCTGATTTCAATAGTTCATATCACCAAAGTTGTTAGCGCTTACATAAGTTGTGGATGATCAGGAAGTGAAGTGGATCCTATAGGAATTCAAGTTAAACGAGTTCATTTAACTTAAGGGGGACTTTGAATGAGGAGATCCAAAAAATTCGCATTTCCAATTCTTGTTTGCTTTCTGGTTATGTTACTACTTGTAACGGCTTGTTCAACGAAGGGAGGCTCTAGCGATCAGGCCGGAGAGGGGATTACAACGGTTACGATGTGGCATGGTCTTACCTCAATTGATTTAGATAATATGAATAAAGTCGTGAAGGCATTTGAGGAGAAAAACCCTACGATCAAAATGAATTTGGTTTATACAGAATCCAACGAGGGATCCGATCAGAAGCTGCTGACTGCAGTCGCAGGCGGCAATCCTCCTGACGTTGCACTTTTCGATCGGTTTAAGGTCGGTACTTGGGCTGCGCAAGGCTCTCTGACTGACTTATCCTCGATGGCAGCAGAATCCGGAATACGTAAGGAAATGTATTATCCATTTGCATGGGAGGAGTCCAGTTATCAAGGGAAGCTTTATGCTATGCCGATGGATACGGACTCTCGCCTGCTATTTTACAATAAGGATCATTTCAAAGAAGTAGGGTTGGATCCCAACAAACCACCACAAACGATCGCCGAGCTTGAAGCGGCCGCCGATAAGTTAACCATCAAGGATGGTAAACGTTTCAAACGGATCGGGTTCATCCCATGGTATTCGCAAGGCTGGCTGTATACCTGGGGATGGGCATTTGGAGGAGAATTCCAGGATGCTGCCACCGGCAAAATTACCGCAAATGATCCTAAAGTCGTTGAAGCATTACAATGGATGACCGACTTCGGCAAAAAATACAATGTCGAGGATATCGCCGGATTCACAAGTGCAGCGGGCACGGAGGAAATGGATCCCTTCATTTCCGGTCAAGTCAGCATGAAGATAAGTGGAAACTTTACGGTGAAGGGTATCGAAAAATTTAAGCCTGATCTAAATTACGGCGTTGCACCGATACCGACTCCAACGGGAACGGATTTTACGACATGGTCAGGAGGCGGCTCCGCTATTATTCCTAAAGGTGCCAAGAACGTCGCTGCTGCTTGGGAATTCCTCGAATTCTTAGGGAAAGAAGAGGGGCAAACGTTATTAAACGCTGACTCTCAAATTTCCGTTATCGATTCGGTTAACGACAAATACGGTTACAAAGACGATCCGATTATGAAGGAATTTATTAATATCTTGCCCAATTCACATAACCGCCCGGTTATTCCTGAAGGACAACTGCTGTGGAATGAGTTAGCTTCCGCTACGGAAAAGGCTACCCGCGGTAACGGTACTCCGAAAGAGAACCTGGATAGAGTTACAGAAACTGTTAATAAGGCTTTAGAAAAATACGACAAATAGAGTGCTCGGTAGGCAGGGAGCGAACTCTCTCTCCTTGCCTATTCATGAATGACAATTGGAAGGAGAATGTACATGGCGAAACTGGCCGATCCAGTTCAAGTAAAAGCAATTCCATCGGCAAGGAAACGAGCACTCCGCAGAACTCACGTGATTGGGTGGCTGTTTGCTTCACCTTGGGCTATAGGGCTTCTATGCTTTTATGCAATTCCCATGCTAATGTCCATCTACTTCAGCTTCACTACTTACAGCATTCTACAGCCTGGTGAATTTGTCGGAATGAATAATTATAGAGATCTTTTCCATGATCCTTTGTTTTGGAAATCCATATACAACACGATTTATTTTACGGTATTTTTTGTTCCCTTAAGTATATTTATTGGTGTGGCACTCGCTATGATGTTGAATATGAAGGTCAAGGGTATGGCTGTATTCAGAACGATCTTTTTCTTACCTACTCTCGTGCCACAAGTAGCTCTGGCTGTTCTGTGGATGTGGCTGTTACATCCAAACTTCGGATTGGTGAACGGGATGTTAGCGAATATCGGTATCGATGGGCCCGCTTGGCTTGGTGGTGAGTCGTGGTCCAAGCCCTCTCTCATTCTGATGTCGCTTTGGGGTATTGGGCAAGCTGTCGTTATCTACCTTGCTGGATTAGGAGACATCCCTGAGGAGTACTATGAAGCTGCGCAAATCGATGGAGCTAACTGGTTTCAGAAAACGAGAAAGGTAACCCTGCCTTTGCTCACTCCCGTTATTTTCTACAACCTTGTCATGGGAATGATTGGTGCATTCCAACAGTTTACTCTTCCCTATACGTTGACCAAAGGGCAAGGAACTCCTGCAAATTCCATGACATTTTACGTCATGTATTTATATGAGAATGGATTCAGGTATTTCAAAATGGGTTATGCCTCCGCAATGGCCTGGATCTTATTTATTATCGTTATGGCATTAACCGGAATTATTTTTATTACGTCTAAACGCTGGGTTCATTATCAAGGGAAATAAGGAGGAAGTAAGGGATGAATCCTACCGCTATTAAAAGAATCAATCGTGCGTTAGCCTATGTATGTCTAATTGTCGCTTCTGCATTTTTCATGATTCCGTTCATTTGGCTGCTTTCGACTTCTCTTAAACCACTCACACAAATCTTTACATTCCCACCAGAGTGGATTCCGCGTCCAATTCTGTGGAGTAATTATTCCCGTGCTGTTGAGTATATCCCTTTCTGGACATATCTGAAAAACACGGCGATTATAACAATCGTTAGTACGCTTGGTGTGATCATATCCTGTCCCTTGGTTGCATATAGTTTTGCCAAGTTAGAGTACCGTGGGAGAGGAATACTTTTCTTTGTTACCCTTGCTGTTATGATGATCCCCGGACAGGTGACAATGATTCCTCTATTCCTGTTGTTTACTAAATTAGGTTGGGTAGGAACACCTCTTCCACTGATTGTACCCCAATTTTTTGGAGTGCCCATTTACATTTTTCTGTTGCGGCAGTTTTTCATGGGACTGCCTGATGCCCTGCGCGAAGCGGCCCGCTTAGACGGCGCTAGTGAGTTCCGTATATATTTACAGATCATGTTTCCACTAGCCAAATCCGCCGTATTAGCCGTGGCATTGTTTCAATTTATGGGGAGCTGGACTGATTTCATGGGCCCCTTGCTTTATTTAACCAATGAACCATCTTACACGGTTTCGCTCGGATTGCAGCAATTTCAGAGTCAAAAGGGATCGGAATGGGGTCTATTAATGGCTGTATCCACCTTGATGACATTACCTATTATTGTTTTGTTCTTTTTTCTTCAAAAGACGTTTATTAGCGGCATTACATTTAGCGGTATAAAAGGTTGAACATCATTTGTATGAATGAAGCTCCAAGCGATGCGGGACCCCAGGGATTAAGGACGGACCATTCCGCGACATGAATCGGCTGTTATGGACTCACAAGCATCAATGGCATTATCGATCAGATCGCTCAGGCTCTGTTGGTTTGAGAGGCAGCTTTTAGATGAGGAGAAACATCCAGCTCGTGGGGCTGTCCCATAAGTCGTAAATGATTAGGCGGCATAGCCCCATTATTAAAATTGTAAAATCAAAAAAAACCGTTCCTTGGTAAAGGGGTGTGCGAGCAACCATATACCAATAGAGACGGTTTCTTTGTACATTCAACATGCTATGAAAGCTGATCTTTATTTATTTCTCCATCAATAATTTCGATGATTAGGTTGTATCTGTTGGCGACTTCCAGATCATGCGTTACGATAATGACAGTTTTCCCTCCTTGATGGAGCTGCTGCAAGAGATTCATGATCTCTTCTCCGGTTTTTCGATCCAGATTTCCAGTAGACTCATCGGCCAGAATTAATTCAGGTTCTCCGACCAAAGCTTTGGCGAAGGTAAGTATTCATGCCCTGAGGCACTCCCTCGCCACTCATTTGCTGGAAAATGGGACAGAACTACGGTACATTCAGGATTTACTTGGTCATACGAGAGCGCGAACAACTCAGCGGTTAGTAAGAAAAGTATTTAGCGTATTCAAAGCCCGTTGAATCAGATGGAATGGGGATTGAATGATTTTATAAATATTCCTTTTTCGCTAATTTTTTCTACGCAAAATGCTACAACATGGGTTATCATATACGTAGTTCAGATACGTGGCCGAATGTTTGGTATTTACGAAGTACATAAATTAGATGTTATCCGAAACCGCCAAAGCCTTAACAAGAATGATTAAGAGCAGAGTGCATAAAAAGATATGGAGATGAAAATATTTTAATAGATCAAAGCTTTTAAGATGTAAATTACGGTGATAAGGGAGAATCTATCGTGATCATTGAAATTGATGGTTACTACATACAGTGTGTATTGGCTAGTGACCGGGATGTTAGTCACCAAGAACTATCGGAAAGCTATGTAAAAGCAAAAGAAAGGTGTTCTACCACAAAAGACATACCAATGAAATTAAAAGAATATTTAAACCTTAAAGAAGTACAACAGACTGAAAGTCTTGAAATAGATTATGTGATAGACACGGATACAGATCGGATTTATAAACCCGATAAATAAAAGAAAGAGTAGTTAATTAAGAAAAGTATGATTTGTATAATACTCAAAGGAGTCAGCAGCATCGGATAACATAATATTCAAGCAGCGGCTCCTAACGGAGCCTGGGTCTGCCAGATGAATTTCCAGGAGGCAGTTCAGCAGACAACCCCTGTGGGGTTCATGAACACAAGAACGTTAGGCGAAATTAACAAACAAAAAAATGATGGGAGTAGATAGAAAATGAAAGAAAACGAATTTTCTAATTTTTTGAAAGAAAAACTTGAGGAATCTTTCTCGGAAAAAGGGGTCGATCCCAAAGATTTGTTTACTGATATTTCAAGTCTCAGAATAGCATTAAATGGTGAATCTGATAGAGGGTGCGCTCTATTAGCCATCGCTTTTTTAGACAATATATTAAAAGAACTACTACGTAAATTTTTGGTCGATGACTCAAGTGTATTTAATAATTTGTTTGCTGGTTCGGGAGGTTTATCCTCATTCTCTTCCAGGATTGAACTGGCTTACTTGTTAGGTCTTATTAGCCCGATGCAAAGAAGGGACTTAAATCTACTAAGAAAGATAAGAAATGATTTTGCACATTCAATGGATATAATTGACTTTGAAAATCAAAATATCTCGAATCGAATTAATGAATTATATCATTTATATAGTGGGCAAGAATCCAGTACAAGAACTAAATATATTCGAGTTATCTTTTCAATTGCCGGCTTAATCCAGGGAGGCATATTGAGATCAGAAAGTAGGCAAAAGAAAGAGAATCTTGATTTAAAAAGTCCTCAAGTGCAAAAAATGATAGAAGATGCTGAAAAGGCTAAAGTTGAGTTTCTTGAAATGCATAATAGAGAGCAAGAATAATGGGATTTTTGGAATATTTCTTTGAATGTTATTAACATCGCCTAACATAATATTCACGCTTCGGGCCGTTCGGCCCTGGGTCTGCCAGTAGATAATTCGGGGAAGCGGAAGCATGCAGACAACCCTACGGGTTCGTGAATACAGGAACGTTAGACGCAATTGCCTAAAGATCATGGGAGTGAGTAGAATGTTAATCTTTGACAATCGTTCAATTTATAATTTCGATTTAACAACTGAAGAAGAAGCAACAATTCTAAGTCAGTTTATAGATGCTGAGTATGAATTGTTATTTCCTTATTTTGAATGTAATTTCGCAGCATTTCCTGATCATAGGGCATATATTGAAGAGCGGACAATAATAAAAAGCAAAGAGAAAGTGTTTGAAATGAACTATTCATTTGTAGAGAATGAATTAGTTTATTGGTATAAACCTTATGATCTAGAAGATTTAATAAACATTATTGCTAGAGACAGAATTACTTATCGAAGTATAGTAGTGCCGAAGAATGGGAAGTTGAGTGAGTGTAGATTTAAACTCTTTACCTATGAACATGCTACATACAATGAAGAAGAAACAAGAGTGCTTTGGATAGAAGAGGCAATAGAAAATGACTATATCGACAATATTTACCCCAAAATATTAAATCAAGTAAATAGAAATATTAATGAAGGTTTTGATTGATAAATCGAAGAAGAGGCGACAGCATCTAACAAAGTATTCACGCTGAAGGGCTATCGCCCTTTGGTTGTCAGATGTATAATCATGGAAGGAGTTCAGACAACAAACGACCCAGCCTAAGATAAGAGCTATCTAAGACTGGGTCGTTTCGTGAATACAATAACGTTATGGGAAATACCACTAAAGAAGTTTTATAGAAAGGAACGAAATTATATGACAATAATTCAAGAAGCTAAAGTACAATCAAAAGTGATTTTTTCAAAAGACAAAAGGCACAGATACTTGCTTGAGAGGGTTTGGGACAATGAGAAGAAGAAAGCGACTGTGATTATGATTAATCCGAGCTTTGCAGATGAATTAAAAACGGATGTGAGTGTTTGTAAATTGATGAATTTTCTAATAGATAATGATTTTGGGGCACTTAGGATAGTAAACTTATATGCATTTATTTCAACAGACCCTTCTGCTTTGTCGAACAATTTAGAGGCCGTAGGTGAATTAAATGATCAATAAGTATACAAAATGATTTAAAGGAAACGATAGAGCCTACTCTACCTCAAGTATTAAGTTATCAATCTATTTCCGGAAGTATTGTGAGTGGAAATCAGATAAATAAGATTAACACCGACATAATATTAATATGCGAAGGCAATAGGGATAGAGAGATGGGGAAATATGTAATGCCTAAAGTTATTAATTCAGTAAGGTCCCAGGTAGATTCTGATGCAGATATCTTAGTTATTGTTGATTCAGATGGTGAGATAGATAAAACTATGAAATTCTTTGTAGAAAAGGCACATTTAAATCCTAACAACATTATTATTACAGATCCTTATATTGAGACTTGGATATTTAATGAATTACCAGATAGAATATCAGACTATATGCAGCGAAATGCTCAGCGATCCAATCAAACTGTTGAACAATATATCAAAAGTATTGTTGATTCCATTAAAATTGATGACTTAATCAAAAAAGATAATAGTTTTGAGAAATTCTATAATTCCATCGTGATCAAAAAATAACTCAATGTAGTTCAATGAAGAAAGAATGCTTCACATAACATAATATTGACGCTGCATACATTCGTCCTTGGTCCGGCATACGCTGGACACCCAGCATGTGCTGGGTCGTGAATACAGGAAGTTAGGCGAAAGTGCTGAAAGATAAATTGAAGGGTGGATTATCCAATAGAGCCTAAAATACAAAAGAATATTGAATTTAACAGGATTAGAAATAATAACTTATTTTCAGGGTGTATACACGAAGATAAATACTGCGATAAAGATATAAGCAAAGCACATTCAATTCAAAACAATGGATACTAAATAAACTAGCACGATTTGGGGAAGTGCTGGCAGTTGATTTCTCTAAAACCTATTTAGACAATGGGAAGTTCAAGCTACATGAGGTCGGTAAAGGTAAAGCGTCGACTTTTACAGGATTTTGTAATAAACATGATTCTAAAATATTCAGGCCGATAGAAAGTTATGTATATAAAATTAGTGATACTGAACAAAATTTTTTATTTGCTTATCGAGCTTTTGCACTTGGATATTATGAGCGATACAGTGCATATAAGTTGATGAACGCTAAATTAGAGGAAGATCAAAGCTTGTTCAATACAGAATTAGGTGAGAGAGTTAGATTATACAATAGACATTTAAAGTATATTAATAGTCTTAAAATGATCATGAATACTAATTTAGATAACGAAAGATTTGACAGAATAACAACAGATTTACTTGTTTGGCCTAATGAATACGGCATTCGACTTCTATGTTTTTTATTACGAATGATAATGAAGGAAAGACAGTAAATAAAATGGGATCTTATATTTCACCTTTCTTTTTCACTATATTTCCTCAACAAGGAGTAACATATGTATTAATGGGATATCTAACTAAAGATAAGGCGATGTACCATTTTATTAGAAATCTAATTGTAAATTCACCAATAGAACAGCAGAAAATAGCTATATCAA
>NZ_NPBI01000014.1:0-2109 GCF_002272715.1 Paenibacillus sp. 7516
ATTTGGAGTAAAGAGAAATATTATGATATTTGTAATAAAACAATGGAAAGAAAAAAAACTAATAAATTAGTAGCATTTAAGGATTTCAACTTATTTATATGATCAATCAGTGAAGTCAACACCGGGCATTCGCCCTTGATCGCCAAGAGGGATATCAGAGAAGTTTTTCAGACGCACATTCAACCAGCTAAGTCTGGCGACCCGGCCCTACAGTCCTTAAGCTGCTTGGACGAAAATTAACTCAGAGCTTAAATATAGTTTGCAGAAAAAATTATTTTGAACGAGGTTATTATTATGACTAATAAACAGTATCCTGATTTTATTGATCGTGAAAATATTTTTTCAGATAAAGAAGAGATAGCAAAGGTAGAAACTTTTCTATCTTCTGAAAAAAATAAAAGCGAAAAAATAGCTGAAAATGAACTCTTTGTAAGACAGGTTCTAAAACTTCCCCTAAAGAAAGCTACCGGCTCAAAAAAATTTGTTTTTGTTTAATGAATCCCAGCAAGGCTGATATGCAGAACTCAGACGATACCGTAAATATTGTGCTAAAGTTCGTTGGAAAATTAATGAATGAAGCGAATAGTCAATTTAAAAATATTGGAGAAGTAGTTGTTGTGAATCTCTTCCCAACTTACGAGACGAGATCAACTTTTTTAGGAACAGTTACAGAGGGATTACAAAAAACAAATAAGCTCGATCACTTACTTTGTAGTAACCGAACAGAAATTATGAAGGAGGTCAAAAATAGTGAATGGATTATCCTAGGCTGGGGGGACTGTCCTGAAAACTTATGTGCTGATCTTCACAAATGTGAAACTAACAAAATATTAGCTACATTATACAAGGTGCAAAAAGGATCAAGCATTTATGTTTTTGAGGATAAGAAAAATAAGGGATTGACGTTAAAGAAACAGCCAAGACACCCAAGACGTTTACATAAGGACACTTCGATAATCTCAGAGATCAAAATCAAAAGAAATAATAAACAAGGTAACGATAAAATTACTACATATGAAATTAAATTTTAAGTAAAATTTGACATACTATAACATAATATTCACGCTGCGGACATTCGTCCTTGGCCTGGCAGTCGCCGGAAACTCGACATGCGTCGAGTCGTGGATACAGGAACATTAGAAGAAATGATTTTAAGGGGGGCCAAAAATGAATGAAAAATACGAACTTACAAGAAATATGCAATGCCTGTGTGGTTCTGGAAAGAAGTTCAAATCATGTTGTAACGAGTATATGTCTTTGTCTTCATTTGATAAAATTTCGATAGAAATTGAAAACAAAAACTACCAACAAGCTTTACTCTTCTGTCGTGCTGAGATCACAAGATATATGTGTTACGTAAAAAGACATACAGAATTTCTCTTAGTTATAGACCCTTTACGGGGTAAAATAGTACTGGACATTGATATAAAGGCACTTTCAGAGTTGCTGAATAAGCTCATGTATATTATTAGTATGGGAGATACTCAAGTTTCTTTTATTAGCAATTTAGATAGATTAGGAGAACTTTTTTACAATCAGCACTGGCATAACCGTCTCAGGTATTACAAAGTTGCTTGGGAATATATATTTAATAACAATGGTGATGATGCAAAGAAGCTTTTAGTCAATTTATCTTACGAAGAGATAAGAGATTTGGATTTTTTACAGATGTATTTAGATCTCATGAGTGATGAATTGTCTTTTTCGACGAGGTTAGAAATTGTTGATAAATTGATAAATATGGAAACAAAAGTGGCGGGTAAATTGCAATACTATGGAGCTAAAGCAATTCAATTTTTGTTAATTAACGATCTTGAAAGAGCGAAAGAACTAGTTTCGCAAGCAATATCTATTGCTGAAGAGAATTTTACCGATATCTCTGAACCTTATGATTATTTCCAATTTGGTAATATTTATCATCTTGGAGGCAAATTGCTTGATAATGAAGGTCTTCATAAGAAGTCTATTTTATTATTTGAACTTATGTTAGAAACCGATGAATTAAGCCTATCTGGACGAGCAGAATTATATTCTCATATTGGAGATGTTTATTTGTTTTTAAATGAAGTTGATATAGCGTTAAGCTATTATAATAAGAGCTTGGAACTA
>NZ_NPBI01000015.1:0-1292 GCF_002272715.1 Paenibacillus sp. 7516
GTTGATATAGCGTTAAGCTATTATAATAAGAGCTTGGAACTAGATGAGTTATCATTAGCAAGAATTTTTGTTGCTGAAATTTACTATCTAAGAGCTGAATTTGATACCTCTATTGAGGCGCTAGAAGCGATAGAATATAATTCGATCTCAAACGAAAATAAGATAGATCTATTAATTATATATGCGAAAAATGTAATGAGTACACAAAATGTAGAGAAAGTTAATTGGGTATTAAATGAGCTGAAACAATTGAAATTCGATTCTAAATACTTTAGCGACATTATAAATGAGTTGGTAATAAATTTACATGAATTACTCAATAAAACTAACTCAAAGAAAGAATTTGAACCATCACTAGTGAAGAGGATATTAGGTAAATTAAATGAATATGTTATGCTCGAACCTAACATTATGGGTTTTGGTTTAAATTTTAATAAGTTAATTGGAGATCTATTAACTGAGAAAAAAGAAAAAAAGTAATATGAAATCGGTTCGATGGTGCTAATAATCTTTCGTTTGATAGAATGATAGCCATTCACAATTTGGATAATTCTATTGAATATATTCTCAGAATAATTATAAGACATGTTGATTTTGAAGATATCACGGGAAAAAATTTAGAAACTTGTGAACTTGGTCAACTTGCTGGTGAAATAAATAAATTTCTGAAAGAGAAGTATTCGATAGAGCTGCCATATCTGTCAGAAATCAAATTATTAAGGCAATTAAGAAATCTTGTTCAACATGCTATGGTTGATCCAGCGACTGATATATCAAGATTCATTAATATAAGCCAAAGATTTTTTAACAAAGTCATGAGTAGTAAATTTGACACTAGATACTCTGAGATCAAATTGTCAAATTTGATTACTAATTCGCATCTGAAGCAATTTTTATTAACAGCTGAAGAGCTGATTGAACAAAAAAAATATATTGAAGCAATTGTCGCCTGTCGTGATGCCTTCGAAAATGCAATGAGCTTGAAAGACTTGGAGTCGACTCAAGATTATTTAATAAATTTGATGATTACTTGTCACACATTCCTTCTGAATATAAAGCAAATCATTCGGAAATGCATTAATGCAAAGACCTTGGATTAAAGACGATGCAGAATTTTGTTATTCTTTCGTATCAAATATCATTTTCAAGTGGCAACAAGAACAACTTGAACTAATATATGAAATCAAGATTGATCCTAAATGGAGCAAGCAATCTAGAATTGAACATTTAGGAAATGTAGAATTAATAGCAATTGAACATGGATGTGAATATTTATTAGCAGATAATGATAA
>NZ_NPBI01000016.1:0-2680 GCF_002272715.1 Paenibacillus sp. 7516
AATTGAACATGGATGTGAATATTTATTAGCAGATAATGATAAAATGAAATATTTTTTCGTAAGTAAAGAATCTAAAGACGACATTGTTTCAAAATTAGAAATAGGTAACATATATGAATATAAAACAGTGTTACTTGATGATGGCGTAACGAAAAATACAATTACCGATTATGTAGAATTAGTTTCTATGTCTACTGATTTAGTAACGAACGCTCCTGAGAGATGGGAAATGTCGCTTTGGTTAAAGTCAATTCCTTTAACGTTCGTATGTAATGTATCAAAGAAATACACTGATATTAGCCAAGCAACAAGTGATGAGTTAATTGAACTTGGAGTTCCTGTTAATATTGCTGAGATAATTACTTATCCGTGGAAGCATGCAAAAGTGTTCTCTAAAATGGAACATGCTTGGAACATTGATAAGGCATTGAAAGAGTACAGTGAAGCTTATAAGCCCAAAATCTTTTATGGAGATCTAATAGATGAGTTAAAAGAAAAAACACTAAGAGCATAGAAGAACTTCGTATAACATGATATTCAAGCAGCGGATCCTTACTGAGCTTTGGTCTGCTGGAAGTATTTCAAGGAATTATTCCAGCAGAAACATCCTGCTTCACGGGACGTCATGAATACAGGAACGTGATATGCGACTGCTGACCGTAGCCTATACTTATAGTTTGTTTTAAAATTCGTATTATGAAATACCTTGGAGAAATAAAGTAAAAGGTTTGGTGAAGTTTATATGGTTTGCGTAAATTGCGCAGTAGCTAAAGAGACTTTTCAACTCAGTATGCTATCAAACGATTCTGAATATCGAAGATGTGCTGAATGTAATGATATTAAAAATATGATTGATATTTTTCAAAGTAATTCTCACCTTATTTACAATATGGAATTAAGACGTAAGTTTTTTGGAATATATCCTTTGTATACAGGAAATGAAATTGTGATGATGAAACCTGAGCTGTTTAATGTTGTAGGATTTGATGAAGATCAAGTATTTAAAGATTTATTTGAAAATATGAATATCTTTGATACTAAGTACTCAACACACATGGAAATAAATAATATTTGCGATCAAATTATGGCTCAATTAATCCATCAATTAAACTATTATATAGGTAAAAATCCTCAGGGATATCTGGTTTCTCTAATTGGCGTGTTAGAGTATAATTTCCACGTTACAGGGGCATGTGTACTGTGGTCTGGTAATTATACGTCAGATAAATTTATTGAAGAAGTCACTGACAATTTTTCTAGAGATATGTTAAGAAGTCTTGAATGGCAGAGAAAATATGATTTTAGTGAATTGTATAAAAGCCTATACAAAGAATGGGAAGGTCAATTGAGTCTTGACAAATATGCTTTACAATATGCGATTGAATTGATTCATCACTCATCTAAGAAATTGTTTTCTCAAAATGAGCCTTTTAATGCTCACATCTTTGGAAACATTTTCTCTATAATTAGAGCAATTTATAAACTAATACAAGATCGTGAAACATCAATTGAAAATGTGAAGAAAGGTGAATCACTTTTGATTGATAAGACTGGTAGGATGTATACAACTTATTCTATTGACCATGATAAATTTGCGAAGCTTTATCTTGAAAGTATGGGACATAAGTTAAAAAAAGAAATCTCTTTAGATGCTAAAAATATATTTGATGAAAAATGTTTGGAACATTTAGGTGTAACATTATATGAGATCAGCGAAGCAGCTTTCAAACTAAGTTCAATTTTTAAACAAGGAGATGAATTTTTAGTAGGCAGTAAAAAATATTTCGAAATTCTGTTTATGCAGATTTTTAATCGGTCACAGGTTGAAGTAGTTAAGCTAATAGATTACCTCTTAAACACAGGGGATGGATTTGAATATGCTTATTCTACAAAAGTTAGGAAAAACAAAGTTCTTAATCACTGCTTGTTACAGTTGGAAAATGGGGTGATGTGTTGCCCAGTACAATTTTTGGCACTTTCTTTGAATACATTGTATATAGATATAGTGGAGGGCAACCTACCCGAGGGTCCATTAAAACGTGAGCTTTTCAAAGCTACGCATAAATCTCAAAATATAGAATTCGAAAATCAAGTTTCTAAAATGCTCGCTGATTTTTTTCCAGAAGCCATATTAAAGGTGGGTATACCGAAAGACAAAGGTATTCCAATTTTGAATACAGAAAATTTCATCTCTTTTTATGGAGAAATTGATATTTTATTTTACTACTCAAAGACACTTTTTTTGATAGAATGCAAAAATAAATCACTAAAGACAAGTGTCAAAGCTTTGAGTAATGATTTGAATAGCTTCACAAAAAAAGGTAAAGATTCTTTTCAATACAAGATTGACAAAAAGATAAACGATGTTTATGAGAATTGGACTTCAGTATTAGCTTATCTGAAGGTACCAAACTACAAAAGTATCCCCCCAAAAAAACCTATAGGGGTTTTTGTTACAAGCTCTTTAACTTTAGCTACGTTAGAAGATTTACCTATTCCTGTAATACCAGCATCGCATATAATTAGTTGGATAAATGAAAATCTAAGTAGTTAACGCGACAATAAAGCTATGAAAAATACATTACTATTAACACTAAATAAAAGAGTTGAGACAGGCGAAATTCAAGTCTTGAGCTTTTTTATAAAAATAATATATTCAGCACCTAGGCAAACTTAATAT
>NZ_NPBI01000017.1:0-70053 GCF_002272715.1 Paenibacillus sp. 7516
ATTCAGCACCTAGGCAAACTTAATATAGCGATTTAATCAGAATTATCACGTTAGTTTATTTTTTTAAGAAGCTTTCACAAGTTACTCAAATTCATATTATTGGAACCTCGCTTGGTGGCGTCGATATGCCGTACTTTAACGAAATTAAAGAGAGTACAGAAGAAAATACTATTTGGAATATATACTGCCACTATCCACAAGATATGAGTATATTCGTAGAGAAAATAAAATCTTTAGGGGTAAATGAAGAAAATATTATAGCATTAGACACTTCAAAATTTTTCGATTTTAAAAAACCTTAACGGAATATTAGATAATTCAACACTTAAGGCAAGTACGTCATATAACATAATATTCACGCTGCTGGGATTTGCTCTTGGATCGGCATTCGCCGGATACTCAGCATGCGCTGAGTCCTGAATACAGGAAGGTTAGGTGAAATTGCCAAGAGTTTAAGATTTTCGCTTTCAATTTTTATTTACAATATTAAATGGAGGTTGATAATATGGGTGAAACTATTATTGCAAAAGTATATTGTAGCTATTGTAATGGAGTTAGAAATCATACTTCGGTTATAGAACCATATAAGAGGAAATCTGGGATTGATGAAGATACTCAATGGGAGGAAAGCTACTATATTGCAAAGTGTATGGGATGTGATACTGTTGCTTTCATCAAAGAGTATGGTGATGAGGAAATGTGGGAAGAGAATCATCTTGGGGAGAGAGAATATTGTACAGAGGTTACTGTATATCCAGAGAAGCCTAAAACGGAGGATTCTATCCTAACATTCCCTACACTACAGCTAAATGCAAAAGATTTTGAAAAGCTTCCGGAGGATATTCTAGAATTGTACAATCAAATAATTTATGTCTACAACTTAAAGTACTACTTACTTTGTGCATTTGGTTTACGAACCCTCATTGAAGCTATATGCAAACAAGTTGGTGTAACTGACGGCACATTATTTGATGACAATAAAATTCCAAGGTTACAAAAAGACAGAATGACAGAATGTAGATCTCAAAGTCTTGAAGGTAGGATCTATGGACTTTATCAGAAAGACTATATTCTTTGGAAGCATGCATTGATTCTTCAAAAAGTTCGAGACGTTGGAAATTCAGCGGCCCATGAAATAAAAACTCCAACTAAAAAAACAGTAAAGGATAGTATTGGAATAATTGAGAAAGTACTTGAAGATATTTATGATTTAGATAAATATCAAATCACCTCTACGTAGTTTAATCTAGATAAGATTCTAAATAAGTATGTAACTTAAGTAAATTCTCCTAGTATTATATTCACACATTAGGCATATGACCACCGTCCGGCAGTGGGATCTCGGGTAAGCAGAAGCCAACCAGACTCACCTGGTGTTCGTCAGGAAATGTGAATACGGGAACGCTATGGGAAAGGGAATAACGATTTTTTGTGCTTGCCTTACCGGCAATAGAAGAGGATGAGGTAGGGAATCTTACCTATGAAACTTATTTTCACCTACTAAAAAGCCTACTTTCCTTTTTCACGTAAAAGCAAACTTGAAGAATTTTCAAAGTGGTTATTAAAATCAGAAAAGGTATTGGTAATTACGTCATCTAATATAATATTCTCGCTTTAACATAAGCCCTTTAAACTAAAGAACATAAAAAGGAGTATATTAAATGCAAAATATTTTGTCTGAAACGTTAACCTTCACTTCTATAGTAGCAATATTAATTGCAATTATCAAAGGAGTATCATTAATAAAAAAACCAAAAATAGAAAAACAAATATTAGTTGATGAGCAAAAGATTATACTACATATTACGCAATTCGTTATATTAACTTTATTTTGTTCAGTATTTATATTAAGTTTTTTAGAGCAATATACAGGTGATAAGATATCGAATTATAAAAACGACAGTAACGCAATGCTGCAAATCCTCTCTAGCGGATTAATGCTTGGATTTTTAGTGGCTTATATTATTTATCTTATATATACTCTGGCGATTATGAACTCAAAAAAACATTACATTAATCATTCGAAATATGGAAAAATATATATAATAAAGTCATTAGATGCTGAAAGAATACTCCTCTCTAATTTTGATTATGAAACAGAGGGCAGATTCCAATTAATATTAAAAAAAGATGATGTATTTGAATATAAAATTTTAAGAGATGGTAAGAAACATTTGAAAATAAGAAAGAGAACAACAGAAAACAAAAATAAGTAGAACTGTATTCAATTAGCTTTGTACTTGATATAACGATATTTTCACGCTATGGAGTATCCTTTCCTTGATGGTGTAAAGATTAATTTAACGCAGCGTATTGATGTCGATAATGCAGATTTTTTTAGAGAATAATTGCTCTTATGGGGTCAAAAGAGACTGTGTTAGGAGAAAAAAGAATACTTGGAGAACAGAAGCATTTTGTCGCTGTTAAGGAGATTAATCAGTTGTTTATTTTAATTCGGAATTCGCATTAAAACACTAATATTTTCTTGTACAATTAGTACGAAATGAGAAAATATACTTCATTCTGAAAAGATTAATGCATTAAAATGACTGCTAACATCTAGTGCAGTTTAGACCCATCAGAGAGGTGCAAGTATGAGCCGGTTGCTTGACTTATTGGAAGAGGAACGGCGCAAGCTTAATCAGCTTGGTGAGGCATCCTTGAAGCAAGCGATTCCGTTGTGGGACAATCCCGCGGTTCAGGAACAGAGCCGAAGGGTGGATGAACTGGTGGCACAAGTGAGTGAAATGAAAGCGAAGCATAACCGAGTGGTACGTTAATGAGCGAAGTACATAATGCGTGGGGGAGGAGAAGCTATGGATTTTCCACCGTGGATGCAGCGAGCGATTCAGGCCAGGCTGGATGAGGTATCTGCCCAAATCGAGCATGACCCTGAACTTAATCGGGTACGTGGGGAAACTAACGAAGCATTTGAAGCTTTGTTTGCTGGCAAGGATGTTGAGCTAACAACTGAATATGCTGAATGGGAGAATCGTTACATTGTTAGCAAAGGCATAGAGAATGAACGGTTGTATATGCATGGGCTGCGAGATGGTGTTCAGTTAACGGTATCCTTGCTAGGCCAGTCGATGTTGGTGGAGAAAGGGCATGAATCTGACTAACGCTAGTTGATTTACGGACTTAGCAGTGTGAGAAGCCCGTGCATGCTTACATAGATTAACTTGGTAAGCATGCACGGGCTTGATCCACTAAAGCGAACCCATAAGTTATGGGGGAGCGACCCCGTTCTTCACTTAAAAACCCGAGCTGAAGCGTGAATAACTCGCTTCGGCTCGGGTTTTAATGCTTTACTTTTCACAACATCAAATTCCTACTTTGCACTTACCGACTTAAACCAATCATTCACTTCTTGCGTGATCTGATCTCCGCCATTGGATTTCCAGTTGGCGACGAATTGGTCAAAGGCATCGATCGGCAGCTTGCCGTAGATGATTTTGTTGAAGGTTTCCATCTCGGACTGGCGAAGCAGGTTCCATTTGGAGACCATGGTTGGTGTGGCTGCGCCGGTGAAGTAGTTTTGTTTGCGGATGTCGAGCTGCGACATCACGACTTTGGCAGCGGCCCAGTTTTCAGGTTTGCGGAACTCGGCCATTTGTTTCTCGTATGGGGTCTCGGGCTTCTCGCCATCAGCCAGCTTCACGAGGGTTTTCATGTACAGATCCGGAATACGAGCCGGACCAGTCAGGAACGGGAATTCGTTGGAGAAGTCTTTGATCTTCTCTTTGTCACTGGTCGGTTGACCGTCTACGATGTCCCAGTCATATCCTTTGGCAAAGCCGTACTCATATGGACTGCCCGCAGCCGGGTTGGCCAGGTTATCAAGCAGGTAGTTGTAGTATAGGAAAATGGCTTCCGGATGCTTCGCATCCTTGTTGATCATGATACTCGCGTTGACGCCGGAGTTTTGCCACTTTGTACCGATCTTGCCGTCTGGACCAGCCGGAATAGGGTAGGCTTTGTATTTCGCTCCAGGCACATTCTTGAGCAGGTCCGGTGCAGGCCAGTCGGGTACCCAGTTTGCGCCAGGCAGGATACCAGCTGTACCCGCAGTCCAGCTTTCAGCAGACTTGCCTTCGTCCCACAGCGCGGAGTCGGTGTGGATATACCCTTTGTTCATCCATTCATTCAGCTTCGCAAGGGCTTGTTTGGCACCGGGATTAATGGAGCCGTACTCCAGATTGCCGTTTGCGTCTTTGTTCCATTGTTCCTGGATCGTGCCGTAAGCTCCGAACAACCAGTCGAGCGAGCCCATCCAGGTGTTGGTGTTATTTTTCAGCGAGATCGCCAGTGGGAATACTTTATCCGGAGACAGGCCGTCCGGGTTCTCGTTTTTGAATTTGTCCATGATATTCTCAAGATCTGCGATGGTCTTAGGTGCTTCGAGGTTCAGCTTCTCCATCCAGTCTTCTCTGAGCCAGAGCAGGGTATCGTCGTTATCGGTGTACTCTAGGATCGGCATGTTGTATCTCTTGCCATCCTTGGTGAACGGGTACCACAGCTCGGGATGCGCTGCAGCGTGATCCTTCAGGATTTGGTTGGCGTACTTGTCGAACAGTTCATCGATGGCGATGAATTGACCGGAGTCGATCAACTGATTGGTGAGTACCGCGTTCGTTGGAACGGATACGAAATCAGGTAATTTCTCGCCTGAAGCAATGGCCAGCTGCAGCTTCTGTCTGTATTGATCGTCATTAGCCGGATACCATGAATCCTTATGCTTCATGCCCAGCGTTTCGAGCATCCAGCGATCGTGAACGTTGTTCTCTTTGGTGTCACCTTGCACATATTTCTTCGGCATACGAACCGAACTGAACTCAATGGGTGGGTCGTATTTTCCTTTGGCAAAAGCAGCTTCAGCTTCGGCTGACCCGACTGTCGCCGGCGTATCGTCCGTACCATTCTGACTGGCTGAATCGCCACTGCCGCACGCAGTGATGGTGATGAGTGCGATGACCATGAGCAAGGACCACCATGTTTTGAATTTGATCATTGTTCAATCCCCCTACGGTGTATGATCTTTACAAGTGTAACTGTACCAATTCAGGCGGGAGGGCATCTATATGAGTTTGTTAGTTTCGATAGGACTCTATTATGCTGTTTAATGTTGGTCTCTATATTCCTGCGGGGTTACGCCGAATTGACGCTTGAACACTTTGATAAAATACGCCGGGTCCATATAGCCAATCTCCAGGCTGATTTCATATACTTTTTTGGTGGTCGTGACCAGCTTGTGGCAGGCCCGATCCATGCGCAGTCGTGAGATATATTCACTGATACCTTCGCCCGTTTCGATCTTGTAAATCTTGGACAGATGGGTCGGGTGCAGATTGACATGATCGGCGAGCACACGCAAAGAGACATCCAGATGCAGGTTTTTATCCGTAAACTCCTGAACCTTCTTCACATACTCGGACCGGATATCCTTGATCTCGTTGGACGTGCCTTCCTTGAGCTTGGCGAGTACGCCGAGCGACCATTTGCGTAATTTGCCGATGGTAGAGAATGCCTCTCCGCTCTGAAGATACTCAATATCACTGCCCATGAGGCTCGTCAGGGTCAGCTTGTTTCGGTGGGCGAGGTTAGTGAACGAAGCCGTGATGAGAAAACCAGCCTCCATGCAATGCTCCCACGATTCGGACCATTTCTCATCCAGCTCTGCGCAGACAGCGAGTATTTTCTCTTCGGCGGCATCCCATTGTCCACTCTCCAGCAGATGGATGAAGGTGGGCGGGGTGTACAGCACGTCCAGTGGACCTTGAGCTGAAGGCGTCTCCACATCGCTGACGCGCATGACGAATTCGCGCTCGTCCCCAACGATCTGGCGGAAATACGCGGAAGCCTGACGGAAGCGATCATAGAGCTGATCCGGAAAGGTGAACCACTCGGTCATGACAATGGAGAGTGAGCCTTTCAGAAACTGTTTTACTTTGGATTGAAGCTGAATGGACAGCTTCTCCAGAATGGTCTCTTTTCCAATATCGTCATTCCGTTCCTTCAGCTGCAGTAAAAACACCACATACCCGTGCTCCTCCTTCACACCCCACACGTGCATAAACTCACCCATAATTTCCTCCGCCATGTTGATAATGGCATATTCGATCAGGGTCTGATCATGGCTGTCATAATGTCCGAATTCTTCATCCAACCGAACGAGCATGAGTGCGGCGTCCCCGGCGTGAAAGGGCAGATCATAATTGGTGAGTTTCCGCTCCCATTCGCCGGATGAAAACCGGTGCCCCTGCAATGCCTCCAAAAGAAGTCGTCCGCGCAAGTGTGGCAGGTTCTCTCGTAAAGTAAACTGGGTTCGACTCAGTGAACTGACGAGCTCCCATTCATGATTCAATTGATCGATGGCTTTCTGAACGGCGCCCATTAATTCATCGTCTGTCGGGGGTTTGAGCAGGTAGTCTACGGCCTCGTACTGGATGGCTTTTTTGGCGTAATCGAATTCCGAATAACCCGATAACAGAATGCATTTTATTTTTTTGTCCCGGATCCGGATGCGTTCGATCAGTTCAATGCCTGTCATTTCCGGCATCTGAATGTCCGAGATCACGATATCGATGGGGTGGGTGTCGATCAGTTGTAAGGCTTCATGCGCGGAGTACGCTCTATGAACTTGCTCGATTCCCAGGGTGTGCCAGGGCTTGGTCATGGACAGGTTATCGACCCAGTGTGCTTCATCGTCTACGATCATCATTTGCATATTGTATCGTCTCCTTGTTGGTTGAACTAAGGCTCATTTACACTTGCCACTCCGATGACAGAACAACCTTCCGATCGCTGTTACCCCCAGATTTTTATGAATTACTTTGTAAAGGTGAAAATCCGGGGATAAAGGCGAACGCTTCGCTTCTTCAGGTTTTTTCTGTCCTCTACGTTCACGTGTGAATGTTTGTTCAAATGAAACAGCTCGGCTTGTATTTAATATTTATGATCTTTACCCTCCTTCGGCATCTCCCAGACGATTTCGGTGCGGAATCCGCCAAGTGGGGATGGGCCGAATTGAAGGTGGGACTGGCTGCCGAACAGATGCATGATTCGCTGATTCGTATTCCAGAGACCACAGCCCATTTCCTCCTGCAGTGGCTCCTGCATTTTCAGATTCAGCGCTTCGTACTGTTCTGTGCTTAAGCCGGGGCCGTCGTCGTCGATATAGATTTTGCCGAAACCATCTACGCTCTCCCCTGTAATGCGAATCTCCCCGGATGAATAGGACTTCGCCACACCGTGTATGACGGAATTCTCGACCATCGGCTGAAGCATTAGTCGCGGTACAGACTGAGCAAGCATGTCTTCAGGGATATCGATGTGATACTCAATTCGTCCATTGCGCAGCTTCTGAATATCCAGATAGTTGATGAGCAGCTTGATCTCGTCCTGAAGCGAGGACGTCTCCCGTTCCATGCGGGTGGTGTACCGATAATATGCACTTAGATTATGCGCCATGGACACGACGGCCTGCTCGTCCTTCATCTGGGCCATATTGATGATGTAGCCAAGACAGTTATATAGAAAATGGGGATTGATCTGCGCCTGCAGCTGCTTCAGCGTTGCTTCTTTGGCTCTGATTTTCTCATGGAATACATTCTCGATCAGATCTTGAATCTGGTGAGACATATCATTGAATCGATGAAACAGGAATGAGAACTCATTCTGATCCTTGCTATGCAGCCGTACGGAATAGTCACCGCGCTGCACGCGGCGCAGGCCCTGTATCAACTTTTTGATCGGAAATTGAATGTTTCTGTACAGCAGAATCGAAGCGGATATGCCCACGACAAACAGCAGCGTCATAAAGAGATAGAACAAATTTCGGCTGAGTGAAATCGGCTGCAAGATCTGATATAGCGGGACCACGTCGACCAAATGCCAATCTAGATAGGATGATTTGACTGCGCTCACCAGATACTTTTTCCCATTCAGTTTCACAACGTCCTGTGTAGTATCCTCCAGGGAGTGTGTATCCAGATATTGAATAAGTTCCTCCGATAACTGACTGTCCGCGCTGCGATTCATAATGGGGGCATTGCCCTTGTGATAAAGGAAGGGATCTCCCTGCCCACCTGCCTTGTACGTATCGAGCATGTTCTGAATATTCTCATAACTGAAGCTGGCCTCAATGACAAGATTGCTGCCGGTCAACATCCCCGGTTGGGCTAAGGAATCAGTGTAAAACCAGTAAAAGGACTGCATGCCTTCCTGCGATTCCGCCCCTTGATCCCCGTATGTCCATTGTCCGCTCATATTCCGTTTCAGATAATCCTCATCATAGCCGGATGAACGATTGTAGTTGGCGATAACATCCTGGTTCTGCTGTGAGTATACGGCATATCGGGTGTTCCATATATCTGTGACGCCGGATTGGAGCACCATCTTCTCCTGAATGGCATAGCGGGTCTGCATCTGATCATACCGATCATCCCAAATGTTCAGACCATTAAATGCGCGGACATTGGGGTCTCTTGAAAGGATCAGACTGAAATCCATCATCTGATTAATGCGGGAATCGATCTGACTGGCTAGAAACGTGAGCTGTTTCGTATTCGAGATCTGCAGCTCTTTGCTGACCACGTTATAGGTGACGTTGTTCGAGTAGGTGTACATGATAATAATCGGGATGAACAGCAACACGATTAAGCAGTTGATTTTGGCAAACAGGCTGAAGCGGGAACGGGTCCTTTTTTCGAATAATATAAAGCGCTTCCATATATGCATAAAAAGTCTCCTTCATATTCGTGTTCGTAGAGGCTGGTATCCACCAGATTCCTAACAAAACCCTATCCGGCCTAACAATGTTATATAGTCAGAGCTCAGAATGGCCTGATACTATTTATAGCAGAGAACCCCATTAACACACAAAACTTTTTTTGGGAACAGGAGAAGGGCACTATGGAGGCTAAAATGGAGGGTCAACGGGTCCCACAGGCGAATGTGGGGAACAAGCTGGAACAGAAGAGAAAGAAACGCTACAAACAGCCGTGGGTACTGCACTTCATGGTGCTGCCGGCGGCCATTATGGTTTTTATTTTTTCGTATATTCCGATGTCGGGTATATTGATGGCGTTTCAGGATTACAAGCCTGCGCTTGGATTCGCGGGTTCGGAATGGGTGGGACTGAAGCACTTCAGGTACATGTGGGAAAATGATTATTTCCTGCAGATTACGTGGAACACGCTGTTCTTTGCCTGCTCCAAAATCATCATGAATCTGATCATACCGTTTGTGTTCGCACTGTTGCTTAATGAGGTACGGAAGATGGCGCTGAAAAGAACCATTCAGACACTCGTGTATCTGCCACACTTCTTGTCCTGGGTAACGCTGTCCGGTATCCTGATCGATATTCTGGCACAGACGGGCATTCTCAATCAGTTCCTTGTCTCGGTATTTGGCATCAAGCCGATTTTCTTCCTGGGGGATGGCAACTGGTTCCGGTTCACGATTATCGCGAGTGATGTCTGGAAAGAGTTTGGTTTCAACACGATTATCTTCCTTGCGGCATTGTCCGGCATTAACCCGTCACTGTACGAAGCAGCTGAAGTGGATGGGGCGGGACGATGGAAGCAGACGATTTATATCACCATCCCGGCGCTGATTCCTATCGGAATCGTAATCGCCACACTGGCACTGGGGAATGTGCTTAATGCCAACTTCGACCAAATCTTCAACTTATATAGTCCATTAATCTACCAGCAAGCGGATATTATCGATACGTTCGTGTATCGTGAAGGTCTGCTGAGTGGGCAGTTCAGTTTCGCTACCGCGGTGAATCTGTTCAAATCGGTCATCAGTCTGATCCTCATCGTGATCTCTTACCGACTGGCCTACCGATTCGCCGGATACCGAATTTTCTAGAAAGGATGATGACGAGCCATGTATCATAAAACGCTACCCTATCGCATATTCAGCATCTTCAATAATGTGTTCCTGACCATCCTTTCGCTGCTCTGCCTGCTGCCTCTATATCACTTGCTGATGGTATCGCTTAGCGCGTCCGCACCTGCGAATGCCGGTCTGGTGACATTCTGGCCGATTGGTTTTACGCTCGAAGCATATGCGAAGACGTTCGATAACGCCAATTTCCTGTCCTCCCTGTGGGTGTCCGTGGAACGGACGGTGCTGGGAACCGGGCTTGCACTCATCGTGAATACGATTGCTGCCTATGCGCTCTCCAAGGAGACACGTGTGTTCCGCGCACGTAACCTCTATCTGTGGTATTTTGTCGTCACGATGCTGTTCAGCGGAGGCCTCATTCCGGGGTATATCCTGATTCTGAAGCTCGGGCTGATGAACACATTGTGGGCACTCATTCTGCCGGGACTCGTCGCGGTGTTCAATATTATCCTGCTGCTGAATTTCTTCCGCACGGTGCCGAAGGATCTGGAGGAGGCGGCATTTATCGATGGAGCAGGACACTTTCAGTCGTTTATCAAAATCTATCTGCCTGTCTCCGTGCCTGTGATCGCCACCGTGTCTCTGTTCATGATGGTTGGTCATTGGAACGCATATTTCGACGGGATCATCTATATCCGTGATTCGGAAAAGCTGCCGCTCGCGACATTCATGCAGACGATCATCGTGCAGGCTGACATGACCAAGCTTGATCCGGAAGCGATTGCGAACCTGTCGCAGCGAACGATTCGGGCGTCCCAGATTTTTATTAGCGCGCTGCCCATCCTGCTCGTATATCCGTTCCTTCAACGTTACTTTGTAACGGGGATTGTGGTGGGGGCTGTGAAGGAGTAGCCGCGTGGAGCGGATGGAATAGGGTTGTGAAAAGGGAGTTGCTGAACTGGCCTGAGGCCAGGGAGGTGGCTCTTTTTTAGTTGAAAAAGATGTAATTACCTTAATTTGAATTAAATGGTACTATGGGAGATGGTTCTGAGCGTAAGTCATTCACTAATAAGGGGATGTGTATGAAGTGAAGAAGAAGATGATTGTTACCCTTGCTTTGACGTTATTGAGCGGATCCATGGCTTTTACAGCTACAAGTGCACCAAAAAAGATCGACATCGTACTTAATGAGAAAGAAATAAAGACTGAAGCAGGTGCCGAAGCTCACCAAAAATCAATTGAGATAAAGATTGACGAACAGACCTTCCAGTTAGTAGAAGGAACTGATTATATCATCTCTGAGGGTCATATACTGGTTTCGCCAGTCTATATCATCAGTGTGCTAGATTTCGCTGTGCCTGGTAAAGGGATATGGTGGGATAACAAAACCAAAAGTGTAATTTTTGCATATGTAGACATAGATGATTATCCCAAGCCCAGGTTAACCTTCAAGGTGGGAGAAAGCCACTTTACCGAGTTTGACAAGCAAATTGAATTAAAGAGTAAAACTGTAATGATGGAGGGAAGAGTCTATTTACCGCTAAGAGCCATTAGTAAAGCCTATGGTAAGGAGATTCATTGGGAATTCAATGACGGCCAAAACGTGGTTCAAATAACTACGAAGAATTAGTAGATGTTGAAAGAAAGATCAGCATTTAATTGTGAATATAGAGATACTAAGTGAGATTCCGGTAAGTGCTGAGATGTACTGCATCGTATAATAAAACCATCAGAATGATTGGAGGGATGCATGTGAAATGGCAAGAGGTTCAGCAGATTTTCCCAAACCAGTTTGTGAAGTTTGAAATCCTTCATTCTGAAGAGACAGAGAGTCAAGAAGTTATAGATGAGGTCGCTATAATTAGTCCTGTAAGCGATGAGGAAGCTACCCGTGAATTGTTAAATAGCCGAGATAACACCTTAGTCTACCATACCTCCAAAGACACAGTTATTGTTAAGGTACGGAAGAATGTAGGTCTAAGGAGAAACTTATAAATGAAGATTGAATATAGAGAGGGCTGCTTTTTACGAGGGAATACAGGTAGGCGATTTTATTATAAAAGATATTCCGTTAGATTTCACTTCATTTAGATATCATACATTAACGGTTTATTAGGGCTCGACATACTTATAAAAGGCGAATTCCATATAGATTTAGTAAACTTTAGACTGCATCATGTTTGAAATGAAGAATAACGAATCCCGTTGCCCACGCAACCGAGTCCTGTTATAATTCCGGTATATCTATTGCATTGGGGGTTATACCGTGGCAATATTGGCAGCGCCGGATTGCTCGTTCGCTAGAAAGGCCTTACGCAAAGCCTGTTAGGGGCGGACTTTGTGTAGGGCGCGACGAGAAGAACATCGATCGCCCTGAATGAAGCATAACGTATCATCCCGCAGGCTTTGCACCTTATTTGTTTTACCAATAAAAATAAGGGGCTGAAAGCCATGCAAACACCATTTATTCAAAATTATCAATTCAATGTGATCACAAAACAAGCCAATTTCCTGCTCAAAGCACTGCGTACAGTTGCGGATCGCAAAGTCCTGGAAACCGTGCGTTATACGGCCGTAACGAATGCTATAGAAGTCTTCGATGAGCTGACTGCCGAACAGAAGCAGCTGTTGGAGCAGTTATCTACCTATGAGGCTGCGCATGAGCTGCAGGATTATCTGGACCGGTTGGAAGGATTCCTGATTCCATTCCCGCAAGTGTCGGCGAAGCAGATTCAGAAGCTGTTTCCGAAGGCGAAGAAGCTCAAGCTGCCTGATCTGGAAACGGTCGATTACGCACGTACGACCTATCTGAGATGGACGGATATAGCTACCAATCGCCTGTTCATTGTGTACCCGTACGAAGAGAAGTTTCTCGGCATCGAGGGACGGATTACGGCTACGAACAAAAAAGGGTACTGCATGTTCTGTAATCGGCATCAGGAGCTCGGATTCTTCAACGTGAAGACGAAGGGCCATTCGCCGGATAACCTGGCTTCCATTGGCCAGTACGTATGCATGGATAGCACGGCTTGCAACCATAGCATCACTGACGTCACCATGCTGGAGAAGTTTCTTCTTTCGACAGTAAAATAATTCATAGAACAGACAGGGTCGCTCTTCGGAGCGACCTTTTTGGGTTGATTATGCGTGTGCGTCTCATTTCGATTACCCGACTTGCGTATGGTTAGCGTATGTCCTTATCATATTTCCGTCCCAATTGATACGCCTGGTTAAGCAGGTTCTCATAGTGCTCAGGCTTGGCATCCAACGTCTCGTACAGAAATTCAACGCTGGAGTTAGAGACGCCGCAGTAATCTGCAATCCCCACGTTGAGCAGGTTCGTGATCGATTCATCGTAGTTTCGCTTCTTCATCTGTTCTTCGGTCACGCCTGCAAGTGCGATCCACGTGATCTTCTGATGGTGAAGCTTGTTCGAACCGTAGGCAAATCCGTTGTTCATGACACGATCCACATACCCTTTCAGCATGGCTGGCAGATGCCACCACCAGAGAGGAAACACAAAAGCCACAGCATCATGCTTCTTCAATCGCTCCATCTCCGTTTTAACCTCAGGGGAAAACATTTGATTCGGTTGGGTGTAGTCAGGTTCATCCATGCCTCGGAGAATAGGATCGAAGCCAATCTCATGTAAATCCAATATCTCAACATCGTGACCAGCCTCAGTAAGACCTTGCAGGAAACGATCGGCGGCCTGAAATGTAAGGGAATCTTTTCTTGGATGAGACACAACAACTAATACGTTCATGATTATATTTCACAACCTTTCTACAGCGCTTGTTTGGTAGCCACGCTTCATGGCTGATGCTATTATAAACAGGGATGATATATTCTGGAAGAACGCACTTTGAAGTTCTATAGGAAGATTGAAGTGCTATAGGAACATGAAAGTACCCTAAATAGACCCTGAATTGTGCCTTATTGTGGGGCTGAAATAATACATGAAAAAGAAGGAAACAGCCATGTTTTACCTTGGATGTAGCCTTTGGATATAGTCTGATGAAGGAGAGATATACGTTGACAGAAGACCATAAAGCTGGCGCTCCCAAAAAGTATAAAGTAGGTGTCGAGGCGGCCTTGGAAGTAATGGGTGGAAAATGGAAGCCTCTGATTATTTACCACTTGATGACAGGAAGGAAACGTTCATCCGAGCTTAGGAAGCTGATACCTGAAATTACGCAAAAGATGTTGACGACGCAGCTAAGAGGCTTGGAAAAAGACGAAATTGTGCAAAGAAAGGTGTATTCGGAGGTTCCCCCTAGAGTGGAATATGAGTTAACAGACTACGGTTGGGGATTAAAACCGGCCTTGGACCATTTGTGTTACTGGGGGGAAGAGCATCTGGATAAGGTGTACGGGGATAAGTCCAAAGTGTTGGAGGAGTTTTGAATTTCCGGAGTGTTGAAGAGTTAAGTACAAGCTGGGGACAGGAAAGGAGAATGAAGTAATGAAAACAATAGAAGAATTCCTAACAAGCGATTGGTATAAAAATGTTACGGCTGAACTTGTTCAGCTTAAACCAGATATCAAGTTTGTTGAACATGCCAGTTATGAAGCAGAGTTATTAATGGATTCCTTTAGAGAACGGATGTATACTCTGCACGGCTTCGGCATCTCGTCTCCAACAGAGGAAGAATGCGTTCAGTGGATCATGGAGCAATTGGCCCAGGACAAGGAAAACATTATGTCTTATGTTGTTGCTCGTCTAACATTCAGTGAGCAGCTGGACGATGACCCTGATGGGGAATTTCGGGAAGGCGAGGAGCTTGATGAGGGGGATAAATCTGAAGTAGTCGAGATTTTGGGTTTTACAAGATCAGTCATCGCTGACACCATTATTGAATATGATCTGGTCAAAAATCATCCCAAACTGTTAACCGGATATTTCAAACGCACACGAATTCCAGGCGCAGCTAAATTCTCAACACAGATTAAAAAAGTATACGCTTCAATCAAAAACTAAACCTAAACCGAGCAACTGCACACATATTTGAGCGAGAAGTTGTATTCGTTGTGCAGTTCCTGAAGTTTGTAAGCGTAGTCATTACAATTTATAGTTTTTCTCTTTTTTACTTCCAATGATTTGCTATGTTACGGACAGACTCGTGCACAACGAATAGTCAATATACTACCAGTTATCATGATATTAAGGGAGGTCACCGAATGAACAATACATGGACCATTTGCATATCAGGAGATTATGATTTGAATTTTCTTATGTTTGTGGCAAGTGCACATGGACTGTTGACAGATGAATTCGGAGAAGATACGTGGCCTGGGAGTCAATTTTCTAATGGTGGACGAAGTAATGAAAAGTTCAAAGGGCTATGGAATGAGCTATGGAAACAATGTATCTATAAAAAAGGACAAATTAAAAGTGGAATCCAGAGAAGTTTGATGTTGGATGCCCCTGAATTTTCAATGGCAGATAAGGATGTGAGGACTGTTCTGGTTAATATGTGGCCTTCATTTATTAAATGGTGGAACATGCCTGCGGGCGGCCAAGCGGCGATGAACTACTGGGAAGGTGCGCCAAATCTTTTGTCTTATGTACAGGAATTTGAAAGTCAGGTTGGAAGAAAAATCAAACCTTTTAAGTTAGATATTGATCTAGTGTATACAGGTTTAAGAGAACCCATTGAAGTGAATGAACAATATATGATCATGCCAGTTAAAATTGATTTTTTATTGAACAGGAATTGGTGGATGAAGAGATTCGAAGAATACGGAGTCTAGTCGAAGGAAACGAGATTCCTCATTATGACCAAGGGAGAAAGTAATGCAGTTAAACTCTTCTAGAAAAGGAGTGATCATATGATTGTTATGATTAATGGAGCGTTCGGTTCCGGTAAAACGTCGGCTGCAAAGATGCTCCAACCCTTGATCAACAATAGTATGATATACGACCCCGAAGAAATAGGTTATATGATCAGAAAACTCATTCCAGAGGAATGCTGGGAAGAGAATGAGCGCACGGATGATTTTCAGGATATCGAACTATGGAGAGTTCTAACCGTGAAGACGGCTGTAGAAGTAAGGCGGAAATATAACAAGCACCTAATCGTTCCCATGACCATTTATAAGGAAGAGAACTTTAACCACATCTATAACGGATTCAAAGCCATTGACGATGAGGTATATCATTTTTCGCTTGTGGCTACTGAAGAAACGATATACAAGCGGTTAGCTAAACGCGGAGATGAATTTGGAGGCTGGCAGTATCAACAAGCGCCGAAGGTTGTTTATGCTCTGAAGGATGATAAGTTTGGAATACACCTGATAACGGATCATCTTGAGACTAGTGAGATTGTAGATATTATATGGAGGAAGATAGACCAACATCATAATCATACCTAGCTAACGGATAGATAAAAGTGAAGAATGGTGGTGTGAGTCTCCTTGCTGAACTTACAGAAAATGGAGAATACAACATTCAATGAACTAAATGATTATGTTTTACGGGTTAAAAATGAGCTATCTGCTACAGCAGCTGCAACCTGCATTATTCATCATGACCAAATCGTGAATGAATGGTACTCAGGAGTACATCGTAATTCCACAGGCAGTCGATTAGTGGATGAGGAATCTCAATTTCATGTGGCATCGGTTCGAAAGACATATTTAGGACTTGCCATCAGTCTTGCCTTATATGAAGGGAAGATTTGCAGCATAGATGATGATGTTGCCGACTATTTGGATGATGTGGATACCGTGGTAGTGGGAAACACAACGATAAGACATCTGCTAACACACACCCATGGTTTAGGTGATCTGCATCATCGATTGTTTTTGCCAGGGACGGACTGGAAATACAATAATGTTGGAGTCAATCTGCTCATTAAGATCATTCAAAAATTATATCAGATGCCACTATCTCAACTACTTGAAGAACGTGTATTTACACCCATGGGTTTTAGTCATACCGGTTGGAGAAAGGAACCGAATGAAAAGTTAGTTTGGCTCCTCAATGAACAATATAACGATAATCAAGGCGATGAAGCCAACTTATTTGTGAGTACCAAGGAATTGGCATACTGGGGTTATTTGCATTTGAAAAGGGGCGCCATGCATGGGCAGCAAATACTGCCGAGAGGAGTTTTTGAGCAAGCGACGACAATCATTAGTCCTCCAGATCTCGAACACCAATTACCGAGAAATGGTTTCTTTTGGTTTGTGCAGGATGAGCCGCGTGCTATGACGGAGCTCGGGGATGAGCTTCCTTCCGGTTCTTTTCAATCCTTGGGCATCACCGGCTGTGCCTGCCTTGTCATTCCGGAGTATAGAACGGTAGCGGTAAGAATGTATAATCAAACCGGACCCAATCCAGCAGGATATGATTATTTAGAGGATATCAAAACATTTGGAAATCTGGTTAACACATACGCCCAAGATCTATAATCCTGATAGCTGATCTACAACATCATTCAAGGATATAGACAGTGGCGAAAGGAGGACAGTCCTATTATGGAAAACGTATCAGAACGAATTCAATTGCAATCCATACAATCCCTTCAATCAACCATCCTTAAATCCGAAAATGCCCTGGCTCAGATGACTCAGAAAGGGGCAAATACAACTTTAATAGAAAAGAGACTCAAGGCTCTTCGTATTGGCTTATCTATGCTGGAGAATGTGTGGAATCACAAACCTCATCTATATACCCGGGGAGATGTGACTGAAGCTCGCAGTGTTCTTACGGGTTTAATGCCATCCATTGACAACTCACTTGCTAAGGCTAAGGAAGGCAGTCCTCAGAGAACTCTTCTAATAAGGAGAATCCAAGCATTGGAACTGGCTGTTCAGGCGATGGATGATCTAATGAAGGAGGAACATCAGTGAACAGTTATTATGGAGAACTTTGTACGAAGATATATGAAAGCGATAAATCGTTAGCGGAAGGTAGAGAGCTGGATTTTTACCTTTCGTTTGTTGACAGAACAGATATGCGTGTGCTTGAACCCATGTGTGGAAACGGAAGGATGCTGATCCCTTTTATGCAGCGTGAGATACAAATAGAGGGATTCGATATATCCGAAGATATGCTGAAGGTATGTAGAGAAAAAGGTGACCGATTAAATCTGAAGCCTCATGTATATTATCAAAAGATTGAAGATTTCGTAAGCTCCGACCAATTCGATCTGATTATGATTCCATTTGGATCGTTCTCGCTGCTTCCCAGTGAATTAGTGAACCAGAGCCTGGCCAATCTGCAATCTGCGCTTAAGGCTGAAGGGAAACTTCTATTGACGATTATGTTAAAAGGAAACGACGTGGAAGAGATTCCAGAATGGAGAGAAACGGATCGGAAGGTTGTAAACGATGAATTAATTGTTTTATCCAAAAAAGTTCAGTATCACAAAGAGCAATCCATGCTCGTAACGGAGCTGAAATATGAGTTAGTCAGAGACGACAAAATCGAAAAGACCGAGGTGATGAACTTCCCTCTTCGATTGTATGATATGAAGGAGTTTGAAGACATTCTTAGGACAAATGGATTTCAACATATTCATTTGCATGAAGTGAAGGACGGATATGGGGAAGGCACCTTTTTTCATGTGTTTGAATGTTCTTTGTCTGATCTTATTAGTGATGAATGATAGTTCAAGTTCTATAACATGATCAGGAGGTATTACATTGTCTATTCCTAATTTGCTCGTTCGTGAAGCCGTGAAGGAAGATGTACCATTTTTGATAGAATTGAATGATCAATTTAATGGAGTTCGTCGAAGCCGGGAAGAGGTGGAGAAGGACCTTTTAAATGGAAGAGAAGTTATTGTAGTAGCCGTAATGGAAGAGCGAGTCGTTGGATTTGCTTGCGGACAGATCTATAAGTCGTTTTGCTATGCAGAGCATCAGGCTGAGATCACTGAGATGTACATACAAGAATCTGCGCGAAGTAATGGATTGGCTGGAATGATGATTGAACGACTGGAAGGGATTTTTAATCATTCTGGAGTCAAACACATCAAAATTTTGACAGGAAAGAGGAATACGAAGGCGATAAAAACATATGAAAAAGCAGGTTATGACCGGGAGGATGAATTCGTATTTGCTAAGGAATTGAAGTGAATTTTCAGCAGTGTACTTAATATTTACTAAAAGGAAGGCGGGTTGAAAAGTGTCACGTTACCATTTTTACCCGATGACCAAGGATAGAGCCTTACAGATTTCAAAGTGGAGGTACGAATATCCGTATTCAATGTATGACATGGATAGTGGTGAGGACAGCATTTTGGAGTTGATGAATGAAGAATATTATTACGTGTTAGATGAACACGATGCTCTAATTGGTTTTATATGCGTAGGCGAATCAGCACGGGTCCCAGGCGGGTATGCAGCTGGTATCTATACAGATCGAAGTAAGTTAGATATTGGTTTAGGCTTGAGGCCTGACTTGACGGGAAACGGCAGAGGAAAGGGGTTTCTAACAGAGGTTCTTTCCTTTTTGAACAATCAATTTAGTGGTCGTGAGTATCAATTAGTCGTTGCAGCATTTAATGAGAGAGCCATCAAGGTATATGAACGGATTGGGTTTGTGAAAGAAACTCATTTTAAGAGCAAGTATGAAGAACAGGAATTAGAGTTCATTTCGATGAGCTATATTAAGAAGAATGTGTAAACAAAGACTCAGGAATTATTCAAAACGAGAATGGAGATGGAATTCATCTATTCCTATAGGTCTTTAATAAACGACGATTTAAAAGATATAAGCTCTTTCCCTCAGTCAGATGAAGAATTGTTCTATGTTAGTCCTCAATTTAAATATCCGCTAACACCAGATCAGATAGTGAAACTTCTTGAGAATCGATACGAACCTACAGTGATAGTTCACAAAGAGTCAGATCAAGTTATAGCCTATGCCAATTTGTATAATTATAAAGACGATGTATGTTGGCTAGGCAACGTTATTGTATCCAAGCATTTTAGAGGACAGGTTGCTTCTTCGTATTTGTTAGAGACGATGATAATGAAGGCTAAATCGATTTATAGAGTTAAGAATTTATTATTATCATGTCATAGTACGAATTCAAGAGGACTGGCATTCTATCACAAGCATGGATTTAAACCCATTGATATGAGAATCACGAAATTAGAAGATAGAAAAAGGATAATAACTATACAGATGAAGCTAGAGATTTGAATGGACATATTTCAACGTATTGTGGCACGTTGAGAATGTTTAGGTGTACAAATTCTTGGTTGCTACATGTATAAAAATGGAATAAAATAAAGTTTGAACCACAAACGCCTAACCTAAGATTAAGAGAAGTCTCAGGTTGAGGCGTATTTTTGTTCACTGGTGGGGAAAAACAGAAAATTACATACGGAGCTGGTATCGAGAAGCTAAAAGGCAGCGCAATTATAGAACTTATATAGGAGAATGCAAAATGAACAGAAGAATGATAATTGCTGAAATAGCTGAAGAGATAGCTTCAAGGCCGTTGATCGGAAATGAAAAGAAATGCGGTCCGGATTTGGAACCAATCTTGAGATGCTTTCCCAGGGAGGACAAAAGCATAGGTTTCGATTGGTGCGCTGCATTTGTATACCATTGCTGTACTCAGGCTGGTGTGAATTTACCCGTTAGATATTCAGAACCCGTCACACGTAATTTTGCATGGGTGGAAGCGTGGTTAGAATGGAGTCAGTTTTATGGCTTTTATCATCATATAAATGACAGGTCTTTCGTTCCAACACAAGGGGACCTAATCATTTTCGACAATATCGTAGGGAATGGTCCGAATGATCATATCGGAGTGGTGCTAAGATTTGAACAGGATAAGGTCATAACGGCAGAAGGGAATTTTAACAACAAATCAGGAATATTTAATAGAAGGCTAGATCAGATAAATGGATATATAAGAATCGACGATAAGTATGAATATGTTTGAAATGAACTAAATAGAAACGTACGCTTAACATAATATTTGCTCTACATGTCATTTGATCGACTCTAGATTGATGTTGATGGAGGGATTAATTTGTTTCCATTTCAAGTGAATGAATCGATAGTAATCAATTTAATTAAACCGCAAGAAAAAGATGAGTTGTACACATTAATTGATGAGAACAGAATGTATCTTCGAGAATGGTTGCTATGGGTGGATAAGCGACAATCCCCAGAAGACTTAGATCCAGTAATAGAGATGTGGAAACAAAATTATGAAGATCAGAATGGCTTTGATGCTGGCTTGTGGTTCGATGGTAAACTGGTTGGAATGATCGCATTACATTATATTGATTGGAGAAATAAGGTAACTAGTATTGGGTATTTTTTAGCGGCGTCAGCGGAAGGTCAAAGGATTGTTTCAAAAAGCATCACAAGGCTACTTGATGTCTTATTCAATGAAATGAAATTAAATCGTGTAATTATACAATGTGCAGAAACTAACCTTAAAAGCAGATCGATACCAGAACGGGTTGATTTCATCAATGAAGGGATTTCTAGAGAAGCGCAATGGCTTCATGATCATTATGAGAATATTGTTACATATAGTATGTTATCGAGTGATTGGAATCGGTAAATGTCACTAATCGTGTAGGGATGGACTGTTAGCTAAATTAACGTATAGGTGGTCAAAACATGAATCCAATTCTTAAGCCATATGTATTGAATGTGGAATTATCCAGTGATCTAAGTCAAAATATTCATTCTTTCTTCGAAGCACATAATGATCAAGAAACTCTGAAACACACATTAGACGTTGCCGCAGAAGCCAAACGAGTAGCTGGATTATTTGGAGCCGACCCTGAAAAGGCAGAACAAGCGGGGTTATTACATGATATTAGTAATGTGGTTCCAATTAGTGAAATGTTAAATCTGGCGAAGGCATTATCGATCGAAATCATGGATGAAGAATATAAGTATGATAGAATCATTCACCAGAAGTTATCTAAAGCTATGGCAAAAGAAATATTCCATATCAACGATCCTGAAATACTAAGTGCAATCGAATGTCATACCACGTTTAAACCACAATCAAGTTTACTGGATAAAGTACTTTTCATTTCAGACAAGATATCTTGGAATTTACCAGGAGAGCATAGTTACCTGCAAGAGATACGAGATAAAGTAAATGAATCCAAACTCAATGATGGAATACTCATCTATCTGAACCAAGTATGGGAACAACGTTCCAAGCTTAAATTAGTACATCCCTGGCTTATAGCAGCAAGAGAAGAATTGATGGACTTGAATAGATAAGTCCTTAACAATTGTTAACAAGCAACAAATTTACATGAGAGGTGCGAAAATGATATATCGGAGAAAAACCTATGTTCTAGCATCTTCATTTGTTACAGAGTTTAATGCTTTATTTAATGAAATCCTACTACCTTCGCAACTGAAATACGGAGCAAGACTAATTGGTAGATGGCATACCTTTATCGATGACGAAACGAGTGAGATTTTTGCTATGTGGGAATACGATACGATTGAACAATATGAAGAGATTGAAACGAAGATTAAATTGGATAAAGAGCATGTATCACGAGTTCAAGAGCGGTTTGATCAGATGGGTAGACATAGATATAAAGAAATATTTCGAGAAGGAATCAAGCAGGAATTTTTCATATCGACAGTTGATAGGAAGAAAACAATTTTACAGACACTCAGTGCTGATATTACCAATAGCACTTACGATTGAAAAATCACCAAAACAAATATTTTCAAATAAATCACTTTGTGGATACGGTTATCTATGCTCTATTGAAGAAGCAGTTTCTACATCCTTGATTTCTTCCGTTGTATTCCTTGGAAAATCAGCATGAACGCCATTAAGAAATGCAAAAATAACATGATTTTATTCCGGTAGTTAACGGAGAAAGGAATAAACCATGATCAAACCAAATTTGGACATACAAGCTGTTTTTATGGACAGAGATGGAACCATCGGTGGCACAGGACACTTTATTCATCCTAGAGATTTTGAGTTATACCCTAATGCACAAGAAGCTATAGCACTTCTAAAGAGAAATGGAATTAAGGTATTTGCTATAACGAATCAGTATCGGATATCGCGTGGAGAGGCAACGATCCAAGAGTTTGAAGAACAATTTAATGAATACGGATTCGATCAATCCTATATTTGCCCACATGAACAAGAATGCAGCTGCCGTAAACCCAAACCGGGCATGTTGTTAGAGGCTTCACAGCAACATCATTTAGATTTATCAAGATGTATCGTTATTGGTGACGTAGGTGATACGGATATGCTTGCAGCTCACGCAGTAGGAGCCATGAAGGTTCTTGTAAGAACAGGCTGGGGAGAATCTTCATTAACAACGTACAGAAACAAGTGGAAGGAAACAGAACCTGATTACATAGCAGAAGATATTTTAGATGCAGTTCATTGGATCATCCAAGCCAAACTGAAGAATTGAAATAGGAGAGAGTGCTCATGTTGAGCCCCATTTTATGCTGGAATAGGATGGTGCGGTTCTTGTGCGCGCGGAGAAGTATTTTAACGGGGATGAGGTATCTGAAGAGGATACAATACTCATCTATTTGAACCGTGTATGGGAACAATTAATGAAGTAGAGCTAAGCGGATTTCAGATTTGATATCATTTGAGCAAGCGCCATGGGAATGCATTCCATGGCTTTTTTTGATGGGTGGCTGGAAGATGAGAACGTCATGTTCAGAATCGGTTCAGAATCGTAGTTTATAATCTACGTGAAATTACTAATTGAAATGCACATGAGGGGGAACATGAACTGTAAGGAGCACTGAACCAAAAATGGCCTAAGGAAACTAACGAGTCGGGAAGAAAATTTAACAATCCATTAATTAGAGAAAGATTAGGCATAGGGGGTAAGAAGATGGAAACTTTAAAACGGGGGCTAGTGATGGTACTTGCATCCCTGATAATGGTGGTGTTCATGACGCCGAATTATGCGCAAGCTGTTTCTGGCGAATGGGAGCAGGTGAGTCCATTCCCTACGGCTAATTCGATCAGTGATGTAGCCTATGGCAACCACCAATTTGTTGCTGTGGGACGTAATCAAGTCATTATTACATCCACTGACGGAAAGAATTGGGTGGTCTCGGACCATCCACAGGCAGTGAATTCCAACCTAGCAAGTATCACTTACGGTAATGGTAGATTTGTCGCAGTTGGATCAAGTGGTTTGATAGTAACACTAGAAGATGGTGAGACTCAGTGGAAAACACAGAGACAGAGTATCACCTCTTACGCTATAACTAGTGTTGTCTTTGCCAACGGGAAGTTTTTAGCAGTAGGGGCCAATGGAATTGTTATGACATCCACAGACGGGATAACTTGGACGGGGCAGCCGGTAACCAGTACATATCATATGAGTGTTACTTACGGCAAGAATAAATTTGTTGGTGTCGGGCAAAGAGGATCTGTGATCCAATCTGCCGATGGAACAATTTGGAGCACAGCAACAGTCAACAATACCTATATGTTTAACGGAGTAACTTATGGCAACAACAAATTCGTAGCTGTTGGTCAAGGTGGTTTGATTGCCACATCCAGTGACGGTAACAGTTGGACACCCGCAACCAGCAATTCCTCTGTCACGTTTAACAAAGTGACTTATGACAGCGTCAATAATTTATATGTCGCAGTCGGTGGAGGAGGCACCATTGTGACATCGGTTAACGGAACAAATTGGACAGTTCAAACGACAGGTACTATCAAAGATCTTAATGGTGTTTTTGCTAAGGATGGTCTCATTTTTGCTGTTGGTTACAGTGGTGTGATCTTAACCTCTAATAATGGAATATCTTGGACAGACCAGTTGAAGGGAACAGCTGCAGGTCTTGAAAGTCTGACTTATGGCAATGGCATGTTTGTGGCAGCTGGTTATGAAATGATAGGATCGACGAGTCTGATAGGTGCAATTTACACATCTGAAGACGGACAAAATTGGGTGAACCGAAAAACGGCAGTTTTTCCATATAAACGAGATTATATTAGTAGTGTTAGCTATGGTAACGGGAAATTCATAGCCGTAGGCTATAAAGAGCTTTCAGGACTCTCAAATACTGCGCTTATTATGACCTCATCTAACGGAGTATCTTGGACAGAGAAACTATTAGATGATGGAGCGCTCTTGGATAGCGTATATGGTGATCATCAATATGTGACTGTAGGGGCTTTTGGCAAAATAATGACTTCACCGGATGGTGAAACTTGGACGAGCCGAACAAGTGGAGTGTCAGTTCCGCTTACGGATATTAGTTACGGTAATGGTTTATATGTTGCCGTAGGCGGCAGTACAGTTGTGACATCGCCTGATGGGGTTACATGGAAGGAACAACCGAGTGACTCTTCACGGTATATATATGACATCGCATACGGTAACGGTTTGTTTGTTGCCGTTGGACCAAGCGGGAAAATCATCACTTCTTCCAACGGGGAAAACTGGAGTCCTGTAACGAGTACGGTAAATAGTGTGCTCCAAGGCATAAATTATGACAGGAATGGATTTAAAGTTACTGGGAACTCTGGAGTCCTGCTTACTTCACCGGATGGTATCACTTGGACCAAGCAAATAAGCGGGACAAAGGTTGACCTGCGCGGCAGCATCTCAAGCGGAAGCGAGGATGTAGTGATAGGTTTGGATGGACTTATTTTGCGAAAATCGGTTATGAACAGCACGCTCAATCCTACAACCGCTTCTTTTGACAAAAACAGTTTATCTGCAGATTACAAGGATATTGAAACAGAAGTCGTCTTCAATGGGAATGAATTGACTGGAATCGAAAATGGCGCCGAGAAGCTCGTATTGGACAACGATTACAAGATTATTGCGGGTACTGTGACGATCAGTAAGGAGTATTTGGCCAAACAAGCAGAAGGAACAATAGACCTGAACTTCATCTTTAGTACAGGAGCTTCACAGAAGCTGGTGGTGACTATCAGTGACACTACCCCGAAGGTCGTGACGGTTAGCTATTTACCAGGGGCACATGGATCAATTGATAGCTCAAGCGAGCAGGTAGAGATTGGCGGACATCCAGTAAACGTGCCGACAGTCACGCCTGCTAAGGGGTACCATTTTGCAGGATGGAGCAGCGATGGTGGCATCACTAAGCTTAGTAGTCATGAAGTAGGTGCCTCCACAGCAACAACGAATGTAACGTATACTGCACAGTACACAGCGTTTGTTATGGGGGATGCAGATGGCGACGGTAAAGTGACTGCTGCTGACGCACTTTTGTTAACCAAATACATGAAAGGCAAGATTACACTTACGCCGGAGCAATTGCATGCGCTTGACATGAATGGTGATGGAAAATGGGACGATGAGGATGTTAAAGCGATTCTTGCCATCGCCGTGGGAAAGGGATGATATGATGGCTTGGAAAAAATGGATCTCAATAATGATGGCAGTCGTTGTATTTTTGACTTTTGGAACAATGGGTTATGCCGAATCCAGTTCGGATGCAGCTTCAAACTCCATGAAGGTAAGCAGTGAACAAGGGTATCCCGGAGATTTTGTTGACGTTTCGGTATATTTAACACCGGAGGATTTGATCAACCACTATGACATTTCGATTGGATTTGATGAATCCAAGTTGGCGTTAGTACCTGGAAATGAAGTGACAGATGAACTGGGGATCATTACTGATGAAGGAGGTTTTGAATCCGATTATTCTAGTAATGGGATGATCAACATCAAGGCTAATCCAGTATACATTACAGAAGCGGACACCAAGGCATTCACCCTTCATTTCAAGATCGTGGACTCTGCAGAGCCTGGCGATTGGAACTTGAATGTGCTCAAACATGATCTATACGAGGGTAACGAGCTCGCTTCCACCACAGTCGAGGCTGGGAAAGTGACAGTAATGACACCAAGTACAGCTAAGCATAATGTGACATTCGACTCACAGGGAGGCAGTATTGTAGAGAGTGTGACTAACGTGGAAAGCGGCAGAACAATCAGTGCTCCGCCATCGCCAACGAAGGCAGGCTACACGTTTGCAGGCTGGTACAAAGATGAGTCCGTTGCGGATGCGTGGAACTTCGAAGAAGATACGGTAATGTCCGATTTGATGCTGTATGCGAAATGGACGCGGCACGCAGTGCAAATTGAGATTGGCTCGGTGAGCGGAACAGCTGGCTCTACGGTGGACGTACCAGTCACAGTGACCGACTCAACTTATGGAATAGCGGCCTATAGCCTACAGCTTGATTATGACACAGAAGCTTTGGAAGTAACGGGTGTTACTGGAGATGCTGGTGATTATTTTGATTTCAATTACGATAACGATACAGGCTGGCTCAAAACAGTAGGGGTAGATAATGATGGGGGAGATACGCCGATCCTGGCCGGAGAGAGAATGTTCACGGTTAGCTTTAAGGTGAAGAGCGAGGCAGTGTTAGGCGAGAAGGCACTGACAGTGCAGACGGAAGATTCCGCTTCATTCTCCATCATGGATGAATCAGGGCTAGAGATGAACAAAATGCTGACCCCTGGCAAGGTAACCGTAATCGAGGGACCTGTACAACATACAGTTACATTTAACTCGCAGGGAGGCAGCGAGGTTACCAGTATCTCTAATGTAAATAGTGGCATGACAATCAGTGCTCCGACAGCACCGACGAGAACGGGTTACACATTTGCAGGCTGGTACCAAGAAGCAGCGGGTACGAATGTTTGGAATTTTGCGACGGATATGGTCACCTCGGATATGACATTGTATGCGAAGTGGACAAGCAATGGTTCTAACAACTCAAACAACTCAAACAACTCAAACAATTCGAATAATACAAATAACCCTGGCATGCCATCCGTTCCAAGCACGTCTTCTGGCGATAAAGAAGATGGATTTAAAGTCATTGTGGACGGTATTGTGAAAGACCAAATTGCTACAGGATCGACAGCCAAAGAGAACGGGAAATCCGTACTGACAGCTACGATTGATTCGTTCAAGCTTCTTGATCAGCTCAAGCAGGCGGCTGACAAATCTACCGTGGTCATTCCCGTAACCGCAAGTATGGACAAAGTACTAGTGGTTTTGACGGGTGAAGCAGTAAAAAGTATGGAAAACAAGCAATCAATTTTGGAGGTACAGACGCCTAACGGTACCTACAAGCTGCCTGCCGGGCAAATAGCTATCGATGACGTATCCTCAAAACTGGGCAAACAGGTTAAACTATCTGACATTGTTGTTCATGTGGAGATTGCCAAGAGTGATGAGGCCGTAGCCGCTCTTGCAGTAACTGCTGCTGCTCAAGGAGGCTTTGAGGTTGCTGCCTCGCCGGTCACATTTAATGTAACAGCTTTCTATAGCGGTAAAACGGTAGCTGTTGAGCAATTTACCAGCTACGTGGAACGCGAAATTCCGCTTCCTGTTGGTATTGATATAAGTAAGGTGACGACGGCAGCCGTGCTGAATTCAGATGGCAGCATACGCCATGTTCCGACCTTTATCACCAGTCGTGAAGGGAAAAGTTATGCGACCGTAAACAGTCTAACCAACAGCGAATATTTTCTGATCTGGAGTCCGAAGACTTTCGCAGATGTGGAAAGTCACTGGTCGAAGCAGGCCGTTAATGATATGGCTTCCCGATTGATTATCAAAGGTAAGGATAAGAATCATTATGAACCTAATGCTGTCATTACCAGAGCAGAACTTACAGCTATTATGGTTCGCGCATTGGGCTTATCTGAGACTGGCAGCGAGAGTGTGTTCACCGATGTTGTGCCTAGTGATTGGTATGCAGGTGGTATCGCCAAGGCTGTTGAATATGGCTTGATTGAAGGCTATAAGAACGGGACTTTTGCTCCGAACCAGAACATTACTCGGCAGGAAGCAATGGTGATCATGAGCCGTGCGATGAGATTGGCAGGTCTAGAAGCAGACGTAACTAATTCAGACTCGCTGCTGTCTGCGTTTGCAGACCAAGCAACGGTTGCATCCTGGGCGAAGCAGGCCATGGCTGCAGCTGTGAAGAGCCGACTTGTGGAAGGATCGAATGAAGGTTTAATGCCAACAAAGAATCTTACCCGAGGCGAAACGGCAGCGTTAGTACAACGACTTTTAATAGAAAGCAAACTAATCGACAACCCAAATAACAAATAAAATAATACGTTAATCAAGTACAAAACCAGTTTCTATGTTTTGAATAGAGGCTGGTTTTGTTCTATTCCCAAGCTTTTCTGGCGATGGAAGCAGAGCATGGTTCTCTTTCTAAATGTAAGTCAGTTGAAGTTTCACCATACTTGGGGAACACTTCTTGTATATATTTGTAATGAAATATAAAATATATCATATTGAGTTCGGTGACGATATCGTATGTCAGGACCATATCATAGTTTCAAAGAATTTAAGTCTGACAATTGAAGCATAGGACTGACAATAAAACGAAGGAAGATTGTTGTTCAGTTGTAGCATTTATATGTCTAACGGGAGGTACTGCAATTATGAGCATATCTGATTACTATAAGAACCTTAGAGCTAAGATTGGGAATGAGCTCATATTTATGCCAGGTGTGGCTGGTATTATCCGAAATGAACAAAGAGAGATCCTATTTGGACGTAAACACAATGAATCAACTTGGGGATTAATTGCAGGGGCAATTGAGATTGGAGAAACACCGGCTCAAGCGATGATTAGAGAAGCATTGGAGGAGACAGGTCTTGTCATTCAGCCTGAAAAGATCATTGGCGTCTACGGCGGATAAGGTCAACGTTTTACATATCATAACGGACATCAAGTTGAATATTTAACCATTGTATTTGAATGCAGAATCCAATCGGGGCAATTAACATCAAATAATGAAGAGATGAAGGATTTGCAATTTTTCCCTGAGCATGAACTTCCACCTTTAGTCAATCATTATCCGGATTATATTTTCAGTTCCAATCAAGAAGAACGAGCGCATTTTGATATATAATCCAATGAACTTATTAGCTAAGAAAATGAATGGAATCGAAGTTGAATGGACGACCAGTACGTTTGGATATGTATCGATTCCGGTATTTGTGACAGGTATAGTGGCTTATTTCTTTCCCGATATTCTTTATAAACTATTTGTTCTGATGAGATATCGAGGAATAAAGCCGAATAGCGAATTTGAAGAAAACTTGCCGAGCATGGAACTCCCTAAGACGATTGAAGTAATATTAAAAGTATTAGGGTGCATCATGGCGATTCTGGGTTTCATATGGTTCTGGTTTTCAGAAGAATTTTACCGATTGTGGTTTGAAGAATACTGACCGATTTACGTCAATAAAGTATAAGAAAAGAAACTACCTTTAGATGTGGGGATGTGAATTGGTGATATTAGTGTCTTCGATATTGTTTACTGTCCTAATTCTGATTGTCATTCTCTTTCAAGTGGCACTCGCTGCAGGTATGCCGTGGGGAGAGGCGGCGATGGGTGGGAAGTTTCCCGGGAAATATCCTACACCAATGCGCTTTTCCTGTTTGCTGCAGATCACTATTCTCGTATTCATTGGTTTAGTTGTACTGAGTAGAGCGGGTGTGTTATTGCCTGAGTGGTCTTCATTTGCAGATACAGCAATTTGGTTTATTGTTGGGTATCTGGTGCTGGGAACAATCCTAAATCTCATAACACGCAGCGTGTGGGAACGAAGAATCTGGGCTCCGGTAACGCTACTGCTTCTTATTACCAGTTTGATTATTGCCTTATCTTAACAATGAGTAGCTAAACCAAGGGCCCTGGCATGTATGCCTAAGGGCTCTTTAATATATTCGAATCGTCATTTATACTAATGGTAGTTTCACCCATACATAGAAATGAACAACGGAGAGGAGAGGCTTTATTATGCCTATCTACTACTACATTGCAGCAGGGTTACTGGTGGTTGCAGCCTTTGTTATTCGGCGCAGGATCAGAGTTTTTCGTTCGAAGGGAAGACGCAGCAAGTACTCGAAAGTTACGTATAGACGCAAAAAATTGCCTGTGAATCTAGGACTGCGTAATGACATTTCTTATGAGAAAACCGTTCGACAATTGGAAAATAGCTTTAATAAGCATTTTTCGAATAAACTTAGGCTTCGTATGGAGCAGGAACATCCCCACATAAAAAAACTGGAGTATCGATGGAAGCTGCTCGAGCTTAAAAGATACTTCGTTATGGCATCTCTGCTGAAACAGGTCCCGATGTTTAGCGATGAGGTAGACGAGTTATGGCACGAAATGCTGATGTTTACCAAATCCTACGCTGATTTTTGTACAGAATTTATGGGTTCCACGGTACATCATGAGCCGGCAGTTTCCCGCCGTGAGAATCCAGGCGCACGTGCATGGTTTGACTGGGTATATTGTCAATTATTCGAGTTCACTCCATATAGCTCCGCAATCTGGGGGGAGTTCTTCAATTACCCAATATCTGGTGAACTGCAGAAACTGATCGCTCAGGGAGATCGAACTGAATTGGTGAATCAATTTTTCCACGCGAGACGCATGCAGGAAGATCCTGAAGCAGCACAGGTCATTTCTTATTTGATGGATAGGCTGCAGAGATCGGCAAGTCTAAACGAACAAGAGCTATCCCTCGAATCCTCGGGTACAGCCGATGTGGCTCTTATCATGGCGAGTGCCATGGTATATCACTCCATGTATCATGAGGCAACGTACGGAGTGCACATGGGTCGTCTCGAACAGGAACTTATCCCACCGGAAAAGGCAGCCCAAGGGGCTTCGTCAAGCAGCAGTTGTTCAAGCAGTTCAAGCTGTTATGCCGATCACTGTAACGACAGCAGCGGTTCCTCTGGAGATTCCGGGTCATCTTCGGGTTCGTCTTCCGATTCTTCCTGCAGCTCATCCAGCTGCTCATCTTGTGGCGGAGGCGGAGATTAATGAAGGAGGGATCGTATGACGGAAAGATTTCATTTGGAACGTGTTGGCGTAGAAGAGCCATCAGATGAGAATCGGGTCTCTGGATACGGGCTGCTTGAGTTGTTCCAATCCGAGGTGGAGTATCGATTTAATACGGAAGACATCAGTGTAGAAGAAGCAGAGTGGTATATCCAAAATGTGCTGAATCGCTTGCCGGATGAAACGGTTAACGACATATGCAACCGGGCATATGAATGGAAAACAGAGAAAATGTCGAGTGATACGGCGGACTACCCTGCAGGCTTGGCCGAAGTGGAGGGCAGGGGGATTCTCACGTTCATGGCGGTTGGCGAAGTTGAACTTTATCGGAATCCGGCTGATCCGAAGGATAAGATCCTGGGAGCCATACTAGGTGGCAGCACAGATTGGGACACGGAGAATGGTATGGAGATTGTTATGCTTGGTCATCAGGTTCTTGAAGTGCGTGAGTATTTGGGGTATGGCGAATTTGCCATCTGGACTGAATCGGATGAGTAGTAATGGTTATAAGGGGTGAGCACAATCGGAAATACCATTTCAATGCCTGAACATGCTGTACCAGTGATCGAATCCATCGGAATGTCCAATGGGTTAACATCAGTGTTTATAGAAGTGCTCTCCATTAGTGGCTCGATGCTCGCCAGGACGAACCGTGAAAGGGAGATGACCATCTGGTTGGCCCAGAGGGATCAGTCCGTCGTGGGCATCGGAACGGTCGGCTTCGACATCGATGAGATGCCTTGGTCCATAGATACCTTTGAAGAGGAAAAGGATTTTATGCTCCGCATGATTATACATGCTATTGCTGGAGCGGGGTGGGAGAGGTTGAGTTTTAAACCGCGAAAAGAGTCGCTCATACCCTGCTTGGAGCAATTTCAGACCATGATTCATGCGTTCAATAAAGAAGATGTTAATCTGGACAACTATCTGGAATGGTCCGAGATTGAAGAGGATGATGATCGACCGACAATCCCGCCAGGATACCCGAAATGTGCAAAACATGATGTGTACTTGTCTTGCCATGGCTGCGTTTTATGTAATAATGGAAGTTAGGGGAGACGACAGACGATCTGAGAACCATATAATGAATTGAGATGGATCAGCATGATAAGCCCTCAAATTAACTGCAGTCTTAGTTTATTTTATGATTGTTGTACCGTAAGGAGGATTAGCATTGCGAAGCTCGAAATTCACACCGTATTTAAGTTTTATTGGATTTGGTTTATTCATTCTTACACTGATCGTACATTTGAGTTTTAGATTTAGGTTAGGTTTAGATGAAGGTTCACTTATGCTCTTATCGGTAGCTAATGCGGTACTACTCGTTTTCACTTTGTTATGGGGTATATTTGGGGCAATTGAATTTGCTCTGTTATGGAGAGAGAACAAAAGAATAAGAACTAGGTTCGAACGTGGAAGAATGAGTAAAGAAGAATAAGAACTAGGTTCGAACGTGGAAGAATGAGTAAAGAAGAATATGGGGAGCAGGCTAAGAGATTCAAAACAAGCTTCGTAATTAACATCAGCTATCTTGTTATTCTTTTGTTCCAACTTGGTTATGTCATTATGAATTGGGACGAAGTAGATATTTAGTTTTTTAACAAGTATTTAAGATTTCAATAAGAAGGTACATAATGTTTAGGAGGAATTATTTTGAAAGTATTGTCGATCATTGGGGTCGTGTTGTTCACATCAACGTTTTTTGCGATATTCAGTTTAGGGCCAATAGATCCAGATGGAGCAGCAATATTTGGGCTGTTAACGATGTTGTATGCAATACCTTTTTCAATTGTTGTTTTGGTTAGAGCAAATAAATTAAAGAAGCCGCCCGTTAATGTTCATGAACAACTTTTGCAATTAGGAGAGTTGAAGGAAAAAAACATCATAACTGACTTTGAATTTGATCAAAAGAAACAGAAACTACTCTCTAAGTACAAGTAATCCAGAAGTTTTGGTAGATTAGTGTTCGGGCCAACGGATAACAGAAGACAGATATACACAAAACAAAAACAGGGCATTCCCTTGAGGGAATCAGCCCTGTTTTTGTTTTATTGCTAAATCTTGCACCATTCTCAATGGTGATGATGTGCGTGCGCATCAGGTGCGTCGCCCTTAACCGTACATAATACTGAACTGTCGTGAAGGTGGTTCTCAGACTCTACCTGCAAGGTGACATGCTTGATATCTTTGTGCTCCAGCATATGTTCGATCTTTTGCACAAGCGTTTCAGCTTCATAGATGGTCAATGTTCCATCGACCACAATATGAGCGGTCAGTGCATTCAGGTTACTAGTGATGGACCATACATGCACATCGTGAACACCATGGACACCGTCTACTTTTTTTATCGTTTGCACAAGATCATTGACATCCACATTCGCCGGAGTGCCTTCCATCAGAATATGCAGGGAAGATTTGGTTACGAAGAACCCGCTTCGCAGCACCAGCACGGCCACAATTACGCTTGCAAGTGGATCTGCCCAGCCCCAGCCGAAGAACATCATTAGCAGTGCTGCCGCTATGGCCCCGATGGACCCCAGCATATCGCTGATGACATGCAGGTAGGCACCTCGCATATTGAGGTTATTCTCCGTGTCGCTGCCGCGCATCATGATCCAAGCAACAAGAATGTTTACGAGCAATCCAACGATGCTGATGATCAGCATGCCGAACGTGGCTACTTCCGGTGGATGGATGAAGCGCCCGATCGCTTCGTAAAAGATGTACAGGGAGATGGCTATTAAGGTAATTCCGTTTAAGGTAGCGGCCAAAATCTCAAATCGTCTATAACCGTAGGTTTTGCCAGTATTGACTGCTTTTTCACCAAAGGTAAACGCCAGTAAGGCAATCCCCAAAGCGACTGCGTCTGACAGCATATGTCCTGCATCGGAGATGAGGGCCAGACTGTTGGTCACAAAGCCGCCTACAGCTTCTACGATCATATACAGCGTAATGATAATGAAGGAAAACAGTAGCACTTTCTTGTTGTTGGGATGAGCATGATGGTGTCCATGGTCGTGATTGTGGTGATGTCCGGACATACGAGATCCTCTCCTTTGGAGCATGGCTCCGTTATGTAATAATGATGATTGCTATTGTGGCTTAGGATATCCCTTGCATGAATCTAATTAATCAAATGAATATATGAGCGTTCGTTCATATGTTATGGTTTTATTATAGATGTGCCTAATAATAGTGTCAACCAGATTCAACAAAATATAAACACGAAAGCATTGCTTCCAGTGGTGTGCTGGCGAACGCCTTGGCTTTTGTGCTACCATCTGTGCAGGATCCATGTGCGGAAGTACTCGTTACAAAAAATTCGAACCAATGGATATGATCATTATACATTCAACTTAGAAACAGAGGGGCGGACAACGATATGAAACACCTGCTTCTGGCGGACGATGACGCCAACATTAGAGCACTCCTTCGGCATGTCATGACCAAAGAGGGGTATCAGGTGCATGAAGCGCAGGATGGGATGGAAGCGGTCAAGCTAATCAAAGAAACACCGATTGATCTGGCGATCCTGGACGTGATGATGCCAGGCATGGACGGACTGGAGCTATGTGATTTCATCCGGCAGCAGTATGACATACCGATTGTGCTGCTAACGGCAAGGGACCAGCTATCCGACAAGAGGGAGGGCTATCTGAAAGGCACGGATGAATACGTGACGAAGCCGTTCGAACCCGAAGAGTTGATTTACAGGGTCAAGGCACTGTTTCGCCGTTATCACCGCACGTCAAGTGATATCATCCGCATGAATCGCATTGTGATTGACCGGAATAACGTGGAGGTATCTGATGGTCAATCCATTCTGTTTTTGCCCATGAAGGAGTTCGAGTTGCTCTCCCAGCTGGCACAATATCCAGGTCGTTTATTCTCGCGAGATGAATTAATTAGACTTGTCTGGGGCGCAGATTACGAAGGGGATGACCGTACGGTGGATGTGCACATCAAGCGGTTACGTGATCGGTTTGCTGATTATACAGATGACTTTGTCATTCATACCGTACGGGGGATCGGTTACAAGATGGAGGTGAAAACCCGGTGAGGACTTTGTATGTTCGAGTCTTCCTCATTACGATCGCTGTCATTGTAGTCAGCGGCATGCTGGGTTTTCTTTTATCCAATATCTATTATCATGCGAAGCTTAAGTCTTTCAATGACGAGAAGCTGGTAGGCATCGCCATGCAAATGAAGCAGTTTGTAGAGCGGGAGCCAGACATGATGCAGCCGTATCTGGACAATGCCGCAGCTCTCGGTTACGAGATCTATGTGACAGATGGCAAGGGGAATGATGAATTCTACGGTAGCGAGTTCCGCGAGAAGGATCTGGACAAGCGAGCTGTAGATATGGTGCTTGACGGTGAGGTCTACCATGGTGTTGCCCAGTTTCCAAGTAAACCCTTCATTACGGGTTTCTTTGACAATCAGTTAAGCAATACCGTTGGTGTTCAACTACAGATCGGAAATACAAGTTATGGCCTGTTTATGCGCCCGGACGTCATTTTGCAATTTGGCGAACTGCGTATCTTTTTTGCGCTGATTGGGGCACTTACAGTAGGTATTAGCATCTTGATCTTTCTCATCAGTACGCGCTACTTGGTCAATCCAATTGAACGTCTGTCGGAGGCAACCAAGCGTATTGTACAGGGGAACTATAATCTGAAATTACCAACGAAGAGGCGAGATGAGATTGGACAGCTTGCTCAGCACTTTATGACTATGAGTCGTGAGCTGGAGCGGGTAGATCAGGCTCGTCAACAGTTTGTATCGAACGTCTCGCATGAGATTCAATCGCCACTAACCTCGATCCAGGGTTTTGCCCAACTGCTCTCAGATCGGGATCTTCCTGAACAGGAGAGGGAGCACTATGCATCCATTATTGAGGAAGAGAGCCGCCATCTCTCGTTGCTCAGTAAACAGCTGCTTCTGCTGTCATCCCTCGAACAAGGCCAAGAGGATCTGATTATAGAGAAGTTCTCTCTGCGCGATCAATTCCGTCAAGCCGTTCAGGTGCTGCAATGGCAGCTGGAAGAAAAGGAACTGCTGCTCCGGATATCAGTACCCGAATCCATCCAGCTGGTTGGTAATGAAGTACTGTTCATGCAGGTATGGATGAATCTGCTGGGTAATGCAGTGAATCATCTTCCGCAAGGAAGAAGCATCGAGATCCGAGCAGAGCAGACCGATACACATTGCGTAATCCAAATACGGGATACAGGAGATGGGATTGCGGCAGAGCATCTGCCATTCCTGTTCGATCGTTTCTATAGGGTGGACCGTGCACGGGAGCGTTCTTCTGGTCGAACCGGGCTCGGGCTGGCCATTGTGCAGAAAATTGTCCGGATTCATGACGGTACAATTGAAGTCTCCAGTTCGGCCGAAGGTACGGTCTTCATTGTGACTCTTCCGCAGATGTAATCTGTTATTCATTTGCCGTTCATTTTCACCTCCTATACTTGGTTTATCAAGAGGAGGTCAGAGATATGTACTTGGCTATTAGAGAGATGAGGTTTGCCAAAGGGCGGTATGCGTTAATTGCTACCATTATGGTACTGGTTTCATTTTTGGTACTGTTTGTTACAGGTCTTGCGCAGGGGCTGGCGTATGACAACGCCGCGTCGATCAAAAATATGGCAGCAACCCATTTCGTTCTCGAACAGGATTCTAATCATCGTTTTACCCGGTCACAGGTGAATCAGGATCAGCTTGAACAGTCGCGCTCGGTGGTAGGACAAGAAAATGCAGAGCCGCTGGGTGTGAAAATGACAACCGTTAGTCCGGCTGACGACACCAAGAAAATAGATGTCACTCTGTTTATGGTGAACCCAGAAGGCTGGCTTGCGCCAACCGTCACTGAAGGAGTTCCGATTGCGGAGCAGAAGGACGGACAAGTTGTAGTGGATCAAAAGCTGTCAGAGTCCGGCGTGACCATTGGGACCGTTCTGGTCGATCAAGCGTCGGGGATAGAGTGGACAGTCGGTGGATTTGTGCAAAATGAGTCCTTTAGCCACTCGCCGGTCGTGTTCCTGAATGAACAGGAATGGCTTGCATTGCAAGGAAGTTCGCGTACCAGTCCAGATACAGCGGGCAATAATGTTTCATCATACAATGCCATTGCCATTAAGGATGCTGGTGTGAAGGTTGACAGCCTGAGTGCTGCACTGCCGAATGCGGAAGTGATTACGAAATCCGAGGCGGTATCGGCCATTCCTGGCTATAAGGAAGAGCAGGGCTCGCTGCTCATGATGATCGCCTTTTTGTTTGTCATCTCGGCGTTTGTACTCGCGGTATTTTTCTACGTCATCACCATTCAGAAAACGAGTCAATTTGGCATTTTGAAGGCCATTGGGACGCGCAATGCGTATCTGGCTGGCAGTGTGTCATTACAAGTATTACTTTTGTCCGTCGGCAGTTTGGTGATCAGTGTTCTGCTAGTCCGACTGTTTGAGTCCATCCTGCCAGCTTCGATGCCGTTTCAATTAGGCTTGTCCACCCTGGCACTAACCTGCATTGTATTTGTAATCATGTCTGTGGCCGGTTCGTTATTCTCGGTGTGGAAGGTTGCCAAAATTGATGCGCTTGATGCGATTGGGAGGACAGCAGCATGAGAAACCGATTGATATTACAGGGAATTACACAGACTTTTGAGGATGGCGGGGTTAAACGTACGATTTTGGATCAGCTGGATCTTGAAGTTGCCGAGGGAGAACTTGTTGCGGTTATGGGTCCTTCCGGGTCAGGCAAAAGTACATTCTTATCCATAGCAGGTGCACTCCTTGAACCAACGGAGGGGCAGGTTCTGCTGGATGGTGTATCGATCATGGGCAAAAATAAGCAGGACATTTCCGATGTGAGGCTTCAGCAGCTCGGTTTTATTTTTCAAAGCGCCAATCTCATTCCTTATCTGAAAGTGGAAGAACAGCTGATGGTCGTTGCGAAGCTTGCCGGAACGGACAAGAACAAGGCCGCGAAGCGAGTGGATGAGCTGCTTCATAAGGTAGGCTTATCTCACCGTCGTAAAGCATATGCCGAGAAGTTGTCTGGCGGGGAACGTCAGCGGGTTGCCATTGCGCGGGCGTTGATGAATGATCCGGCTGTGCTGCTGGCGGACGAACCGACAGCCAGCCTGGATGCGGAACGGGGGCTCGATATTGTTGGCATGATTGCGAAGCTGGTTGCAGAGCAGGGCAAGAGTGCAGCAATGGTTACGCATGATGAGCGGGTTCTTCCGCTGTGTAATCGGGTTCTCTTTTTGGAAAACGGGAAACTAGTGCACAAATAAGGCGCATACCTTGAGACGATATTGTTCTCTGAATCTATGATGAGAAGGTCACCTATTCCATGAGGGAAGGTGGCCTTTTTTCTATCCTTTCATCTATAATTGGAGAAAGAATGATGTGGAAGATTTTACTTTATCCAGAGAGGGGCTGATGCGGATGCAAAGCTTAAATATTGAACATTTTCCGGCACTGAGTGCCTCCATTCATTGGGGGACGGTGTCAGCGGAGTTCAGGATGAACGATATCGTGGATGAAGTGCTGGTGAGCAACGTGAGTATTATCCCGTTCGTCGGGAAGAAGTGCGTTGTGTTTCAACTGGATAATGGCAGATGGGAGCTGCCGGGAGGAACATTGGAACCTGGAGAGAGATATTCGGATGCATTAAAGCGTGAAGTGATGGAAGAGTTGGGTGCGGAGCTGAAGTCCTATCAGATATTCGGTCAGTTCTATTGCACATCCGGCGCCACTGAACCGTATCGACCACATATTCCGCATCCTCATTTTGTGAGAGTGATTGGATATGGAGATGTTGAACTTGTAGGTGATCCGCTGAATCCGGTGGATGGAGAGCAGGTTGTTGCCGTAGAGCTTGTAGAGATTACTGAAGCTATTCGAAGATTCCAGGAGCAGAATAGACATGATATTGCGGAGATGTATCAATTGGCATATGTATTGCGGGAAGAAGATAAACGTAAGGAACAGGTATGATGTCCAAGTTCCACATCCTAATTAATTCTAAACGGAGGTCAACATGATTCGGGAACAGATCGATAAGATGTTAGACGTTTTGCCTGAAAGTGAACTGAATGTGGCGTACTCGCGGATCGAGCTTGTATATCGTAAATATATGTTTGAGCAAAATCTGGAGAATAAGGGCGTTCAGGTGACGGAGCTGTGTGAGGAATCGGAGGGCATTACTCGGCAGTGGGATGAGGTATTTGCCGGCAATCTGGATGACGAGGCAAAAGAAGCGATCTACTACAGCGAATATAAATGGCATATGTTTAGTTATAAGATACAAGCGTGCTTAACGGGCGATTCAGCACGAGATGCGTTTGATGCCGAGCTCAAAAATGACTTATATGTTATGTATCAACATACGCCGTTCATCCAGGTCTATGAGAATGCGAATGCAGTCGTTGCAGCGGACTTCGATTCTGAACAAGATATCTATATCTTTGACCAGGAGTTTACCTGGACCTACGTACATACGCACGAAGACATGTGTGGGCCTTATTTTTATAAAATTAGTCCATTAAAGTAACATTACTCAGCAGAATGGATTAGTTGGTGTTGAATTACTTACTGATAATCTACTAAAGTCAGGAGGAGAGATCTCATATGACAAACGACAAAGGAACACGAAGAACATGTGAACATGGACATTCGTATTACAAAAAAAGTGACTGCCCAACTTGTCCGATCTGCGAATCTGAACGTAAACCGAAAGAAGGATTCCTGGCCTTATTATCTGCTCCTGCCAGACGTGCCTTAGAAAATGAAGGGATTACAACGTTGGCTGAACTTTCGAAGTATACCGAGAAAGAAATCCTGAAGCTTCACGGCATAGGGCCGTCTGCGATCCCCAAACTTAGACAAGCACTGGAGGAAGAGGGTCTGTCCTTTGCGAGATAACCCTCTCCACTCCAATGACCACTAATCCAGACGGGAAACTAATTCCTCGATCGTCAACTGGTACAATACATTCCCTTCACTTAGGAGCAGTCGCTGCTCGCGAAAATCCTGCCGTGCCTGCTTGAATGGGTTATTGGCTTCGTTAACCAATTCAATCTTTTGCCCCTTCGTCAGCCGTCCTGGCTTATCCATTTTTTTGAGAACAAACGTCCCGTGTTTACCGTATCCGGCATCGAACAAAAAGTGATAACCATCCGTACTGAATCCGGAAGAACCTGATATGTTCGGTTTCACAAACGTGACCTTGGAATCCACAGTCCCCCCTGAGATACAACCCAGTTCGAAATCGGTGTAATAATAAAACCATACCTGATCCTCATTCACGACATTAAGTGCGTAACAGTCGGCGATATCAGCTGCGCGGTTTTCATAGAGTTTGTTACCTTGCTCATCCCAGGCCAGCAGACCGCAGGAACCAATTGGATCGCTCCATCCGTAATTACCGAATATGCCTTCATCAAAGTAACTGGTCCAGATCGTTCCATTCGCTGTCACCTGGACACTCTGAATCCCGTCCCCTAACAGAAAATCCCGAATTGGCTTTCCATTCATATCACACACTCTGGCATTCAGGTCATACTGATCATTACCATAGTAGGTACAGCGCGCACCGACAAGCAAAAGATGATCATGCAGCGGCTGTACATAATGATAATTGTAGGTTTGTCTCCAGATCACGACCTCTTCTACATGTTTCTCAGATACAATCAGAACTTTGTAGGTGTAGGTTTGATTTAAATGGGTCTTAACGAACATGTCCTGTTTTCTCTTCGGCACTTGATTTATTAGCAGAACGTACACCTTCCCATCGGCACCCCACTGCGTGGAAACGATCTCGAAGCCATCCATATATGCTGAGAGATCAGCAAAAGGCATAAGTTTTATGTTTTGTTTGGACATATCCTTGTCCTCCTTCATTCCGTTATGCAGAGTCTGCATCTGCACTTGATGGGTAAAGTATGACGTACAAATGAAGGGCTGAACATGGCATAAGTATAGCGAAGAGGTCTTCTTTTGCCTCTACATTGTGGACTAATGAATGGTTGATATGCTGTATCGGTATATTTACATTTATAGTATAATAAGGATTTATATCAAATTTATGTGATACACAAGAATGAGAGTGACAGATTAGGCGTATCAAGAGAGACGCGAAGTCTACATAGAATTACGAGAAGAAGTATACAAGGGACAAGGGTCTAAGTTGAAGGCGTAGAACTTGTAGTGAACTTCAGGGAAGTCACAGAGCTTGGGGCCAACGAGGGAAAAGTAATCTGGCGAAATATTTTAACGTGAACAGGTTAAGGAGGAATAGCCTTGAAGATCTTTCTGGTAAGACACGGCGCGGATGACGAAGGGTATCGAGGTGGATGGAGCCAGCGAGGGCTCACGGAACAAGGGATCATTCAATCAGAACAACTAGGTAATTATCTGCAGCATCATGCTGAGCAGTATGATATCCATACGATTATAAGTAGTGATCTTCCTCGTGCAGTACAGACGGCTAGGGAGGTTGAGAAGAAATTAAATATTCCGGGCAGCTTTGTGAAAGATTGGCGAGAGATGAATAATGGTTATTTGGCGGGCATGCTCCATGAGGAGGCTGAAATGAATTACCCAGGAGTTTATTTCAATGCTCTTGAAATGGATTTTCCTTTTCCAGGAGGAGAAAGTCCACGGAATTTTTATAACAGAATCTGTGCATCTTTCGATACACTCTGCAGAGACATGGAGGAGCAAAAGATAAAGTCCAATGTTCTGTTGATTACGCACGGCGGAGTGATTAATATCCTCTATTACCTGCTCGATAAGCGGGAATGGAGCAATAAATCCAGCTTTCATCCGATTGATCATACCAGTATGCACACGATTGAAAAGAATGTGAACGGTTGGAGATTGAGCAGCATGAATATGGTGAGCCATTAGGATTGAATTTGGTTCAGAGGAGTTTCCAGTACATTACAATTGCGCTACAATGGAATGAATTGGAAGGTGGGAGTGATCATATGAGCGGTGAACCGAGTGAATTGTTACGAAGTTTGCAGGCATTGTCTGGGCCGTTTCCTCCGTGGGACATAAATCATTTACCAGATCGTCCTGGTGAGTTATTTTTGGACTGGTTGCAAGTGGCGATCACGGCCAAGGTGAAGGAACCTCATGCCATGACAATTTCAACCGTAGATCAAGATGGCTATCCGGATGCGCGCGTATTGATTTTGAAAAATGTCATAAATGAGGCGTTTTACTTTGCATCCAGTTCCGAGAGTCGGAAAGGAAGGCAGTTGGAGGTTAACCCGCACGTGGCACTGACATTTTATTGGCCTGCGCTCGGGAGACAGATTCGTATAAGGGGTACAGCCGCGGATATGGGAAATGAAGCAGGAGCAGATGACTTCCGGAAGCGCTCGGCTGGAGCCAGAGCGGTTGCCATGACAGGGTGCCAGAGTCAGGAATTGGAGAGCGAGGAAGTATTGGATAGCTCCATTGAAGCTCAGAAGGAACGGATTCAACGTGACCCGGATGTTGTTTCGCCCCATTGGCGGTTATATGCTGTGAATGCTCGAGAAGTGGAGTTTTGGCAGGGGGATTCGGGGCGGAAGCATACTCGAATTCGGTACGAGCTGCAAGACGGGCAGTGGAAGCAGCACAGATTGTGGCCATGATTTTTATATTGAAAGAACGTACATGATAACCGAACTTTAGTATGTTTTTTAATCTAATATTCTAGGGAGAGACGTGTATGAATACGATTGAAAGCTATTTTGACCCATTTCCCGTATTGGAAACCGAACGCACCTTGCTTCGCCCTCTCACCTACGATGATCTGGACGATATGTACAGCTATTGCTCGGTTCCTGCCGTTGCCGAATTCACTACGTGGGAAGCTCACCAGAGCAAGGAGGATACCAAGGGTTTTATCGATTTTGTCATGAACCGTTATGAGGCGGACAAGCTCGGGCCATGGGGGATTGAGGATAAACAGTCCAAAAGGCTGATTGGCAGCTGCAATTATTTAGGCTGTGATAGCAATAGTATGAGAGTAGAATTGGGCTATGTGTTGTCGGACCAGTATTGGAATCAGGGCATTATGACAGAAGTAGTAAGCAAGATCATCCAATTTGGATTCGAGGAAGTAGGATTGGAGCGAATTCAAGCCAGATGTATGGTGGATAATACAGGTTCGGCCAAGGTAATGGAGAAGGTAGGCATGAAGTTCGAGGGTGTTTTGCGAAATTATATGAAGGTGAAGAATGAGCTTCGGGACTTGAAGATGTACTCCATTCTAAAAGAAGATTTCCATTCGATATAGTACATGATGTGTTTGAGAGAGGCAGCTTCCCAAGGGCAAGGCATCATATTTTATATCATCTAATTCAAATGCTTGTACGAATCTTACCCACTCCCGATGATCGGAGAGATGGGTTTTATTTTTTTTTAACATACTCAGCGTACATAATGTCATATCCGAACACTGTATGCTTCCGCTATAATATCCAGGTTGTAATCACATGGGATCAGGGAACCAGGAGGTATATGGAATTGACCGCAAAAAATAGATATAAATCACTCGAGCTGGAAACACCCGGTGTATACGAGCTGGAGGGACTGGAAGTCGGAGTGACTTCCAATTGCAATTACAAGTGTGACTATTGCTGTGCCTATAACCGGGACGATGGACAATGTATTAATGCACAGGAAGTTATTCGGATCATCGGTGAGCTCCCAAGGTTGAAACGCGTGCGTTTGTCCGGGGGAGAAGTAACCCTCAAGTATCAGGATTGTCTGGATATTGTAACGTACTGTGCAGCTCATGGAATTGATACGCAATTGAATACAAACGCCAGTTTACTGACGGAAGAGCGAATTCATGCGTTACGTGCTGCAGGGTTGTCCAATATTCATATTTCGTTCAACTATACCGATGCGAATGCCTATTCCGCCTATTATCGTGTTCATCCCCGCATGTATGAGAGGCTGGAGCGGAATATCCGGTTGTGTACAGAAGCTGGACTGGAAACGGTGCTGGAAACCCTGCTGTTTGAGGGAACACAGGCGAATATGCTGGCCATTAGCCAAAAGATCTATGATCTTGGTGTACGGATTCACGAGATTCAGAACAGTATCGTGATGTCGCACAGCGATTGGAGCAGCATTGTTTCCAGGGAATCGCTTGTTCGATCCGTAAATGAGCTGATTAAACACAAAAAGAAAGACACCACCTTATACTTCACCTGTATGGATCGCTTTGCTGATTTGTTGGGGCTACACGAGCAGCCAGGGGTGTACTTTTCCAATTGTGTGGACGGGACGAAACAGCTGCATTTGCATGGCAACGGAGACATTCTCATCTGTGAGCTGTGTCATCCGGTTGTGATCGGCAACATCTATCAAGGTACATCATTGAGCGAAATTTATGCCAAGCAGCCGCCCGCATTAGCGGATTTTCTGGAGAAGCGGCCATGTCCTGCGTACGATGCACTATTTGCAGCAGAGTAGGTGAAGACAGGAGATGAATCTATCGGGTCTCATGATTAAAAGGAGTCTGGTCACATTCTTGTTTATGCCAACCATAAGTTAAAATCGCTCATAAATGTATCAATTTGTTTGAAGGTTATCTACCCCCCCTAAAAGGGAGGAGGTGACCTTCTTTTTTTGCCTTTGGATAGGTTTCAGATTCATTTAAGCTATCCCGCCTATCATGGCTTTAAGAACTTAGATGATGAAGAGGTGGCTTCAATGATGAGAATGTATGATAAACCCAATCCGAAAGATCCACATAGAAAAGCAATCCCGAATAAAAGGCGTAAATGGCTCATTGCCACGCTTGTTGTTATTTTTGGAATCGGCGGAATTGTCTACAGTTTGGCTGACCGTTACCTGATCCGGCATGTGGAAGTGGTCGTGGCGGATGATAACGCGTCGGCCACTAGCAGCAGTACAAATGATACGTCAACCGCAGCGGCAGAGGTCAACGCAACCTCAGATGACTGGAACTATTCCAGTGACGATATGCAGGTGAACATCGAGAAGGTGCAGACCGGCTCCGGTGCAGATCAAATTACGTATTACGTTGCAGATGTACAGATGACGGACGCAAGCAGCCTGAAATCGGCTTTGGCGGATAACAGCTTCGGCACCAATATTACGGAGAACACCTCAGAGATTGCAGCAGCGAACAACGCGATATTCGCCATTAATGGTGATTACTACGGTTTTCGTAGTGATGGCGTAATTATTCGCAACGGTACGGTATACCGGGATGATCCGGTTCGTGATGCGATGGCACTGTTTGCTGATGGGACGATGAAGACGTATAACGAAACGGAGGTTTCCTCTTCGGAGCTGCTGGCCGAAGGTGCGACCAATACACTGTCGTTTGGACCCATTCTGATTCAGGACGGGGAGATCGTAAGTGATTTTAGCAGTGTAAAAATCGATAATAACTTCGGTAATCGTTCCATTCAGGATGCGAATCCGAGAACGGCCATCGGTATGATTGCCCCGAATCATTATGTATTTGTTGTCGTGGACGGACGGCAGGATGACAGCCGGGGGATGACGCTGGCAGAGCTCGCGGATGTAATGAAGGGCCTAGGAGCAACAGAGGCCTATAACCTTGACGGCGGTGGTTCATCCACAATGTATTTCATGGGCAGAGTCGTGAATAATCCTCTGGGTAGAAATCAGGAACGCGGCGTAAGTGACATCCTTTACCTCAAGGAGGGACAATGATCATGACCATATTAATACCATCCTACGAACCGGATGTTCGTTTGTTAAATCTAATTTTGCAATTACAGACGTTTCAACTGGGGCCAATTGTGATTGTGGATGATGGCAGCGGCCAGGAATTCCGAGGGATTTTCGAGACAGCTGAGGCGTATGGCTGCACCGTGCTGACTCATCCGGTGAATCTCGGCAAGGGACGAGCACTGAAGACAGGCTTCCAATACATCAAGGAATTCGGACCACAAGGTGGGGTCGTCTGTGCAGACAGTGACGGTCAGCATCTACCGCATGATATCCGGCGTATCTTCGATGTGCTGCTGGAGCAAACCACACCAGGTATTGTACTCGGAAGCCGCCGCTTCAGCGGTACGATTCCTGCACGCAGTCGTTTTGGTAATACCGTCACACGAGCGGTCTTCGCTCTCACTACGGGGACCAAAGTATATGATACACAGACCGGTCTGCGTGGTTTTCCCTATTCGATGCTGGACTGGTTATGTCAGATCCCGGGGGATCGTTTTGAGTATGAGATGAACATGTTATTAACCGCACGCAAAGAGGGATACGAAATCACCGAGGAGTTTATTGACACGGTATATCTGGATCATAACAAATCCTCTCATTTTCGCCCGCTGGTAGACTCGTTCCGCATTTATATGCCGATTCTCATGTTCAGTACATCATCGGTACTGTCCGCGCTGATTGATTTTGGACTGCTGTTCGTCATCCAGTATTTCACGCATAATCTATTTCTGTCGGTTGTCACAGCAAGGTTATGCAGTTCCATTTTTAACTACACGATCAACCGGAAGTATGTATTTTCGGCCGGCGGAAGAACGTCGAAGGTACGTCAGTCTTTGCCCAAATACTTCTCTTTGGTCATTCTGGTGCTCTTATTGAACTATGGCCTGCTATATTTCTATAACGAAAAACTGATCATTCCCTTGATCGCAGCCAAGGTATTGACGGAAGTATCTGTTTTCCTGTTCAGTTATTGGGCACAGCGAAGATTTGTCTATTAACACAGAGAGAGTGAGCGTATAGCTTGCTCTCTTTTTTTCAATCAAAACCGTTTCAAAAGAATATTCTGCGCTTCTTGGTAAACAAAAAAAGGTCGAGAACAGGGTAGCATACCCTTGTTCTCGACCTTATAAACTCATAGGAGGACGAGCGTTACATCAGCCTCTTAATCTCATCCTTCAGGATTTCGGACTGAGTGCCAAAGATGACCTGCACAGCTCCGCCACCGAGCCTCATGACGCCGGAAGCGCCAAGCTGTTTGAGCGCCTGGTCGTTGACGGCTTTGTCGTCCCTAACAACTAGCCGGAGGCGAGTGATGCAGGCGTCGATGCTCTCGATATTGTCTGCGCCACCGATCTCCGCGAGCACTTTGCCAGCCTTGGTGTCGGCAGACGCCGCTGTCACGGCCGAAGCATTAGTGGGGGCATCGGCATCATTAGCGTCATCCTCGCGTCCCGGCGTTTTCAGGTTAAACTTGACAATCATGAACCGGAAAAGGAAATAATAGACGACCGCAAATGCGAGTCCGACCGGGATCATGAGCAGCGGATTGGTCGACAGCTTCATATTCACGAGGTAATCGATCAGACCTGCCGAGAAGGCGAAGCCCAGCTTAACATCCAGCAGGTACATGATCAGGGCCGCTGCACCGGTAAGAATAGCATGTACCACGTACAGCAGAGGCGCCGCGAACATGAAGGAGAACTCGAGCGGCTCGGTAATACCCGTTAAGAACGAAGCCACCGCTGCGCCGATAAAGATCGAAGCGACCATTTTGCGCTTTTCAGGCCGAGCTGTATGAATCAAGGCAAGCGCCGCCGCCGGAAGCGCGAACATCATAATCGGGAAGAAGCCGGACATGAACATGCCTGCCGCAGGGTCTCCGTTGAAGAAGCGGGTCAGGTCGCCGTGCACGACTTCCCCGGCTGCATTGGTATAATCTCCGATTTGGAACCAGGCGATGGAGTTGAGGACATGATGCAGACCGAGCGGGATAAGCAGGCGGTTGGCGATCATGAACACCATGGAGCCAACGCCGCCAAAGCCTACAATCCAGGCGCCGAAAGCGCCGATGGCATCCTGAATCGGGCTCCAGATCATGCCGAAGAGGATGGCCAACACCAGCATGGAGCCGGCGGTGACCATCGGCACAAAGCGTTTGCCGGAGAAGAAGCCGAGCCAGTCAGGAAGCTTGATATTATGGTATTTTTTATACATATAGGCTGCAAGCAGTCCGGCAAATATCCCGCCTAATACGCCCATATCCAGCTTAACATCGTCAGGAATATAGCCGAATACACCTGGAACGACTCCCAGAATCCGCGTCAGCACCATATAAGCGATCAGGGCAGAAAGCGCGGCGACCGCATCCCCCGCCAGTCCGATTGCCACCCCAATGGCGAAGATGAGCGCAAGGTTGCCGAAGATCGCCCCCGCTCCCTCATTCAGGAATGGAACTACATACTGATTAAGAAATCCCCCGATCACGGGACCGAGCGGAATGTCCTTTTCATAATTAAGAAGACCGAGGCCTTGAAGAATTCCTGCCGCAGGCAGGGTTGCTACAGGAAGCATCAGGGATCTTCCCAGCTTTTGCAGTGCTTTGAGCATATTGTTCTTCCTTTCTTTTTTTGATTTAGGTTATTTGGACAAGCTGACTTTCATGATAGTTCCCATGCCTGCTTCTACGCGGCCATACTCCGGGTACGACTCCCATTGCTGTTCAGCCGCATTCGCAACGATGACAGGGGTGATGACTGGATAACCGGCCGAAGCGATCGCATTCAGGTCAAATTCAATCAGGGTCTGACCGATAGTGACCTGATCCCCGGTCTGAACTAGTGGGGTGAAGCCCTGTCCTTGCAGGCTGACAGTATTCATACCGATATGCAGCAGCAGCTGAAGCCCGGAAGCATGCTCAATCATTATGGCATGGTGCGATTTGATCAGGTGCACCACAGTGCCGTCGATAGGGGCGACCAGCCTGCCCTCCTGGGGAATCACTGCAACTCCCGGTCCCATAAGTCCTTGCGCGAACGCTTCGTCAGGCACTTCTTCCAAACTGACACAGGTTCCGGTGAGCGGGGAGGCGACGGATATTGTTTCAGATGTTTTGGCAGATTTGTTGTTTTTCCATTTCCAGATCATTGTGTGTTGTCCTTTCTGTTGTTGGTTTTGGCATGGGTTTGAAAAAGCCGATATAAATGCATGGCGAGAAAAGCCGTTTCTTCTTCGGGTACCTCTGTACCCAAATCCTCGGCCATAACAGCGCTCAGTTTTTTGGCCAGCTGGTATTCGGACGGATATTCATTTTTCACATATTGTGCGAAGGTGGGGGCCGTCATCGGCTGCTGATACAGGCGTTCCATGGAGAAGCGCAGGTGTATCATGAGTCTTGCCTGGCTAAGGCTGCCCTGGTCAAAGCGAACGCCACCCTCCTCTTCAATAATGGACTGAAGCTTGCTGATCACATTGGATACCTTAACCAGCTGTCCGACAGGGACGTGATTTACGGAGGAGTACACATGGTATGTCAGGAACCCGGCCTCATCCTCCGGTACCTCTACGCCAAAGGCCTCTCCGATCATGGCCGCCGCTTCAGAGGCGATTTCGAATTCCTTCGGAAAACTGAGCTTGGTCTCCGTAAGGAAAGGATTCAGAATCTCCATCCCGTTACGGATACGATATAAGGTGAACTGAATATGACTCGGAAGAGCGAGGTAGATCTTGTCATTCAGCTTGCCGGGAAACTGATCAGCGATGAGACGAATAATCCGGTCAGAGATGTCGATGACATTTGGGTCTAAGTCCTTCATCAGCTCCTGCGCCTGCCCCCACTCCTCCCGGTCTTCCAGCCGGAACCTTTTCTCAATTCGCGGATCATCGGCCTGGATGGTGCTTTCCACTTTGAATGCAAATCCCAACCCTTTGCCGATCAGCACGTACTCCTTGGTATTCTGGTGCGACCGGGCCAGAACAATATTGCTGCCGACGACCCGCTCTACCTGCAGCATCATTTCTTTACTCAAGGTTCACCGCCTCCTTGTTTCTAAAGTTAACGCTTTCATTTCAGACCTCCGGAACGCAAAAAGAGCCAAGAAGCGAATATAGTCTCAGGTTCGCTTCTTGGCTCATGCCCTCTGGGGTGGTAACACGCCAATTCATTATATATTTTATGCAGAACGTTCTTCGTACATAATATAGAACCTGATCTGTCACCGTCAACCATAATTTTTGTCATCCATCTGTTCGTCGTTTAATATAGGGAATGTGTAAACGAAAAGGAGCCTGCCGTATTGGATAAAAAAGGAGCCATAATCACCATTTAAGGTGCAGTGAGCCTAACCCGTTGTTGATCACGTTCAGGTAGATGGAGCCAAATCTTACAAGAATAGGAGTGTGCCTATGTATCTTAGAAGTGTGGAGCTCATGATGGATAAGGTCGAGAATCGCAAGAAGTATCCGTTTGATATCCCAGCCATAGAATCCTTGAAGCGGTTGGAATTCAGTAATAATATTACTTTTTTTGTCGGTGAAAATGGATCTGGCAAATCCACTCTGCTGGAGGGAATCGCTCATCAATGTGGATTCAATGCAGCCGGAGGCGGTAGGAATAACGTCTTTGAGATGCATGCTTCGGAATCTTCATTAGGGGATTATCTGCGACTCGCCTGGATGCCAAAGATTACGAATGGTTTTTTTATGCGATCTGAATCCTTCTATCAATTTGCCTCACATGTCGATGAGATGGGTTCTCTTGAATACTATGGCGGGCGTTCGCTGCATGAGCAATCTCATGGAGAGTCCTTTCTTAATCTGTTTGTGAACCGCTTCAGATCGAAAGGCATCTACCTGCTGGATGAGCCCGAAGCCGCACTGTCTCCTGCCAGACAGCTATCCTTGCTGCGCATTCTTCATGACCTTTCCGGGACATCCCAATTCATTATTGCAACCCATTCCCCCATATTGCTGGGCTATCCCGACGCTGATATATTGAATTTTGATGATAGCTGCATTCAGAAAATGGCTTATGAAGATACGGAGCATTATCAGATCACGCGAAGCTTTTTGGAGAATCGCCATCGCATGCTGGACGAGCTGTTCAAGGATTATTGAAGGAAGTGATTCAGATGTGTGCAATCAATCTGTCTGATCTATATATGACGGTCACCATTCAGCAACTAAAATCAAAAGAAGAGGCTAAGGAAATATTGCTGGCTTTGAAAAAGTTTGCAGAAGAAGGTTTGAATTTTGTGGTATACACCCGCGATACTCGGAAGGAGATCATTATTGCTGGCAAGGGCGAGAAAGATCTCCATGAATTGATATCACGTTTTAGAGACGAATACGATTTGGAAATAGACGCTTTAGAACCGCAAGTTCTTTACAAGACATCGATACAAGAAACAGCTCAATCCGAAGGAAGGTACATAAGACACTCGGGAGGGATTCATCAATATGGTCATTGTTGGATTAAGCTTGAACCCAAATCCAGAGATGGCGGTTTCGAGTTCACAAATGATATTGTCCATAATCATGTAATTCCTCATGAGTATATTCCTTCTATCAGGAACGGAATCGAAGAAATGATGGTTAGAGGTATACTTGGCCATTTTCCGGTGGTAGATGTAAAAGTAACACTGTTGGATGGATCGTTTCATTCATTCGATTCTAAAGGAATGTCGTTTAAAATTGCTGCGGCTTTGGCATTCCGTGATGGCTTTGAACGAGCAAACCCTATACTTCTCGAGCCTATAATGAGAGTGTCCGTGACGACAATGAAATGTGAGATTTCGGATCACTTGTCAGTATTAACTTTACTTAGAGCACGTAATATTAATGTTAATTCCGAAGATGGAAAAAACGTAATTGAAGCAGAAATCCCTTTGAAATCTTGGTTGAGTTTCAGCAAACAAAGTCACGAATTTAATGTAGTAATGGATATTAATGTGATTGAGTTTGGATATTACGACGAAGTTCCTGAGTATCTTTACGAATCAATAATTCAGGAATCGAACTTGGAAGGGGCCAATTATACGGATTTATTTCGCTGGGAGAAGTGGGGCAAGGATAATGAGGAAAGGTATTTAAACGATTTTGTAGAGACGTTTTGGAACTAGGAGGAGAGTTAATCATGAGTTTCAAATTGGTATTGCTGGACCAACTGGCTGCCTGTCATCATGATAAGAGCTGGTTTATACCGCTGGATGAGATGTTACGAGATGTAACCGCTTCTCAGGCTGCATGGACGAATGATGAAGGTCAATCCATCTGGAGGCTGGTGCATCATCTGATATTCTGGAATGAGAGATGGTTGGATCGTTTTATCCAAGGTGAAGTAAGAATGGATCATCATATAAACAATGATGAAACGTTCTATGTGGACCCTTCCCGCGTTAGCGAAGAGGAGTGGCAGAAGAGTATTGAACGAGTCGGATCTACGTTTGTTCAATGGATTCAGGCCGTACAAGAAAGTGATGATGCAAAACTGGCACTGACCATCCCTTCTTATTTCAATGCTCCGTGGTGGAACGTCATATCTAATGTGAGCATTCACAATGCGTATCATATTGGGCAAATTATGATGCTGAAAAAGAAAGTCATAGCCTCAGCATAACAATAAGTTGCAGCAGATATAGAGGAGTCCCGCCTACAATAATTGAATACATATATTGGGAGCATTCTTCATTTAGAAGCACCAATAAGGCAGTAAATCAAAATTTCAAGGAGTGTTCGGATGAAAATAGGTTTTCTAATCGTGGATATGCAAGAGAGTATTGTGCGAGGTCGAGTGGAACAAAAAGGTATAGACCACGCTTGTGAGTATATCAACCATGTTGCAGATGTGCTTCGTTCGAGTGATCATGTGGTGGTCCATGTGCAAGATGTCGAAGGTATGGAAGGATCTTCTCCGGAGGAATATCGGATTATTTCCGAGGTGAATGTCGATGAGAAGGATCTCACCGTTACCAAAGAAAGTTCCAATGCATTCTGGCAGACAGAGCTGGAGCCCATATTGAAAAGTCATGGTGTTGAGCTCGTGATCATTTCCGGTTTTGCCGCAGAGGAGTGTGTTCTATTCACTTATAATGGAGCGATGGAGCGAGGATTCAGACCCGTTATGCTGCAAAATGGGATTCTCAGCACACATCAGGAAGCAGTGACTTCTACCTACAGAGATCGGAATGTAATTTCATATCCTGTGGTAGACTATCTAATCCAATAAATGAGAATATCCATGGATGCGACGAGGTCGTATCCATTTTTGCTATACCTTGCTGAACCATCAGACAGGATAGGGTTTTTGATTGGATTGATACTTCATATTACATCTGGAAAAGGGCAAGAAGTTTACGGACATATGGATCTTCGCATTTTCCAAAACATGGGTTATGATGGGTGGATAGGAAGCTAAGAGATGAAATTGAAGAGGTTGGGAGATGCATATATGCCGATGATTCATGACTTTGTTATTGAGAATAAATCGGATGTAAATGAGGATGTTTATACTTCTTATTCATGGGATAGAAACGGAAAAATACATAAAAACGGACTCACGCGAAACAACCAGGCCCACCTGGACGACAACTTCATTTCATTTATACATGATTCACTCCAATGGTTAGAGACCACGAATCCATCCACCGGTGAGAAGTCAAGGGGACTGAACAATTACGGCATTACAGTGATTGAAGATCAACAAGTATTGCAGAGGCTTTATCAGATCTTGAATGCATGGATAGATCTATTCGGTTCAGCACCTGATTCAATCATACTCAGAGGGAATTTCTGTGTTGATGTTGGGGATAGGAAAGGGTACTACGAGAAATTAGTGTATAACAAATCTGACTTGATAACTGAATTAAAAAAGCTTGCCAGTATGGCAGTACATGCTGCTGAACATGGAAAGTGTATTGTGCATTTTGGAATATAGGATTAGAGTGTTCATCTCTTTTTCAATTGACGAGTGAAGGAGCAACGGAGATGACAAGTCGAATTGTGGTTACAGGCGGGGCCATTATCAGAGATGATCGTGGGAGAATTCTGCTGCAGCGTAGATCTGATTATGGAGACTGGGGATTGCCTGGTGGGGGTATGGAGCCCGGAGAGCGTATCGAAGAAACCATGATCAGAGAAGTGAAGGAAGAGACTGGTCTGGATGTGATTTCGTATGAACTGGCTTCCATCTACACGGGGGAGAGAATGAAGTATACCTATCCGGATGGCAATGAGGTCGTATTTGTCATGTTCCTGTTTAACGCCAGAGTTAATTTAGACGGAAAACTAGCTGAGGATGGGCGAACACTATGTTTTGAAGACCAGAATAACGAATCGTTGCAATTAACGTTTACAAGTTTGGATGAAATCGAGATCGATACGATTAATAAGGTGCAGAAGCCGGCTATTATAGATTTGATTCAAGAGAAGCAGGGAATTCTGCGTTAAGGAAAATCGAATAACAAAATGGAGTGATACTTATGCCTTGGCCCATGGTACATTTTGCGGTTGCATCTGAAATCCGTTCTAATCCATCCCCGGAATTCTTGCTGGGAAGTCTGGCTCCTGATTCAATTCACGTGAGAAGTGATGTGCGCAGTGAGAAGGCAAAAACACATCTAATGATCGAAGAAGGCAGATTCGCAACAGATGAAGAGCTTCGGACGTTTTGGGAGTCCCATAGGCAGCAGGCGGAACTTGATCCTGCATTCTGGCAGTATTTGTGCGGATACATCGCCCATATTTATACGGACCGTGTGTGGACCTTTGATATCTACCCTGCATATGAAGAACATCCTGATGGCAGGAAGCGGTATACGCAGGAGGTAACGAAGCTGGAGTTTATGATTTTGCGGAATCGTTCTGGGGCTCATGAGCTGCTGAATAAACTGAATGCAGGAAAGGCCTATGATTTGGGTGGTTTGCTTGAACAAGAGGTAGTTCAGTACAGGAAAGTGAAAGTGGATTTCTTGAGTAATCCTGCGCATGAGCCCGCGGAAGATTTGAGCATTTTATCTATGGACGTTCTAGAACATTTCATTCATACAACTGCTCTAAGACTAAAACAATTGTTTGCGGAATGGAACGTATTTGAAGATTTACACACCAAAACCTCAAGCTAGGGAGTGCTTTGTTGAAGGTATATAAGAAAGAAGTCCGTAAAATGACGGTCAATGAGGTTTTATTCCTCTATGTTGTGGATGAGCAAGCCTACGATATAATTATCCGTATATATTCGAATGCGTTTAAATCTACCTTCGTAGAGTTTGTGGTCCCTTGGGAAGAATCATGGGATATTTTACTCTATGAGCCCAAGCTGATTTCCAAACTCGTTCAATATGCGATAAACCAAGGATGGGACTTCCATCAGAGAAATAATCAAATGAAATTCGACAACGCGACAAGTATCATAAGAGTATGGATGGCAGAGTAGAGTAGATCCATTAGGAAAGTGTTGCTCTATATAAAAAATGAGGTGACTGCATATGCACCAATTGATTCGCCTTACCGAATATCACGAGAGATATGATGAAGCATTGGCCAATTTTTCGCTGACCGGAGAGCAGTTCTCCTTTACTGCATTGCCTGCAGAAGTGATCGAGGAGGCCATCTCCAACCCGGATAAGGTTCCCATTGTGATTTTAAAAGAGGAAACACCGGTGGGCTTCTTTATTTTACATAAAAAATCGGAATACGCCGAAGGAAAGAAATATTCGAATGCAATCTTAATAAGAGCATTATCCATTACGTTGGAACATCAGGGGAGAGGGTACGCACGGGCTGCCATGCAGGTCATTGGTCCATTGCTTCAGCAGATTGAGCCAGGGACGAAGGAAGTCATCCTCGCTGTAAATGAACAGAATGTTGCAGCCCAGAGCCTGTATTTGAAGGAGGGGTTTCGTGACACGGGCATTCGCAGGATAGGAGCACATGGTCTCCAGTTCGTTTTTCATAAAAGAATGGATTAACAGAATCATAGATAACCAAGTCTGTAGTCTGTACAAGAGATGATCCTGGGAGGTCACATGGATGTATGCTGTCATTGCCAATGTTATCGAAGACAACCAACTCCGGACAGGAGCCAAGGTATATATTTTATACTGTCATGGTATGGATGAACGTTCATTAGTCTATGGTATGGCCAAAGGCGGGAAGAGAATCGAGAAGTATATTTCCTACAAAAAATTAAAGAAATTTAGATCACAGTGGGTTCCTGAGCATATCAGACATCGGGTGCAATGGTCGTATGAACACCGGGCAGATGCGGATCACAGAGCTCAAACGCTGGATTTTATGTGGACGAACGTCAGGGCATTTAATTCCGCCGGTGACCTAATTAAGGAAGGCCTGTCGCAAAACGAAGTGTATCAAACGTATAGTCACATAAAGTTTATTGAGCAGAAGATTACGCTTGTCGAAAGGAAGAAATAACGCGGTGCTTAATCAATAGGTTAGAGAAGAGAGGAGAATGTTATGCGAGCCAAAATCAAACACGCAGACTTGGGTTCATCGCAGCTTAGCTGGTTCAGTGTCCAGCCGATGCTCATTTCAGTTCGAGGTAAAGATGTTGCAGCCAAAACAGAGATGTACCACCAGTTAAATGAAGGGCAACAAGCGCTATTCTTGTTCTACTCCTATCATAACCATACGAAAAGTCTGGCGGAGTTTTACTGGTTCTCGGCTTACAATATCATGGAGATGAAGAGCTGGAGCGGCATTCGAAATGGAATGCGTTTTTTTAACCAGAATGAGATGGTTGCTCTGCTGAACAACATTGAGCGTGTGATTATAGATAAAAATAGAGTCGGAGATCAGTGGCGTGAGGTTACGCCAACAGATCTGCAGCAAGATCCCAACCTGTATCAATTAATTGAGGACTTGTTCAATCAATATCGTGCTCAAGCTGAGGAAGTGATCGTGAGTATAAATAAGGAGATTCTGCAACATCAGGAGATGTATTTTGAAATTGAGGGTGAAGGGTAAGGGGACTGTAAATTGAAATTTGAGTATCAGAAATTTTCATGCAATGTGGATTTATTTCATAGAAATCTGGATATTATCGTTAGGTTTTATGATGGATCAAGAGAACCTGCGGAAGAGGAAATTGTTGATCTGGTGATCGCCGATCCGGGTTATGGCTACCTTATACTGAAGTATAAAGGGGATGCCGCGTTATTGAGTGGATTTCTGAATGAGTCGGTTTTTGCATCGGATGAGATGGTAGAAGCTGCAATTGATTATGTTGAACGCTTGTCACCACATTCTCAAAGTGTATATATGCCGTATCACGTGTCTCGATTCAAGCCAACAAGTTATGTGGAATACAATGGGGAATACTGAGCATTCCCCATACAGCATTCTTTAGGGTACATAAACAATGGATGTAAATTCACATAACAACGTTATTTAGTGGTAAAGAGAAGAGTGATTTATCCGATCTACATACAATAGTCTGTTGATGTGCAACAAACCTGCAACTTCTTGCAACAAAACGCAATTCAGTATGCTGGTTTTTGTTTTGCCTGTAATATGAGTGATGAGAGGAGGGCAACACGTGAAAGTGACATTTGAAACAGATGCATCCATGGAACGAAGTCTCGCCAAGGTAGTGACCAACCCGGCCGAACAACAGCGTTGGGAGGAGATTGATAAAGCGATTAGCCACTTGGAAAGACAACTGGTCGTCATCAATCCGAAGAATAACCGCAATGTCCAGATCCAGCCAAGCTCAGTCCTTGCCATTGAGTCCGAGGATCGAATGTGCAATGTACGTGTGATTTCGGGAGAGAGCTATCTGCTTGGTAAACGTCTTAAATATGTGGAAGAAGACATGGATTCGTCCCAGTTTCTGAAGATTAACAACTCAACGATGATCAATGTTAAACACATCAAGACGTTCGCCGCCACAGACCATGCCAGAATCCAGGTTGAGCTTAAGGATGGATCCAGCTACTACGTCAGTCGGTACTATATCAAAAATTTCAGGGGGAAATTATTATGATCGCAAATCTCAAGCATTCGTTTTTTCAGGTATTTACAATAACTTCACTATGGGTCACGCTGCTGATAACCTTGTTCTTCGAAGATCAGACGATCCAGATGGGGTATCTATGGAATCTCGCCGGAATTGCGTTCATCGCAGCCGTGGTATTTGGAGTCATATACGATGCGCTGTGGAACTACTTTACGTTGAAACCGATCTGGAATATTGTGATCTCGTCTACCATTAACATTCTCGGAGGTACGGCGGGTGTGTGGTTGTTCTCAGAGGAGATGTTCCACTTTATCGCACCGTGGTTCCCTGGCATGTGGCTTTTGTCGATTGTGCTGCACACAATTGCCTTTTATTTTTATGCTAGAATGGATAGCAAGAAAAAAGCGGAAGAATTAAACAAGATCCTGAAGTAGACAAGGAGAAAGCATATGAATGAAGAAAAGGCTCTTCAGGAGTTCGGCTTGGAGCCGGGCTCCCGGGACAGGGAGCGCATTCGTACACTGCTGCAACAAGAGATCGACAATTCAAGTACGAGGGACAATGATTATCTTAGAATCTTATGTGTCATGTTGTTTGCAATCGGTCATGTAGAGGACACTCAGCTCATCTGGCAGGCCAAAAGAAAGAATCAGGATACGGGTAGTTATGTGGATGTACAACTGCTGTGTGGTGCCGGGTTTGAGGACACGATAACGTATCTGGAGCAATTGGGAGGACAGCAAGCAGAAAAGCAGATACAATATCTCAGACAGTGTGAGCCATTTGACTTTGTAGACTTTTCCAAAGAGGAATGGATCGCCCAGTACAAGCAATATTACGGCGTTATCGAGGGAGGGTCCTCACTGTGACGACATCGTTTATCCAGGAACAGATGCAGATGTGCAGTAAATATCATGCCGAATATATGCCAAGTGAGCTGCACCATAAGATTGGAATCGCTACGAATGTCCTAGAGAAGATCGAACCCATTCACGGATTGCGCTTGGAACCTGTTGGAGATACAACCGGATGGTACAGCTGGGCGGGGGAATATTCGGATGCAGACGACTTTTTCGTACCATTACATACAGCACACGTGGATGAATGGGATCCCAAAATCAAGAAGTACCTGGGACTCGGGCCAGGTTGGCGATTTCTAATTGCAGAAGACGTTGAGGATGTGTGGTTTGACGAACAGTTACTAGATCAGAAATAACCACAGAAGATCAATGAATTCAAAGACACCGTCCAAGGAGAATACATCATGAATAACCTTACTATCGATATACAAGAGTACACTGACGAATATCAATCCCAGGTGGTCCGTTTGATTTTGCAGATACAGCAGCAGGAATACCAGATTTCCATCACCGGAGAGGAACAGCCGGATTTGCTTGAGATCGAAACCTTTTATCAAAAAGGAATCGGGAACTTCTGGATCGCACTTGACGATGAAGAAGTGGTGGGTACGATCGCTCTGCTGGATATTGGAGAGGAGCAAGCTGCGCTCAGGAAGATGTTTGTAGCCAAAAATTACAGAGGCAAGGAACTTCAAGTTTCGAGTCGTCTGCTGTATCAGGCATTTCAGTGGGCCAAGGAGAAGGCTGTGCATGATATTTACCTTGGAACGACACAGCAGTTTGTGGCAGCACATCGATTTTACGAGAAAAATGGATTTGTTTCGGTTACACGCGAGGCACTACCGGATGCTTTTCCGGTGATGAAAGTAGATAGCAAGTTTTATCATCATACCACGCCCTTTGCATGAGGCAGTCATGCAGAGCGGCGTGTTTTTTTATTCAATAGAATTAATGAAAGATAGCATACTTGAATCGTTCGCAAATTCCACATTATGGGTTATGATGTATCAAAGAGTAATTGTAACATACATAGGAAGTTTGATCCGGACGGTTTTGGAATCTTTGACACATTGGGGAGGAAACAGAATGAAGGCCATTTTTCTTGATTTCTATGGGACGGTTGTGCATGAAGACGACGATATACTTCCAGTGATCTACGAACAAATATCCATCCGGAGTTTATGTGCAGGGATCTGACAGAAGTTCTGAAATTGTTGTGAGGATGACTAAGATAAGGTCATGAAACCGAAAGTCTATTAAATTTAAAACGAAATTCAGGTGATGTAATTATGGCGAGACAATTAATTCTTGTTGAAGGGTTACCCGGTTCAGGAAAATCCACGATTGCCCAGATGATATCCAACATCCTCATTCAGCGAGGGCTGCGAGTACAGCTTTTTCAGGAAGGGGATCTGAATCACCCAGCTGATTATGAAGGTGTAGCCTTTTTCACTGCAGATGAGTTTGGAGATTTATTGGATGCTCATGAAGCATGCAGAGATGTATTGAAGAGTAGAGCCATAGCTTATCGTAATGGTTATCTGATTCCTTATCGCAAAATAAAAGAGGAACTGGGAGAGGCGTTTCCTGACCATACGGTGCAGGAGATTTTCAGCCGCGATATTTACGAATTGCCTTTTGAACAAAATAAAGATCTGATCACTTCTAAATGGCGAAGCTTCACCGAAAGGGTGTTAGCAGCTAATGAGGATACCGTCATTATCTTTGAATGTTGTTTTATCCAGAACCCATTAACGATGGGTCTTGTGAAATGCAATCAATCCCGAGAAGATAATGTCAACTATGTGCTGGAGCTGGAGCGCATCGTTCAAGCATTGAATCCGCTATTAATCTATATTGATCAGAAGGATATTGCGCATACCTTTGATAAAGCGGTTAAGGAAAGACCCAAGGAATGGTCAGAAGGATTTATTCAGTATTACACGAACCAAGGTTGGGGAGCTTCAAGAGGATATCATGGGGTTTCAGGCACCGTGAAGGTGCTTCAGGCAAGAAAGGAGCTCGAAACCGAGATTTATCAGATACTGAAGATGAACAAATATTGGCTGGATAATTCGGAGTATAATCTGTCTGCTTGTCAGAACGAACTGGAGAACATTCTGAATGAGGCGTTTAAAGGTGTGGGAGGAGAATGATACAGCCAATGAAAAAGACGTTATTCGAGCTTGTCTACGAAGTTGAGAATGAAGCTCTGTATATGGGCAAGATTTACGAGTTGCGAGTTTAGAGATTAATCAATACATAACGGAGGTTTACTTGTGCAATGACAAATCCCAACAACAATAACATCTCATATGAGCGAAATAACAATAATTTCAATTTCCGCGTGGCAGGCATTGTGATGGATGCAGGACGAGTTCTGCTGCATAAGGCGGGGCAGGATGATTTCTGGAATCTGCCCGGGGGACGGGTTGAAATGAATGAGGCGACTGAAGCTGCTATCGTGCGAGAAATGATGGAGGAACTGGGCATCCATGTTGAAGTGCAGAGACTTGCATTTGTTAATGAAGATTTTTTCGACTACAACGGCCAGATGTTCCACGAGATAGGATTCTATTATGTCATCGCCTTACCGGAAGCCCATAAGCTGTATAGTCAAATTGAATTCAAGGGGCTGGAGGATAACGGAAAGTTAACGTTCCGTTGGTTTTCCTTGGATGAGCTTGAGCACATGGAGGTCTACCCGGTATTTTTGAAAAAGGAACTGCATAATCTGCGTGATGTGAAGAGCATCCAACATTTCATTCAGAAATAGAGGGAGATATGGAGATTACATTTATTCGTCATGGTCATGGTGAACATTTGATAGATTACCCGAACCGGTTAAATGAGCTTCACCCTGGTCTCACCGAACGGGGAAAGAGTCAGGTGACAACGCTGTGTAAACAGTTGAAGCTTGATCCTCATGACGTTTTCTTGGTGAGTCCAACGAGACGTACCATTGAAACAGCACTTCTTATAACCGCAGAAGAACATCTTACGATATGTCCGCTTGTAGGTCCAAGAATGTTTCCTCAGGATCCGGAGTTCGTTCCCTTCATCTGTGATCAGATCTATTCCAAGGAGGAGCTTGATACTCAGTTCCCCGGGCTGAGCGTACTGGATTTTGGATTAGAGTGTTGGAATGAAGGTGTTAACCGGATGAATGGAAATCAATTTGAAGTACTTGCTAAGGGGCTTCTCCAATGGTGCAGGGATCAGGAGGGCAGCACCTATATCATTTCACATGATGGCACGATAACCAACTACAGGATGTTGCTTGGAGAAAAAGGACTATCAAGAAGAGATTTTCTTGGTGAGGCGGGAAAGTACACCATTAAGAACTTTTAAAGGCCGAACAAAGAGGTTTTGCGGCAGTGGGTTCCTTTAACGGAACAATGTTCCCCTTTATCAAGGTGATAGGAAGTAGGGTTTGCCTAACATCAGTTGCAGAACGGGATTTCGACTTTATATGTAAAGGAGGAAGAGCATGACCAAGTTGGTTTTATTAAGTGATCTACCCTTTCAAACCAATGAAGAATTGAATCAAAGGATATTGGAATTGTTCGGTCGCGACAAGCCTTCGACCGGTTATATCCCTTCTTGTTCCGACACGGAGCGGAAATATTTTGAGCATACCGTACGTTACTATAATCAACTGGGTATAGAGAACATTCATTATTATGATCTGGACCAGGAATATGACCCACGCACGTTTGAGCAGATTTTGGAAGCTGATGCGATTCATTTATCCGGGGGAAATACATTTTATTTTCTGCATTTATTACAGAGAAGAAATGTACTGGACTTATTGCGTTCCTATGTGCAGGAAGGCGGTATGCTGATCGGAGTCAGCGCAGGCAGTATTCTAACCACACCAACCATTGAAATAGCTGGATATGGCAAGGATGCAGACGAGAATCATGTGGGTCTTCAGGACAAACGTACGCTTGGACTCGTTGATTTCGAGTTCGCACCCCATTGGGACGGAGAGGAAGACAGTCTCGATTCGCTCAGAAGTTATGCAGATACAATCGGTGCGGAAGTCTATGCCTGCCAAGACGGCGACGGGATCGTAATCGATCGAAATGTAATAGAGCTATATGGGAATGTGCGTCTTATTGATCCTAGGAGAAGGGGGATTTAAACATGGAGGTTAAGGTCTACCATTATGATGCATTTTCAGCAGTTCCGGGCAAAGGTAATCCGGCAGGAGTCGTCTTTGATGCTGATGATCTAAGTGAGACGGTCATGCAGCAGATTGCGCATAAGGTTGGTTTTAATGAAACGGTGTTTGTGCTTAACTCCAGGACAGCCGATGTGAGATTACGTTATTTTACGCCGGGTCATGAAATTAATCTGTGCGGTCATGCGACGATGGCATCGCTGTTTGGTTTGAAGACACGTGGATTACTGGGGGACCAGGAGTCAATCACGATCGAGACCAATGTAGGCCTATTACCTATACGGTTTGAGCAGGATGGTGACACGATCAACATGGAGATGAAGCAGGATCAACCTCAGTTTGTGCCGTTCAGAGGTGATATCGGTAAGCTGGCAAGCAGTGTAAATCTAACCTCCGATGATCTGGATCTATCCATGCCTATCGTGTATGGAAGCACAGGAACCTGGACGTTGTTGATCCCCATTCGCAAACTGGATTCCTTTTCCATGATGAAACCGAATTCTGCTGAGTTTCCTGAGGTTTTGCTTGAAAACCCCAAGGCTTCCTTGCATCCGTTTAGCTTCGAAACGCGTGACTCCGAGGCAATGATGCATGCCAGACATTTTTCTTCCCCTTTCTCAGGTACCACGGAAGATCCTGTAACAGGAACGGCCTCCGGGGTGATGGGTGCCTACTATTTAACCTATGTGAACCGTGAAGCAGATCAGGTCAAGTTCGTCGTGGAGCAGGGACATGAGATCGGAAGAGATGGAAAAGTTGAAGTGAGCGTGACCCGGGAAGGACAGGGTATGGATGTGAGAATTAAAGGGACGGCTGTTTTTGTGCGTGAGATGAACATTGAATTGGATATTTAACAGCGTACCTGAAAGGAGGTTTTTCCTTGGATGAACGAATTGTTTTGCAGGACGTTACTCGTATTTTAAAAGAAGAATTAACGGATTCGCTCGTTGGCATCTATTTGCACGGTTCCATGGCCATGGGGTGCTTTCATCCGAACCAGAGCGATATCGATATCTTGGTGGTCTGCCGGGATAAACGATCTGCTGATCTATATCGAAGAATTGCACAGAAGCTAATGCATATGGAAGACGAGATGCACATGACAAAAGGTTTTGAGCTCAGTATTGTACTGGAATCCACAACCGCGAACCTGGCATATCCAACTCCGTTTGAATTTCATTACTCCGCTATCACCGGGAAAAGTATCGAACGGATGAGCACTATCTCTGCGGAGGGTTCGATGATCCGGATCTTGTCGCACACATCGCGGTCATCTATGACAGGGGAATTGTCTTGCATGGGACACCTATTAAGGAGCTCTTCCATCCTGTGAAACGTGAGTATATGCTTGCATCCATTACGTCAGACGTGGCTTCAGCTTCGGAAGAAATCGTAGATAACCCTGTCTACTATGTATTGAACTTGTCGCGTGTTTTGCTATATATGAGAGATTCAGTGATCTATTCCAAGCGAGAAGCCGGAGAGTGGGCTCTGGATGGGCTTCCTCCGAAGTATAAGACCGTTATCTCGCAAAGCCTTGCAAAATATAATGGAGAGCTGGAGAACCTGAATCTCAGTGAGTCGCTGCTGTTGGAATATGCGGATGATATGTTGAGAGAGATCCACAGCTATAAGAAATAAACGATTCAATAATTCTACGAATTGCAATTACGGATTTGAACATTTCAAGTATCAATAGTTTTTTAAAGGAGAGACATCATGACAATCACGACAGAAGATTTGGAATTAATTCAGGAAGCCAAGAACATCATCAAGCATCTATACTGCGAAGGCAAACATCACATTGGTGCCGCAGTGCGAACTCAATCCGGAAAGATATATACCGCGGTACATCTGGAAGCTTACATTGGTCGTGTCTCGGTGTGTGCGGAAGCCATTGCGATTGGCAAAGCCATTTCGGAAGGTGAACACGAATTAGCGACCATCGTTGCTGTACGGCATCCGGAAATCAATCCGGATGATCCCACGGAAAATGCTGATCCACAATTGGACGTGGTTTCACCATGCGGTATCTGCCGAGAATTGATCAGTGATTATGGGCAGAGCACACAGGTCATTTTGCAGGGAGAAGAAGGATACACCAAAACAACAATTGGGCAGCTTCTACCACAGAAATATTCAAGGTCATAAGGAAAGAAAGAAGGTGCAAAGATGTTTGAGATTATGGATATCCGGCAAAAGCCAGACTTGCTGCAGGCAGCTGTTCAATACTTTTGGAAGCAGTGGGGTACGGAAACAAGTTATCATTTTTACCGGGATTGCATGGAGCGTTCAGTGGATACGAACAGTGATGTTCCAAGGTTTTATGTAATGTTGGATGGAGATAGCATTATCGGAGGATATGCTCTGCTAAGAAGCGACCTGAACAGCCGGCAGGATCTCTTTCCCTGGTTTGCATGTCTTCATGTCTTTCCGGAATACCGGGGCAAGAACCTGGGCAAGAACCTGGGCAGCCAATTACAGATGCACGCAGTAAATCAGGTGAAGTTGAAGGGATACGTCAAACTCTATTTGTGTACGGATCTACAAGGTTACTATGAGAAAAATGATTGGACCTACATTGGCAAAGGATATTTGCTGGATGATGAAGAGACGAGAATCTATGAACTGCAATTTTGATGAAATCATAAGGCACTACTTCAAAAACGCGGAGTATACCTTGGAGGCCGTTCCGTTCGGTTTGACTAATACAACCAAAGTCATTGAAATCAATAAACAGAGGTTTATTATACGGATTTATAACAGCCACATCAAAACGATTGATGGGTTGGAGCTTGAATCTCAAGTAACAGCATTTCTACATAAGGCACAGGCTTCATTCGAAGTCCCGATCTTCCTTCATACATGTAATGGTAAGGATTATGTGGTCATGAGAGATGGTTCGCTTGCGGCAATGACTACTTTTTTGGAGGGGAAGCTTCCACAGTTGTCTGACATGGACAAAGCCGAGAAGTTCGGCAGGTTGGTTGGGGAATTTTCGTTTCGAATGAGTGAGTTTCCGATGAAGAAGGGCGCGTATACGGGCATATCCTTTCATAAAATGTACAACATTCACCCACTCGCAAATCGTGATTCGGTGAAGTCCTTTTTTGCGGATCTGCCTTTTGAATTAACAGCAGAGCGGTGTACGTTTTATCAAGCAATGATTACTGAGATCGACAATTCCCATCCTGATCTAGAAGTGCTGCCGCAACAGCTCGTTCATCATGATTTGTTGATTTATAATCTACTGGGTGAATCGGGTAAAATTACAGGGGTATTAGATTTTGATTTTATGGGGATGGATGCTGCTTTCATGGAACTTACGATTAGCCTGAATCATATTATTCAGGAGTCTAGCGGTTCCTTGGATTTGATTGAGGCCTTCCTTCAAGGATATGGAAACGTTCGCAAGCACTCTTCTATTGAATTTGGCTATTTACGCCTGCTAACTCAAATCTATTTTGTTGCTGTGTTGCATTTCTATATTGGTCAGCATTATGCGGGAGCTGCGATTGAATCGCCTTTTACGTTTATGAGCGATCAGTTTGAGAGGAATATAAGCTTGCTTGCAGAGTATGATGTACAGATTCAACAATTGCTTCATAAGTATGTGATGGAGACAAATGCAACTTGAAGTGTCGGGATGGGCTGTAATGGATCAACATTTACCTCATAAGAAATTGAAAAACGATGCTCTTACCTCTCACCCAAATGGGGAGATTAATCCATTCCATAGAAGGTTGTATTGCCAGTGATCATTGGAAGTGACCGAAATCCAGAAAGACTGATCAAGTAAACCAAGCGGAGGGACCTTTATGGAACAAACCATTCGTTTAGCACAAGATATCGCAGAGAGCGTCATTCGTGAAGCGGGTCAGATCGCCAGAGTTCATTTTGACCAGATCACCTGTGCAGTGGAAAAGGACAAGTTCGGCGACGTTGTAACTGATGTGGATCATGAAGCAGAGCGAATCATATGTGATGCAATCAGCCATACCTTTCCCGAGCATGAAATTCATAGTGAAGAACGGGGGCATAACGGCCAGAAGAGCGAGTGGTTATGGATGATCGATCCGTTAGATGGGACTAATAATTTCGCCATTGGATTTCCCGTATTTTCTGTTTCCATTACATTGATGTACCGTTCAGAACCTGTTCTTGGGGTTATTTATGAACCGATGGTAGACCGTTTATTTGTGGCGTCACGGGGAAATGGGGCAAGTTGTAACTTGAATCCACTGACAGTTAAGAAGAAAGAGAATCTTCTAAAGGGAACGATTGGTTGGATACAGGGGCATCAGGTACAGCATGAGGAGAATGCTGTCCGGCTGCGACAACATCTGGATATACGTTTTAAGAGAGTGATGAGATTATGGGCTCCTACCCTGCAGTGGTGTATGCTGGCCAAGGGAGATATCGATGGTATTGTGCTCTACAACTCAGAGGGGGACGATCTTTACTCAGGAATCCTGATGGTAAAAGAAGCGGGTGCCATGGTTATGGATTTTGATGGCAATTTATTCGAAGGTATGAGTTCAGAGCCTTATCTGATTGCCTGTCATCCGGAGCATCGCGACTATTTCCTGAGTGTGGTTCGGGAGGGATTGGGCGTATGATTAGTGAGCTTAATCAACTTGATTTTGATAAGGTGAAGCATCTTATGGACTTGTAATGAATTGAGACTACATATGATAGCGGTTGAAATTGGTGTGGCGAGGTTTACTGGTATGATCTTATAAAATAGAGTTGGTTTCGTATTTAAAGGAGGATATATCATGAGTGAATCTTTACAGGATCAGATTCAATTTCTAATTGAGATTGATAAATTGAAAACAATTGAACGGAGAACAAGAATTATCCATGGCGATAGACGTGAAAATGATGCGGAGCATTCATGGCATCTGGCCATGATGGCGTTGGTTTTACAGAGTCATGCGAATAAGGAGGTGGACATCCTGAAAGTCATTAAGATGCTTCTTATTCATGATCTGGTTGAAATCGATGCTGGAGACACCTTTGCTTACGATACAACTGGGTACACGGATAAATTTGATCGTGAAAACAAGGCGGCTCATCGGTTGTTCGGCATGCTGCCCAAGGAACAGGCTGAAGAAATGCATAATCTCTGGCTAGAGTTTGAGTCAAAGGAAACGAATGAGGCACAATTTGCCTCGGCTCTCGATCGATTACAGCCTCTGATTCACAATTATCAGAATGAAGGAGATACGTGGCTAAAATACAACGTTACAAGTGATCAAGTCATCAACAGAAATCGTGAAATGGCAGACGCTTCGGATACATTGTGGACGTACGTGCAGCAGTTAATTCAAAACTCCATAGATCAGGGAATCCTGACCAAATCATAGCAACACGGATGGACTGGGCACATTCATTGAGGGAAAAGAGGGAGCACTCATGGGCTACATTATGGAACTTCGAAAACTGGTTGGCTCGCGGCCGCTGATTATGGCAGGTTCTTGTGTATTGGTGTTCAACGAAGAGGGCCATCTGTTGCTGCAAAGACGTACAGACAGTCTCGACTGGGGGACGCTCGGTGGTTCGCTTGAACCGGGTGAGTCGCTGGAAGAGGCGGCAGCACGGGAATTGTATGAGGAAGCGGGATTAAGGGCAGAGACGTACAAGCTTATTACCGTTTTCTCGGGTCAGGATATGTATTATAAGTATCCCCATGGAGACGAAGTATACAATGTGACGGCTGTTTATGAAGCTACAGGAATCAAGGGTAATCCAGTGGTTATGGACGATGAGGGGTTAGAACTCCGATACTTCGATCTGGGCCAACCGGTCCCAGAGATTAATCCCTTTACAGAGTATGTACTAAAAAAGGCAGGCTATATCAAATCCAACTAAAGAAAGGATCGTTCCATTTGACACAAGACTTTTATTGTGAGGAAGTTCTCAGTGGTAAGACGGAAGTTGAAATTGTTATGGAGACGGATAACGTGCTGGCCTATCACCATACCCGGCCTTTTTATGAACATCATATTGTGGTTATTCCCAAGATCCACATTTCATCCTTCATCTCAGAAGAAGAAACGAATGACGATGAGCTGATACTTGAAATCATGCGGGTCATTAGAGAGATCGCTGCGGATATGGTGGAGCGTACGGGTGCTTCCAAAATTGTGACCAACCTCGGTAGTTATCAGGATTCAAAGCATCTACATTGGCATGTCATCAGTGGTGAACGAGTGACTTAACTTGTGTGAGCAACGGGGGTAGGGTGTGGTTATGCTTTCTTTAATTGTAGTTTGTAGTGAGCCTTATAATAGAATAATTGATATTGACGACCGGCTTGATTAGTTGGTTGTTTGTTTTTTCATAAAGTAGAGAGGGAAGGGACTTACAAAGATAAATTGAGTAGTAGATAACGAACTATATTCGATCTCCAGATGTAGATATTCGAAAAGATTCAAAAAAACACTTTACAAACAATCCTTAAACATGATATATTATTTTTCCGGCCGCAAGAGGCGCGGGAAACTCAAAAAATATTTTGAGAAAAAACTTTACAAGTTACAATGAAATGTGATATATTCTAATTCCGGCCTTGGAACAGTCGGCAAGGAA
>NZ_NPBI01000018.1:0-24088 GCF_002272715.1 Paenibacillus sp. 7516
TCTTTAAGAAGTGGACTATCTATAATAAGATAGTCCACTTTTGTGTTTTTCTAAAAATAATGAGGAAAGTACTTTGGCTTTTCACATTGGGTTAATTTTGCATAAAGCATAATCCTTTCGGTCACACTAGGTTTAAAAAAGTGATAGAAGGGGTTCATGTGAACACGTTTAAATTCAGAAAACAGTTTAAAAGGCGATGGCGGCGTTGGAAACGTACGGCATGGATGGCTGCCTCATTGGTGGCTATTACTATTCTGGCATACAGCGGGTTGTCAATTTCATCTCACATTGAGCGGTTGTTAACCACTAACTTCAGTGAGGCCACTACGGCTATGGCTCCAGTCACGGAAGAACGTTCCGAAGAAGAGGTACAACGCATATTGGGACAACTTGGTTCCGAGACGGATCGTTTAACTTCTGTGGTTATGGAGACGCATTATATTTGCGGCATTGAAACGGAACAATTGGGAAAAATGACCATCCCTCAATTAAAAGTGTTACTTCAACAGCATCCGGAGTGGGAGGCTGAGGTAGTGTCTACGGATACATTGCAAATTAAGAAACAAGTAGATGATCTTTCACCGCTATGCAAGGAACAGGCATATATCAGCGTGGATGCAGTGGGTAATCTTAATCTTTACGAAGGTCGACCTGCAGAAGAAAAAGTAATCCGTACTTTTTTTCAAATGGACGTCGGATCGCTGGAGAGTTCTTTGCCTGAAGGGGTACTGGAGCAGCTGCAGCAAGGAATCCGTGTACAAGACAAGGATGAATATAACAGCGTGATTTCGACTTTTAGTGATTATGCCATTGATGGACCACATAAAGAAGAGCTCCGAAATGGCGGATGAATGGATAGCATCCAAAGTGGTCATACCGAGAGGTCAATCATGGGACATCGAGAGATGTCCTTTTTGTCGTAGAAAATAACGAGTCGACAAGTACAAGCATATCGTGCAGAAAAGCCAGAATGATGCCGAACCATGCCCTCCTGAGATTAGACAAAGTTTTTCCTGTCGCAGGGTCTATCTTTTGTTATAATGAAATGAACGATACATATGTTCGCTTTATTGTAAGGGAGAGATGGTTTTGCGTTTTTTGGGAATAGACCCGGGGATTGCGATTGTCGGTTTTGGATTTGTGGATAAGATCGGTAGTAAAGTGGTACCCGTACAATATGGCTGCATTCAGACTGAAGCTCATACACCTGAAGAAGAACGGCTGCTTCACGTGTATGAAGGCATGGTGCAGCTGATCGATAAATACAAACCAGATGCAGTAGCACTGGAGAAACTTTTCTTTAACAGGAATGTAACTACAGCGATGTCTGTCAGTCAGGCAAGAGGCGTTATGGTGCTTGCAGCTGCTCAGAAGGGATTGCCTATAGCGGAGTATACTCCAATGCAGATTAAACAGGCGATTGTAGGATACGGTAAGGCAGAGAAGCGGCAGGTGCAGGAAATGGTCAAAATGTTCTTGCGTTTGCAGGCTATACCGAAGCCGGATGACGTAGCGGATGCTCTGGCTGTGGCTGTATGTCACGCGCACTCATATACATTAAATTCCAAGTTGAATGAGGTATTGCGAAAATGATTGATTTTCTAAGAGGACAGTTCGTACATGTAGAGAATGAATATATTGTGCTGGATGTTCATGGCGTGGGATACCGTGTATTTTGTCCAAATCCGTTTGCGTTTGCGAAGCAGGAAGGCGAGATCACGGTGTATACCCATCATCATGTGCGCGAAGACGCGATGCTGCTATTTGGATTTGTTACACGGGAAGAACAGCGCTTGTTCCGCAAACTGATTGAAGTATCCGGTATCGGACCAAAGGTGGCACTGGGGATATTGGCCGGTGGTACGCCAGACCATGTCGTTACAGCGATCTACCAGGAGAACCTGACGTTCCTGACGAAGCTGCCGGGTATCGGCAAAAAGACAGCACAACGCATGATTTTGGATCTGAAAGACAAGCTGGACGGGTTTGGAGCAGCGGCTTATGCTACAGGTTTGTTTGCTCCACCTTCTGAAGAAGCGGGAAGCGGTTCGGCCTGGGATGAGGCTCGGGATGGTTTGAAGGCTCTCGGTTATACAGACAGTGAGCTGGATAAAGTGTGGCTGAAATTGAAAAAGGATGTAACATCAGCTGATTCTGTTGATGTGTTGATGAAACGTGCGCTGCAAATGCTGTTTACCGGATAATTGAATTTGCATATATAATGGCAGTAGCCCGCACAAAAAAAGGTAGGGATGAACATGGATGACCGGATTATTTCCGCTAACCTCATGATGGAGGATCAGAATGTTGAACTGAGTCTCCGTCCCCGGTATCTGAATGAATATATCGGGCAAAACAAGGTCAAGGAAAATTTGAAAATATATATTGAAGCTGCCAAATTACGCAATGAAGCATTGGATCATGTGCTGCTTTACGGTCCGCCAGGACTTGGTAAAACGACACTTGCCAATATCGTTGCCAACGAATTGGGCGTAAACTTGCGTACCACATCGGGACCGGCGATTGAACGTCCGGGTGATCTGGCTGCACTGCTGACGAATCTACAGGAAGGCGATGTTCTGTTTATTGACGAGATTCATCGTCTGCACCGTACCGTTGAAGAAGTAATGTACCCGGCTATGGAGGACTCTGCCCTTGATATTATGATCGGAAAAGGTCCAAGTGCGCGTTCCGTGCGATTGGACCTTCCACCATTCACCTTGATCGGGGCTACAACACGCGCTGGCTTGCTGTCTGCACCGCTTCGAGACCGGTTTGGTGTAATCAGTCGGTTGGAGTTCTATACCGTGGATGAGCTGGCTTATATCGTCTCACGATCTACAGAAATTTTGGGCGTTGAAATTGTTGGTGATGCTGCAGAAGAGATTGCTCTCCGCTCACGCGGGACACCGCGAATTGCCAATCGTTTGCTAAAACGGGTACGTGACTTTGCCCAGGTAAGGGGCGATGGAATCATTACTCAGGCACTGGCTGAAGAAGCATTAAAACGGCTCCAGATTGACCCGCGCGGCTTGGACGAGATTGATCACAAGATGCTTACATCCATGATTAACAGTTTCCGCGGAGGACCCGTTGGACTGGACACGATTGCAGCAACGATTGGTGAAGAAAGTCAGACGATTGAGGATGTCTATGAGCCTTATCTTCTGCAAATCGGTATGATTCAGCGGACACCAAGAGGCAGGGTTGTTACGGATCTGGCTTACCATCATCTTGGTTTGCCTATACCACCGAGGGACGGAAAGTAAACCAGTTTCTGTAGTTCTTAAGAAATCAAATTGAAGTTTTTATGTAAACTTCCCGATATAACGTGTAGAAACAGCATGGAGAGGAGTTTGAACGTGGGGAAAGCATTACAAAAGAAGAAGTGGAGTCGGCGGTTAAAGGTATTGGCTGCTGCACTCTTAACAGTGGGATGTCTGCAAGTGCCCGCTTTTGCTGCAGAGAGTAACGGGCAGATGATTCGGGTCGCCATGTTTGCGAATCTGGGGAGCACATATAAGTCAACAACCCCTCTCATTACACTTGAATCAATCGGCATATGGAGCATTGGATCAGAGAGCGGGGCGGGAGTCACACTTCCTGCTGGTCAAATTCGCTTCAGTGCAGATGGATTTCGTGTGAAAGTGCTGGAAACCGGGGACTTCAAGACTGCTGCAGCAGCAGCAAAATTGTTGCAGGCGACCAGTGATAAACCATTGCTGTTCACAACGACGTTGAGCGGTAAGGCCACGTTTCAATTATACACAGGAAATTATGCGACAGAAGCTTTGGCTACACAAGCTGTTGCACGAGTGCAAAAGGTGGCAGCAGCAGGGCTCGGCGGTCAAAAACCGGTGGTAACTGGAAACAAACATTTGTCAGCAGGGAGCTACAGTTCGCTTCAGGAAGCTGAGGCTGCACAGGAATCGCTCTTAGCCGCTGGAATCAATGCCATTACCGTATTGCAGCTCAGTGGCGGGGCTCAAGGATATTCAGTGTGGGTCGGGGAAGCGGTAACGGACGCCGAACTAGCAGCATTTAAAAAAACGGTGGAAGTCAAGGCACCGGGCGTAAGCTTGACGCCAGTATCTGACAGCAACGTACTCATGATCCGACAGGATGCGGGACTCAGCACAGATACGCTGAAAACTGCTCCACATTACACGATTGCAGGCACTGAAGCAAAAGCTTATGTGCAGGGTGATGGAAGTGGGATTAAAGTGCTGGAGCGTTCCGCGCGGACATACCGTGGGGACATGGAAGTTAGTATCGTAGGCGGAGATTTGGCTTTGGTCAACGTAGTCCCGCTGGAGCAGTATCTATACTCGGTTGTAGGCGCTGAAGTATATTCATCCTGGCCGGCAGAGGCTCTGAAAGTTCAGGCTGTCGCAGCTCGTTCTTACGCACTTCAACAGGGAGAGCGATTCAAAATCGCCAATGTTGTGGATACGACACTCAGCCAAGCGTATAACGGAATAGGCTCGGAGAACGATAAAGTAACAAGTGCAGTAGATGCAACAGCAGGTGAAGTCATCAAAAGCGGCGGTAAAATCGTTGAAGCTGTGTTCTCTTCCAATGCTGGGGGCCAAACGGCTCACCCATCCGAAGTATGGAATGGGGGCGCAGGCGTATTCAGTAATGTGGACAGCCCTGGAGATGCGTCAGCTCAGGCAGGTTTACACACATGGTACCATGTACTGCTAAGCTCAGGGGTTAGTGGATATATCCGTGAGGATAATGTAAAAGAATTGACGACTAAAACAGAAGCAGGATTGTCCAAAGTCACAGTCACTGCACAAAACACCAATGTACGTCCCATTCCGCTAATCCAATCCACGGTTGAACCTGTGGCGAAAATGAACCCGGGCACGGAGGCTGTTGTTTTGGCGAAAGTGGCTCAATCCAACGATTACGCGTGGGTAAGAGGACCATTTACCTCTGCAGCGTTGGTTAAAGCGTTACAAGGGAAAACAACGACCACCGTTCCGGCATCCATCTCTACCTTGGAGGTCACAAAGCGTGGACCTTCAGGAAGAGCTCTTGAAGTGAGTGCGAATGGACAACCTTTGACAGTCAAATATGCAGATACATATCGTTCTGCACTTGGAGGATTGCCGAGTACTTTATTTGATATTGCAGGGACCGGAAGTTATACTGTATTAGGCGCTGACGGGCAAACTTCAAGCAAAACCGGATCAAAAGGTGCTGCTGTGTTGTCCGCTTCCGGAACGGGAACATCATCCGGTAATGCTCTTGTCGTTATGAGCGGTGATGGTCAAGCCAGAGCAGTAACTCAGGGTCAAACCTTCATGTTTATCGGCCAAGGTAATGGTCACGGATTGGGCTTGTCTCAATGGGGTGCCAAAGGTATGGCTGATGAAGGGTATGATTACCAGACAATATTGAAACACTATTATCAAAATGCGACTATTGTTAAGGAATGAATTGAAAATGAATGTGAACTTATATGATTTTGAATTACCAGAGCAGTTGATTGCACAGACGCCTTTGCTTGATCGTACGGCATCGCGGCTGCTGACATTGAACAAGGAGAACGGTGAGGTTAACCATCGCTCGTTCCCGGATATCATCAATTTTCTAGAGCCTGGCGACACTTTGGTATTGAATGACACGCGGGTATTGCCAGCGAGACTGTTCGGTACAAAAGAAGATACCGGAGCCAAAGCTGAGGTACTCCTGCTGAAAAATGTTGAAGGCGACCGCTGGGAAGCTCTTGTCAAACCAGGGAAAAGGCTGAAAGCCGGTTCAGTTATTGTATTCGGTGATGAGCTTAAGGCTGTCATTGATGAAGAAGGCGAAATGGGTGCACGTACCCTCACATTCTCCTATAACGGAATCTTCCAGGAGATCCTGGATCGTTTGGGCGAGATGCCACTGCCTCCTTATATTAAAGAGACTCTGGATGATCGTGAAAGATACCAGACGGTGTATGCAAAGCACGAAGGATCAGCAGCGGCTCCAACAGCTGGGCTGCATTTTACGGATGAGCTGCTGGATCAGATCCGTGCCAAAGGCGTCAATGTTACTTTCATTACGCTTCATGTTGGTCTCGGAACATTCCGCCCAATGTCTGTTGATGTTGTGGAAGAGCATGAGATGCACGAAGAGTATTACTCCATGTCTCAGGAAACGGCGGACCTGATTAATGAAACGAAGAAACGTGGTAACCGTGTATTTGCAGTAGGAACGACGAGCTGTCGAACGCTTGAAACGGTAGGCAGCAAGTTTGGAGATGGGGTGCTTCAGGAGAGCAGCGGCTGGACCAAAATCTTTATCTACCCAGGTTACAATTTCAAAGTTATAGATGGCATGCTTACAAACTTTCATTTGCCGAAATCGACACTTGTTATGTTAGTTAGTGCACTGGCAGGCAGAGAACATATCATGAATGCATATGAGCAGGCGATTCAAGAGAAATACCGCTTTTTCAGTTTTGGCGATGCCATGTTAATCTATTGATTCACAAAGGCATACTGAGGCTAACGATTAATTTTAGAGGATGATTAAAACCAATGGCAGCAATTACGTATGAACATATCAAAACATGTAAACAATCCGGTGCGCGTCTGGGACGTGTACATACACCGCATGGTATTATCGAGACACCAACCTTTATGCCTGTTGGTACACAGGCGACTGTAAAAACAATGAGTCCTGAAGAGTTGAAGGAGATGGATGCACAGATTATTCTGAGCAATACCTATCACCTGTTCCTCAGACCAGGACACGAAATTGTTCGCCAGGCTGGCGGTCTTCACAAGTTCATGAACTGGGATCGGCCGATTCTGACGGACAGCGGCGGGTTTCAGGTATTCTCCCTCAGTGAGATGCGCAAAATTACAGAAGAAGGTGTTCACTTCCGTTCCCACCTGAATGGAGACAAAAAGTTCCTTTCACCCGAGGTGGCCATGGAAGTTCAGAACGCGCTCGGCTCCGATATTATGATGGCATTTGATGAATGTCCTCCATATCCGGCTGAATATGAATATGTAAAAAAATCACTCGAGAGAACGAGCCGCTGGGCGGAACGTTGCCTCGAAAGTCATGCTCGTCCGCATGATCAAGGCCTGTTTGCCATCGTACAGGGAGGCATGCATGAGGATTTGCGCCGTCAGAGCGCCGCAGATTTGACTTCCATGGATTTCCCGGGGTATGCTATTGGTGGACTGAGTGTTGGAGAGCCGAAACATTTGATGTATGGCGTATTGGATTATACAGTACCGCTGTTACCTTCCAATAAACCACGTTACTTGATGGGAGTAGGTTCGCCCGATGCATTGATTGAGGGATCAATTCGTGGAGTGGACATGTTCGACTGTGTACTGCCTACCCGGATTGCCCGTAACGGAACAACAATGACAAGTCAGGGACGACTCGTTGTTCGTAACGCCAAGTTTGCAACAGATTTTGGTCCACTGGATCCTGAATGCGATTGCTATACTTGCCGTAACTACTCCAGAGCTTACCTGCGTCATTTGATCAAAGCGGATGAAACATTTGGCTTGCGTTTGACGACCATTCATAATCTTCATTTCTTGCAGAATTTGATGCGCAACGTGCGCAAAGCCATAATGGAAGATCGTTTGCTTGATTTCCGTGATGAATTTTTCGATCAATATGGTCTTCATGACAATGACAAAGGTTTCTGATAGGTTTTGCAGAACCGGAGAAACACGTAGTATCTGTAAGTATAGTCGATAAGGGGGAGTTTTGAATGTTCCAGGTAATGCCTTTACAAGCGGCCAATGCGGGCGGTGGAATTGTATCTTTGATTGTACCTTTGGTACTCATGGTTGCGATTTTCTACTTCTTGATGATTCGTCCACAGAACAAAAAGCAAAAGCAGCGTAATGCGATGCTGAACCAGTTGAAAAAGGGCGATAAAATTGTAACGATCGGTGGCCTTCACGGTACAATCGCTGAAATTACGGATGATGTTGTTGTACTTCGTGTAAACGATGTAACTAAGCTTACATTCGACCGTAATGCGATCAGCAGTGCAGTGAGTCGTGAAACCGCTGTTGAATAGATTATTGTAGTTTGTGCAGAGAACCGGATCTCTAGAGACCCGGTTCTCTTTTTTATTTTTCTGTATGGTCAAATGAGTCAAACTTCTAGGATCTGTGTGTATTCACCCCGAAAATTCCTCCGAGTGCCGAAATCAGAAATGCGCTTGCAAGCTGCAGACTGTCTTTCCAATTGAATGAAGCATCCAAAGCGAGGAAACCTATAAGCAATACGATCAGTCCATAAATGATGCCGGTTAGCCCTCCATGGTACCAGCCTTTTTCGCCAGACCGTTTTCCCGCTACAAATCCTCCAACCAGTAAAGACAAGCCATGAACGACATACGTGTAAAGTGAAAGTTCTTGCTCCCGCATGTTACTCATCCAGAGAAAGAGGGAGAGGATTAACGCTCCCAGCAACATCCATACAAATGCATGGCAGAGGCCCGACAATATCGGGTTGGACATTCGAAACGAAATCACTCGGCGAATCAGCTGCATGAAGCAACCCCCTTGTACAAGTTTGAAATTATTACATTGTATGGTCAAGCCTCTGTAGTTATGAACTGAATTTTCCATTAAATGAACAATCAAGATTCGCATGAGCATATCTGGTTCCGGTCAAAATAGGGATTACGCTTCAGGTATCTGTTTGTAAATCAGATGTGAAGGAGGGACCATGTTATGAGTTTTTCGGATATAGGAGCACATATTTTTCGAACGATTCTCATGTATTTTATCGTCTATGGAGCCATTCGGGTTATGGGGAAAAGGGAAATAGGCAAGCTGTCCATGTTCGATCTGGTTGTGTCCATTATGCTTGCCGAGATCGCAGCATTTGTCATTGAGGATACGGATAAACCGTTGTATCACGGCATTGTGCCCATGGTGACCGTACTTGTTGTTCAGATCGGCATGGCTTTTCTAAGTCTCAAGAGCCGTCGCTTACGACTCATGATTGATGGCAAACCGACGGTACTCATCTCCAAGGGTACACTCCATCGTGATGAAATGCGTAAACAACGATATAATTTGGATGACCTGCTGCTGCAGTTGCGTGAACAGAATATCGACAGTATTGGTGAAGTCGAATTTGCCATTTTGGAAACGACGGGGAAGTTAACGGTTATCCCCATGAACAACTCTTCTTCGGGCCAAAGTAACAGTTCATCGCAAAATAACATGAAAAAGCCCAGGCAGGACAAGGTCGATGGCTTTCAAAATATTAAATATGAGGGTCTGCCCCTGCCGTTAATTATGGATGGTAAAGTCCAAGACCAAAATTTGGAGCTGATCCAGAAAACACGTTTTTGGCTAAAGAATCAGATTCAACAGAAGGGTGTGCTTGATTTCAAGGATGTGTTTATATGCTCCATCGACCATAATGGCAAAGTATTCGTAAGCCTGAAGGATGATAAAAAATAGCGATAATCTTCTTATTTCCGAGAACGTCGTTGGAACCAGGAGCCAATGATCGGCATCCGGGAGAGATCATGAAAGTCAATCATGCGGGTCATGCCCATGACAATAAAATAAACAATGAGACCAACAACAAGGGCAAGGATCATTCTCAGCCAGAAGGGCAGCAAAATGGCCGTATGTTCATAAACCAAAAGGGTTGCTGCTCCCATAATAACCATGCCGGTTGCTGTTTTGACCCAATCCATCAATTTGAACCGGAACTGAAGCAAATTGCGCACACTTCTGGCATGTAAGAGAGTAACCACAGTTGAGTTCACACAGATAGCAATCACTGCACCGAATATGCCGTATTCGGGTTTGGATGCAAGCAGTAAAATCAAAGTGACTTTAATGACCGCACCGATAAATGTATTGAGAAGAGCTTTTCCTGGACGATCGAGTGCCTGCAGAGCAGCTTGAAGAGGTGCCTGAATGTAGATAAACAGGGCAAAAGGAGCCATAAGTTTAAGCATGCTTCCAATCGATGCATCATTATACAGTACTAAACACATCGGTTCGGCAAGCACATACATAAAAACAGAAAAAGGGGCACCTGTGACGAGGGCAAGCCGCAGTGCCTGGTGCATTCGTTTATGGATGAGCGCCCGATCCCCCTGTGCGGATGCTTCAGACAGGGAGGGAACAAGTGATGTGGCAAGTGATGAAGTGAGCGCACCGGGCAGGAGCAGTAGCGGAATGATCATGCCTTGTAACGCACCATATTGAGCGGTCGCCAATCCGCGGGATATGCCTGCAAGAGCCAGACTCTGAGCGGTGACAATGGTTTCAGCAAGATAGGAGAGTGAGCCTACTAGGCGGCCGGCTGTTACGGGTACAGAGATGGCCAGGAGGCGTCTGATCAATCCTGTTTGTGAAGCATTTGAATCAACGGGTAGTGCGGGTGAAGGAACATTTGCATTTGGTGGGATCAGATGATTGGAACGCTCAGGATCCTTTTTATGTCTGTTATAATTCCATAACAGTACAAGCATGCCAACAAATTCACCGACGAGTGCTCCGAGCATGGCCCCTGCTGCTGCCTGGGCAATACCTTGTGGGAGAAGCAGCCAGGAGAACCAGATCACGCAAATAATGCGTACAATGGTTTCCGTGATGGATGAAGCGGCAGTAGGAATCATATTCTGCTTGCCCTGGAAATACCCGCGATATACCGCGGATACGGCTATGATCGCAATCATCGGACTCATGCTTACAAACGTATGATACACCCTCTCATCCGTCAGAACATAACGTGTAACCCACGGGGCAAAGACAATGCACAGAAACATGAAAACTACGCCCAAGGTCAAGGTAAAGCTTAGACTAATCTGTAATATGCGCTGGGGAGAATAGCGGTTGGCGCCTGTATCTGCTTCAGCAACGAGTTTGGCAACGGCGAGCGGGATGCCTCCGGTAATTAATGTGACGAGTACGATGAAGAAAGGATAGCTCAGCTGATACAAACCAACCCCTTCTGCTCCGATTACGCGAGGCAGCGCAATACGGGGGATAAAACCGAGAATACGATTAATTATGCCTGCGGCTAGCAGGATCATGGCTCCCTGGATAAATGTCTGTTTCTTCAAAACTACCCCTCTTTCCCGGTTGAAAGTAACAGGTCTCGTAAACGGGACAAAGCCGTTGTTCTTCATCCTATGCCAGTCCACTGTCTTCTCATGACAACTTGGACTCCATTAACAAAAAGATCCAGATCGGGCAAGCAGGAATCTGAATGTATGAAGTCGAATCATGTAATATTGATGCCGCATAAAGGCTTGTGCGTAAGAAGGGAGGCGCTCCCCGCTTGGAAGAAATGAACGATATGGAGCTGGAAGAATCCATTGAGATGTTATGTCGCAGCAAGGCGGAGGAATTAAGGCTTGTCGGGTACGAATATGTGACCAGCAAAGATGTCTGGAATTGCGTTAGTCATAAATATGAAAAACAGGGCATTCCACCGCTTCACCAACTGGTGAACGACATTTTGTCACTGAAAGCAACAAGCTTTATGAACTTTATGACCGTTTCTGCATACCGGGGATCCTCTTTCTAACGAAAGGGATCTTTTTGTGTTGGAAATTGACTGCTTTTTACGGCATCGCTATAATAGGAATATTGAGAATGAAGGGGGATCTAGGAACGGCATGAAGAGAATTGTCAGTTTCATTCTGGTCGTGCTTGTGACCGCAGGAGTCATGTTGGGCACAAGTCCGGGCCTGCTCAAAAATATTCGCTTGGGCCTCGATTTAAAGGGAGGCTACGAGATCTTATATGAAGCAGAGCCGCTGGAACAAGGGCAGCAAGTTACCAAAGCTTCTTTGGTACAAACTGCAAAAAGTCTGGAGAGCCGTGCCAATGCGCTCGGAACAAGCGAGCCGGAAGTAACCACTGAAGGAACCAACCGGATTCGTTTGAAATTGGCTGGTGTTACGGACGAGGCTGAAGTAAGAGCCAAAATGAAAGAACCCGCCGTCCTGACTTTCCGTAGTAAAGCGGAGAATGACAAGGAAGGCGAGTATACGAAGATTGAGCTTCGAGGAAACGAATTTGTTGAAAACGGCGCAAAAGTGACTTTCAATCAGCTGAATGAACCAATGATCGATATCCAGGTCAAAGATAAAGCGAAGTTCTCGGAAGTTACCAAACGTCTCATCGGACAACCTCTTGCCATCTATCTGGATGATCAGCTGCTCTCTGCCCCAACCGTACAACAGCAATTAACTGACGGTTCGGCACAGATTACTGGTAATTACACACGTGAGGAAGCGAATCAGCTGCGTGACACCATTAACCTGGGTGCACTTCCTCTGAAACTTACAGAGAAATACTCTCAAAGCGTTGGAGCAACGCTGGGTAAATTGTCTCTAGACCAAACGATTAAAGCGGGCTTGATCGGTTCCGTTATTATTTTAGTGTTCATGATTGGTCTGTACCGCATACCGGGGATCATTGCAAGTTTTGCCTTGATTACACATACGTGGCTGGTACTTGCGATCTTCTATATGGGAGAATTTGTGCTTACCCTTCCGGGTATCGCAGCATTTATCCTGGGTATAGGGATGGCGGTTGACGCCAACATCATTACGTACGAGCGGATTAAGGAAGAAATGCGGAGTGGTAAATCGATTTTGTCGTCAGTTAAGGCGGGAAGCAAACATTCCTTCCGTACCATTATCGACTCCAATATCACAACCATCATTGCTGCGGCCGTTATGTTTTTCCTGGGTACAGGCGCAGTCAAAGGTTTTGCGCTCGTGCTGATTTTTGACATCGTCACCAGCATTATCACGAATATTTTCTTCTCCCGCTTCCTGTTGACCCTGCTTGTGCGGGCTAACGTGTTGAAGAAGCCTAAGTACTTCGGAGTGAAGGAGAGTGAAATTCGTGCGCTTTAATTGGAACTTTGATTACATTAAGGGCAGTAAGATTGCCTATACGTTCTCCATTATTTTGACTTTGGCAGGGATTATCAGTTTGTTCTCCCTTGGATTAAATTATGCGGTTGATTTCCGCTCAGGTTCGAATGTGGATATTACCGTTTCCAAAGCGATAACGTCCGAACAGATTACTCCGATCATCAAAGACATTGGCGTCAATGAAGGCGATGTAAATATTACGCCAGGTGCCGACCGAGTTAACGTTCGTTTCTCCAACGTATTGGATGAGACACAAGAGAGCAAGTTCAAAGAGGAGTTCACCAAGCTGGATCCGGAGGCTTCTTATGAAGTCAATACCGTAGACCCGGAAATGGCCAAAGAGCTTGAACGTAACGCAATTTATGCGGTTCTCATAGCAAGTATCGGGATTATGATCTATGTAGCTATTCGGTTTGAGTGGCGCTTTGCTGTGGCAGCAGTTGTTTCCCTGTTCCACGATGCATTTGTAGTCATTAGTGTTTTCTCTCTCTTCCGACTGGAAGTGAATTTGACATTTATTACTGCTGTATTGACAATTGTTGGGTTTTCGATTAATGATACAATCGTTATTTTTGACCGGATTCGAGAGAACCTTCGTTTTGCCAAGAAAACAACAAAAGCTGATTTGCGTGAAGTGGTTAACCGCAGTTTGTCACAAACAATGACTCGTTCATTAAACACGACATTTACGGTATTCATTGCATCACTTTGCTTGTTTATCTTTGGTGGAGAGTCCATCCGCATGTTCTCGCTTGCAATGGTAATCGGAACATTGTTCGGCGCATACTCTTCCATCTTTATTGCAGCACCGTTGTGGTTTACACTCAAAGGCAAGCAGACAACAAAGCCTAAAGCAACTGCCAAAGCATCCAACTAAACATCTTATTTGCAAGCCGCGTCTGTCAGGCGCGGTTTTGCAACGTTACGTACAGGATTAAGGGGGAATTTCCATGACCAGAGAACGTATTCCAGCTGCTCAAGCGGCAACGTGGAGTGGTATTGCCGGGAATATGACACTTGCAGTGATTAAGGCTGGCGTCGGTTATATGGCGAACAGCAAATCGCTGCTTGCCGATGGTCTGTATTCTGCCTCGGAAGCTGCTTCCTCACTGGCAGGTCTCTTCCCCTCGAAGTCTGTACAGGATAGGAACAAAGCTCGCAGGGAAAAGGCCAGAGAGCATTCGCGCATGGCGAGGCCCGGGATTACGGTGCTGCTGTCCGTCCTGATCCTTATGGGAGGCCTTCAGATTGCAATCTCTGCTCTGACCGGATTGACCGGGGATGAGCCTGGCGAATCGGCAAAATACGATCATGCACTTATCGCAGCTTTTGCTGCACTTGCTGTGAAAGAAGCTATTTTCCAATTTCAATATCGATATTACCGCAGGCGCAATCAGTCGCAGGCACTGTCCTATGCTCAGGAACATCGCCGTGCGCTCTATTGTTCTCTCACTGTACTCGTAGGCATTGCAGGTTCTATGGCTGGTGAAACGATGGGGATTCATGTTTTGCTGTATATGGACCCAGCGGCTGCACTTATTGCTTCCTGCTTTGTGCTTCATAAGGGTTACCGTATGATTGTAGACACCGTTTATGGCTCGCTCGTTCAGGAACTGGAACAGGAAGAGGCCATGGATTTCAAGGAAACGGTACAACGCGTTTATGGTGTTATTACGATTGAGCATCTGACTGCCCGGGAACAGGAACATGCTGTAACCGTTGAACTGGTCATTAGTGTGAATCCGAGAATTTCGGTGCTGGAAGCACAGGAAATTGCCAATCGGGCCAAGACCTTGCTGTTAACCCGGTTTAGTCATGTAAAAGAAGTACAAATCCAGGCTATCCCTTATGATCCGGGATATCCATACAAATCCAATCATGAACTGCCCGATCATGAAGCGACATTAATTCAGTAATGAAGCGCGGGTCCCGTAGATCAGGAAAGGAGCGTTATCATTGCTTTATTCGCAATACCGGTGGAACACACCGAATATCGATTTGGAGGCGGCTGCGGGACTCTCGCAGGCGCTTTCCGTTTCAACACTTGTTGGACGTTTGCTGGTTAGCCGGGGAGTCCATAATGAAACTGAGGCAGAGCGGTTTCTTCATCCCGATCTGGGGCAGATGCATGATCCTTATCTGCTTCGGGGCATGAATGAAGCTGTACCCCGTATCCGACTTGCGCTCGAGCGTGGTGAACATATTTTAATTTATGGAGATTACGATGCAGATGGTGTGTCCAGTACTTCGCTGATGATCCATTTAATGCGCCATCTTGGGGCATCCTATGATATCTACATCCCTCATCGGTCCAATGAAGGCTATGGATTGCACAATCATGCGCTGGACTGGGCCCATCAGCAAGGGGTTACTCTAATTATTACGGTCGATACAGGAATCAGTGCGGTAGATCAAATTGCATATGCGGCAACACTTGGGATGGAGGTCATTGTAACAGACCATCATGAACCGCCTGAGACTCTTCCAGAAGCGTTTGCTTTGATTAATCCAAAACTTCCCGATTGTCCATATCCTTTCAAAGGCTTGGCCGGCGCGGGAGTAGCTTTGAAACTGGCTCAAGCCCTGATCGGTGATGTGCCTGGCGAATGGATGGAGATTGCTGCTATCGGAACCGTCGCCGATCTCATGCCGCTTGAAGGAGAGAACCGGGTTATTGTCAGTTATGGCGTTGAGTCCATGCGGGGATCACGTCTGCCAGGCATAAGTGCGCTGCTTGAGATCAGCGGCGTAGATCAAAGCCAGGTTACATCGGTGAATATTGCTTTTGCGATGGCTCCCCGTATTAATGCGAGTGGGCGTTTGGATCATGCAGGAAGAGCTGTTTCGCTTCTTACAACCGAGAATCTGGATGAGGCTCATATGCTTGCAGGTCAACTCGATCTGTTGAACCGGGAACGGCAGCAGGTCGTCGAGGGCATAGTCCAGGAAGCCAGCGCGCAGTTGGAGCAAAAAATTCAGCTTCGTTCCGGCAAAGTTCCCGATGTAATTGTTCTCGCGGGAGAAGGCTGGAATGTGGGGGTTGTGGGCATCGTGGCTTCCAAAATACTCGAACGCTATTATCGTCCAACACTCATCTTGGGAATAGACCCCGAGACGGGTGTATGCAAAGGCTCTGCCCGCTCCATTGATGGACTGGATATCTATGAGGCACTCACCGCATGTAAACATACAATGGACCACTATGGTGGACATCCGGCAGCTGCAGGCATGACCCTTCATCGGGATCAGCTGGAAGAGCTGGAGTCGGGGTTGAATGAGTTTGCCGCCTCCGTTCTGACGGAAGCGGATTTTATGCCTGAGCGACTGGCAGACGACGAGTGTAGAATTAGTGACGTGCCGCTGAAAGTCATTCAGGAAATCGACAGACTTCAACCTTTCGGCATGAGTAATCCTTCACCTCGTTTTGTTTTGAGGAATGTCATGGTAAAAGAAACACGAACGATGGGCCGGGAGAAGCGGCATCTGAAACTGGTTCTCGAACAAGACGGGCAGCAGCTCGAAACGGTTGCCTTTGGCAAGGGAGCTTTAGCCGAATTTTTACCTGCGGGTACTCTAATTGACGTAATGGGCGAATTGTCTATCAATGAATGGAACGGGATGCGCAAACCGCAATTGATGCTTCAGGACATTCATGTTCCATACGCTCAAGTCTTCGATCTGCGTGGGAATGCTGATCCGCTGAACGCGATGAAACAGTTCCTTGGTTCACTTGAAGTGCATTTAAGGTATACATCTGGCTCAATAGGTGCGATTGTCCGGAAGGATATCGATGTTTCTGAGGGAAATTCATTGTATGAACCGTGCCTTTGGGTATATGATAGAAAGGTCGGGTTGTTTCCGTATAATGCTGCTGCGCAGCATTATGGACAGGAACAGGTCCGGACGTTATTTGTGTTTGATACGCCGGAAACCCCGGAACAACTTGATGCCATGCTGGCCATGTTCAACGGAGCCGAGAATATCATCCTTCTGCACGGATCAGGCAACCGCCGAGATCGCCTTCAGATGCCTTCCAGAGACCTCTTCAAGCGTATTTATATGCTGGTGTCGAAATGGAGAGCTGAACCGGTAGAGGAACAAGAGATTACTCCTGTGCTCAGTCGTCAGTGTGGATGTTCGCCGCGTATGATTACCATGATGCTGGATGTGTTTGAAGAGTTATCGTTCATCACCCGCAAGGATGGCAAAATATCGTTTGTGGATAACCCGCCCAAACGCGATCTGGCCTCGTCCCGTCATTATCAGGTGCTGGAAAACATGGCCGAGACAGAACAGGTACTGCTGGATGCATCTACACCGCAGCTGACACAATGGATGATATCCCGGATGAAGGGCGTATCTTAGATGGAAGTTGTGTATTTATTTTAGGAGGAGATTATTTTGGATTTTAAAGAGTATATTCGTGTCATTCCTGACTTTCCACAACCAGGAATCAGCTTCAAGGACATTACGACATTGTTGAAGGATGGAGAAATGTACCGCAAGGCAATCAATGAGCTGAAAGTAATGGTTTCTGATCTCAAAATTGATGTCATTGCTGGACCTGAAGCACGTGGTTTCGTTGTGGGCGCCCCTCTGGCATACGCTCTTGGTGTCGGCTTTGCTCCGATTCGCAAAAGTGGAAAACTGCCTGGAGAGACGATTGAAGTAGGTTATGATCTCGAATATGGCAAAGATACACTTGCGATGCATACCGATGCAATTGAAAAAGGACAAAATGTCCTGATTGCTGACGATTTGCTGGCAACGGGTGGAACGATTGCAACTTCCGTTAACCTGATTGAACAATTGGGAGGCAAAGTTGTAGGTGCAGCATTCCTGATTGAGCTGTCTGACCTGAATGGACGTGCCAAATTGCCGGAGATCGATGTATTTACGTTGATGAACTACTAAGATCCCTGCATGCGTGCTGTCTTAACACTTTAAAGTGCATTCCCGTTTCCCGGGAAATAATATACAGCATTAATGATTATTAAAAAGCCTGCTTTCTCAATTCCTAGGAAATGAGAAAGCAGGCTTTTTGGTATTTATGTTTGTTGCTAACCCCGAATGCGGATGATTATGATCCGACCAAGGACATCAGTCAGGGGTTTTCTCAGTCAGGGGTTGTTTCTCCGATTGGTCGTTAGACCATCCGAGTACTTCGAACAATTTGAACAACAGACTCAGCAGGATACCGACAATGGTAGCCAGTGCCATGCCTTTCAATTGTACTCCGTAAATGGATACCACAGTTCCGCTGAGTCCGATGACAAGCACAAGCGTTGTCAGGAGCAGGTTAGTTGGTTTCGCGAAGTCCACCTTTTGCTCAACGAGGATACGCAGACCGGATGCGGCAATGACACCAAACAGAAGCAGGGATACTCCACCCATAACAGGTACCGGAATGTTGGCAACAAGCGCCGAGAATGTTCCTGAGAAGGAGAGCACGATCGCAATGATGGCTGCGCCACCAATGACATAGGTGGAATAGACTCTTGTAAGTGCCATAACACCGATATTTTCACCATAAGTCGTATTCGGCGTGGATCCAACAAAGCCGGACAGAATCGTGGAAACCCCATTTCCGAGCAGGGAACGATGGAGACCAGGGTCTTTGGAAAGATCCTTGCCTACAATGCTGCTCGTTACGAGCAGATGTCCGATGTGTTCTACAATAACAACGAGAGCTACAGGCAAAATGGTGAAGATGACTGACCAGTCGAACGTCGGCGTGGTGACCGTTGGCATTGAAATGAAGTCAGCATTAGCAATGCTTGCCTTATCTACTTCTTTCATAAGTAATCCAAGAACATATCCAGATACAATTCCGATCAGAATGTGAATGATTTTGGGGAAGCCACGGAATGTTACAGCTCCGATAACGGTGATGCCCAGAGTAACCATGGATAAAATAATGGGCTTGGCCTGAGGAACCCAGTTGGGGTTGTTCACAGGGTCAGAATTGATCAGCCCAGCCATGCCGGCTGCAACAGGCACGAGTTCCAAACCGATCAGGGCTACAATGGCTCCCATGACTGCCGGTGGGAACACAACATTAATCCAGCCTGTCCCGGCATATTTAATGATAAGAGCGACAAGACAGAATACAATACCTGTTATAATAAATGCTCCGAGGGCCATGGAGTAGCCGTTACCCGGATGCGATTCTATAACAACTGTAACGGGCGCGATAAAAGCAAAGCTGGAACCCAGGTATGCTGGTATTTTGCCTTTGCACATTAATATGTAAAGCAATGTTCCGATACCGTTCATCAACAGGATCATGCTTGGATCAACCCCGAACAAGTTGGGTACAAGCACCGTGCTGCCAAACATGGCAAACAAATGCTGCAGACTGAGCAGGGAGCCAGATCCTAGTGGCATCTTCTGATTAACCTGAATTTCGCGTTGCAATGAACATTCATCTCCTTTTCCGAAACACAAATCTTCAATAGATTACAGAGTTTCTCTCAATTAAGCAATAACATTTTTTGCGATTTGGCTTCGAATGTACGTTTTTTATCAAATATTGATTCTATTTCGAATATAAATGGCCATAATATTTAAGATAAAGGCACGGTTTAATCCCGTTAAGCGGATTATAGAGATATGGATGGGCCAGTCATAAATTCTTTTAAAAAATTGGATATATGCTCTTATTCGTCAGCAGTTGACGGGAAACGGGCGAAGCGTCATAATTATAGGAAATTACTTTTACGGGGAACCTGTGTTGATGCATTTGTCACGGGTTCCATTTTGTATAGAAAGGACACGGAACAGATCAGAATGGGCATAGAGCAATTACTCGAGAAGGCCGGAGCTTATATCAAAGAACCCGATCTGGTGCGCATACGTGAAGCTTACGAATTTGCTGATCAGGCCCACCATGGACAGACGCGTAAATCGGGAGAACCGTATATCCTGCATCCGCTTGCGGTTGCCGACATTGTTGTGAACATGCAGATGGACACCATCTCCATTATTGCAGCGCTTCTTCATGATGTTGTAGAAGATACTACGGTATCGCTTGAAGAAATCCGCACTCACTTCGGCAATACGTGTGCCATGCTTGTTGACGGCTTGACGAAGCTGGAACGTATTCAGTTCCGCTCCAAGGAAGAGCAGCAGAACGAAAACTATCGTAAAATGTTCATCGCCATGGCGCAGGACATCCGTGTCATCGTTATCAAATTGGCTGACCGCCTGCACAATATGCGGACACTCAAATTTCAATCGGAAGAAAGTCAGCGCAGGATTTCCTATGAGACGCTGGAGATTTTCTGTCCCATTGCCAACCGTTTGGGTATTTCTGCGATCAAATGGGAAATGGAGGACATTGCTCTCCGTTATTTGAATCCGCAGCAATACTACCGTATTGCAAATCTGATGCACAAGAAGCGTGCAGAACGTGAGCAGTACATCGATACGGTGATGGACGGAATCACGACCAAGCTTGATGAGATGGGAATCCAGGCAGATCTGTCTGGTCGTCCGAAACATATTTACAGTGTGTTCAAAAAAATGACAACGAAGAACAAGCAGTTTAACGAAATCTACGATCTGCTTGCGATTCGTATTATTGTGGATAATATCAAAGATTGTTATGCTACCCTCGGCATTATACACACATTATGGAAACCGATGCCTGGGCGTTTCAAGGATTACATTGCAATGCCTAAGGCTAACATGTACCAATCGCTTCATACAACGGTAGTTGGCCCGAATGGGGAGCCGACTGAAGTTCAGATTCGGACATGGGATATGCATCGTACTGCCGAATTCGGGATTGCGGCCCACTGGGCCTATAAGGAAGGTGCAGCAACCGGAAATCATTTTGAAGATAAAATTACGTTCTTCCGGGAAATTCTTGAGCTTCAAAATGAAGCGCAGGATGCATCTGAATTTGTCGAATCCCTTAAGATGGATTTCTTCTCTGATTTGGTATTTGTATTTACGCCTAAAGGTGAAGTCATTGAGCTGCCTACAGGCTCCGTGCCGCTGGATTTTGCGTACAGAATTCATACCGAAGTGGGTAACCGTACGATTGGAGCCAAAGTCAACGGTCGAATCGTTCCACTTGACTACCATCTGAAGACCGGAGATATCATTGAGATTTTGACGTCCAAACATTCATATGGTCCAAGTCAGGATTGGCTCAAAATTGCGAAATCATCCCATGCGAGAGCCAAGATCAAGCAGTGGTTCAAGAAGGAACGCCGCGAAGAAAACGTTGAAAAAGGCCGCGAAAGCTGTGAACGCGAGCTGAAACGTATGGGGCTTGATCCTTCTGCTTGGATGACGGATGACAAATTGATGGAAGCATGCAAAAAATATGCGTTTAACGATATTGATGACATGCTTGCAGCGGTTGGATTCGGTGGTATTACCGCTGCGCAGATCGTAACCAAAGCAACCGAGAAATTGCGCAAGGAACAGGAAGAGTCGAGCTTGCTCGAATTGAATTCCGAAATGCGGGAGCTGAAGCCTGCACCTGAACGCAAGAATCGTCCTACCAACGGCATACGTGTCAAAGGCATCGATAACTTGCTCGTTCGCTTTGCACGCTGTTGTAATCCTGTCCCGGGTGATGACATTATCGGTTACGTTACGCGTGGACGTGGGGTATCCGTGCACCGCAGCGACTGTCCGAACATTCCTTCAAGCGGGGATGGAGAGGAAGCAGCACGCGTCATTGAGGTGGAATGGGAAGAAAATATTGAGGCCAACTACAGTGTCGATATTGAGATTACCGGACATGACCGCAATGGACTGCTCAATGAAGTGCTTCAGGCCGTTTCCGAAAGTAAAACCAATATATCTGCCGTCACCGGACGGACAGACAAAAATAAATTAGCATTGGTGCACGTTACAATCCTGATCCGCAATACAGAGCATCTGCATTCTGTCGTCGAACGGATCAAACGGGTAAAAGATGTCTATTCCGTGCATCGGATTATGCAGTAAGGAGCCTGTCAGATGAGAGTGCTTGTACAACGTTGCAAAGAGGCTCAGGTTACCGTTGGTGACGAAATAACGGGACGGATTGAATCCGGGGTCATGCTGCTCGTAGGTATTACTCATGAAGACACGGAGAAAGATGCGGTTTATCTTGCAGACAAGGTGGCAGGACTTCGAATTTTCGAGGATGATCAGGAAAAGATGAATCTTAGCCTAATGGATGTGGGTGGAGCTGTCCTTTCGGTCTCGCAATTTACACTATATGGCGACTGTCGCAAAGGGAAACGCCCGAGTTTTGCGGCTGCAGCCCGGCCAGAAGCAGCTGAGGTGTTATATGAGACTTTTAATCAACTATTGAGGGATAAAGGCATTCAGGTGGAAACAGGGAGATTCGGAGCCATGATGGATGTGTCCTTCACCAACTGGGGTCCCGTGACTTTAATGCTGGAGAGCCCTCTCCGTCAGGAAGCACGTGCATAATTCACCCGGGATCAGGCCATAATAAGGGATAATTCTAGTACTAGCATAAGCTGATCAAAGGAGTATCTCTCACTATGCGTCAATCTGCCAAGATAACACGTTCCCGTATGGAACCACTGCTTATTCCCGGGAATCTGTATGAGTCGCTAAAGTTGGCTCGCGCAGCTTCTGAATGCGTGGCTACGATCTGGTCTACCCAGGATTCGGACAAGGGAGAGCAGAGTCACCTGCCGCGTGCCTAGTTATGATGAAAGAAAAGCTGTAAGCAGGCAGTCATTTTATATGCCCAAAGCTTACTCGTATAGCAGCAGAGCCGAAAGCCTTGATTCGATACTCGGATCAGGGCTTTTTTATGTGATGTTTTTCGTTTGCGTGTTGGAAATAAACTCAATTATCGGTTGCTTGAGCTGTTATAAACAGCTGTAGTTAGGGTAATAACAACACGAGGCACATGATTGTGCCGAGGTTCAGGGTTTGTACATGGATTGACTGAATTTGTAGATTACAAAATTCTGCAAAACCCGAATATGAAAAGATTTTTCGAACACGGAAAGGAGAACGTACGTTATGAGTAAAGTTGCTTTTTTATTGGCGAACGATTTTGAAGATTCGGAAATGCAGGTCCCATATGATGAGGTGAAAAAAGCCGGACACGATGTGGAAATCATCGGTTTGAAGGCAGGAGAAACGCTCAAAGGTAAAGGCGGCAAGGCTTCCTATACTTCAGACAAGGCGATTGCAGAAGTGTCGGCTTCAGATTATGACGCAGTGGTCATTCCAGGGGGATCTTCTCCTGAAAATCTGCGCACGGATGCGAATATTCTGAAGTTCGTAACGGAGATTAACAGTGCGAAGAAGCCAATCGCAGCCATCTGCCATGGCCCGCAAATTCTGGCCAGCGCTGACCTGCTCAAAGGGCGAACCATTACATCCTATCCACCACTTAAGGATGATATGGTCAATGCAGGTGCTGAATTTAAGGATCATGAGGCTGTAGTGGACGGTAATTACATTACATCGAGAACACCAGCTGATGAGCCTGCATTTGTTCGTGAACTGTTAAAAGTCATATAATCGGTCACAGGTAAACGATTTAACTTGTTTATCAAGTTATAATCTGCACAATACATGATGTAATTTATTCCGACAAAGGAGGGTTTGACATGGCAAAGCATATTCAGGCATATTTTCGAACCGAAGATGAGGCGGAGGGTGCTAGAACTTCACTTCAGACGTTTCGGACCGAGCATTTGGAGGTAGGACAGCTGGACAGTGCGGTTGGCAGAGACAAACGCATCTTGCTGCCGCTGGTGCCTTATAATACGGCGGGTGGCGCAGGTACAAATGGAACCATGGGTGTGGGTACGGCGCCTGGAGTTCCGGCAAGTGAGAACGTAGTTCCAGTGGTTAGTAATGTGGATCGTAATGCTGATCGAGATGTACGCGACAATGTGAATACGGATGGTGATCTGCTCAGAGCGGCAGACGTCTCCTCGGACGATTATGATGATCTGCATTATGTTTTGTCTGCCAAAGTCCAGGACGAGGATTATGATGAAATTGTTCATAAGCTTCGGTCCAACAATGCCTATGTGGAAGAATTGAATTAACGTGTAGATTATGGAAGAGCCCTGTGACGTCTGACTTCAATTTCGTGTCAGCGCGATCACAAGGGCTCTTCTGTATAAGTTTACTTCTATATTATTAAAGCGCTATCATTTTTGTAATATTACTGTAATT
>NZ_NPBI01000019.1:0-11610 GCF_002272715.1 Paenibacillus sp. 7516
ACTCTTCCTTTTGTATCTTAAACTCTGAAATTAGGAACCTTCCTGCAGCGATCACACCCATGGCATAACCCATACCACCAATTAGACGCATGAGTTTAAAAATGATATCTGGCGTATCTGGATGTAAGTTAAAGTACAGAAATCTCAATAACCAAAGGAGTACAGCGCAGAAGATCAACCAGACTAGAACATAATTAATCTTTGCTCTCACAAAAGTCACCCCAATCCAATTTTAGAAATCTTTCTGTATGCACTTTTAGCAAACTTCAAATTTGATCTAAGCATACTTATAGACTGTTCATCTGAAGCTGAATAACCTTCTGCTTCGCCAGCTGCAATAAGTTGAATCAACTGTTCCTCAAGAATGTTCACGCGATCATCCATAGCCTTATAAACCTCAAACCATTCATCAAATTTCAGATCTTTCATCAAAGACACTCTCCTTATTTTTGATTAAGAAAAATACACAAGCACGATAAGAAACGCTAAGAACATAACGACAAATATCATAAGAGGAAAATAAGCAGCCAATACTAAACTCCATGGGTCCATGAAAACAACTCCCTATTTAAATTTCAAAATCCATAATGGCTCTATCAATGTTCTCCTGGACCAAACCAATGTATATCATAGTCATCCTAGGCGTACTATGATTAAGGATCTCTTGAAGCGTAGCAATGTCGTTTGTCCTCTGGTAGAAATGATAAGCAAAAGATTTTCTCATGGTGTGTGTACCGACATCCTCCAGACCTAATTCATCAGCAATCTTTTTAAGGATTCGCCAAGCCTGTACCTCGCTGATCGGGAAGTCACCTTTTTGAGACTTGAACAAAAGATCATCCGGGCCGAGCCAGTCATATTCTTTCAGATAGTGGTCAAAATAAGAACGTAGACGTTTATTAATAATGATTTTCCGGTACTTTTTCGTTTTCTGCTCTGTGAGCTCAATATATTTGCCTGTGATATCTTTGACCCGCAGCGGCAATATATCGCTGATCCTAAGCCCGGTCGAAATCCCAACACAGAAGAGAAGCCAGTTTCGAAGTTCCCACTGCTGCAGCAGCTCTTTAAAATCTTCCAAGATGCCGAGATCCCGAATAGGCTGCATTCTGCGTCCCATTTCGCGAAAACCTCGTTTCATGTTGTATAAAGTGCAAAGAAAAAACCGTTTAAAGAATAATTAGTTTTTAAGGGCTTTAAACCGCGTTACTACGGCGTTTTTAGAGCCACGTATGTATTTTGTACCCCCGTGTTACATAACGGAGGTACAAGGCGTCTACGCCGCCTTAAAACGATTCAAAATCCAAACCTTCAAACAAAATTACCTGTTCTTGCTCTGGATTTTCAGAAGGAGCATAAAAAAGTCTGTAATCAGCCATTAAAGGATAGTAGGGCTGAGCATCAGAAATCGCTTCAGAAGTTTCTTCAGGCATATCACCCCATTGAAGACCACAGCAGGGACAGCGATCCACTACGGCAGGTAACTGGCGTCCTCGGACGTCTCTAAGGCGATCTAGTGGGTATGTAATACGGATCGTTTCAACAGTCTTACAACGTAAACAGTTCATTCTGAAAACCTCCTGATTGTTGTTTGGGTAGTCGATAGCCTGCCGGATCGGCAGCGTTGTATAAAGGGAGCCGGAAGGGCTATGGATTAATGAGAACATACGTTTCTTTTATTGTTTCCGGTTTTCGTGTTGGGACAAGTATAAGTAGGGGATATATCCCCTACACCCCTGAAAACAAATTCCGGAATAAGATTTCTATAGATTAACGTGTTCTGTGTATAGATATTACCATTCTGTCTATAGACTTGTCTATAGAGGATTGATGTTTTTCTATAGATTCTGCTATAATGCAGGGAGGAAAGGACGTGAATCCCTTTGAGAAAGCAAATGCAAGTCTATAGCAGCGTCAAAACTATCGTCCAGGACTTGAAAAAGGACTTGGAATTCTCCAATGAATCTGAAGTGATTGCCTATCTTTACGCGATCTATAAGGACCGATATAAAACGATCACTCTTGAAGAGCATCGAAACGCCCTGAAGACTACCGAAGAAATTATTAATCAATCAAGCATTTAAAAGCCCTCCGATCAGGAAGGCTTTTTTTCTTTTTCTTGCTTTATCTGATTTTTAAGGGACTCTTGCATATTACCGAAATAGGCTGCCATATTAGATTGATGATTTATGGCATTAATCAAGCTTGCTCCGAGTCCTGGAACGTCGGGCAGCTCGGCGTTATCTTTTAGCCAGGTTAAAAACTCTTCCGTCTGCTCACTTGCAATTTTGAGTTGTTTAATCTGAGACTGTAACCGTAGATTGGTGACTGTTGTCATCATCGTTCTCTATTCCTCCCTACCCGGCGACGACTTCCGTAAGCTGCGCTTCCGGCTCGTTCGTCGCCTGTCCGTTTATGTAATATTGATCACTTATATTCTTAAGGTCAGTAAGGATCTTGAGGTAATCTTCTTTCTTCTCTGGAAACTCAATCGGTACGACCATCTTGTGTGTATCGTAAATCTCGTGGCCTATCGAAAAAACCTTCTTCTGATTGACTTTCATGGTTCTAAGAAAGCGTTCAGATTGCAAATCGTACATGTTATAAAGGAAGCTGTTTTTGTTCTTTTGCACCTGACAATAAACATTCATAATGCTTCTCACACGAAACTCAATATTCGCTATACTTGGACTTGAAAAAAATAGAGTGCAACGTAATTTCCGAAGGTAGAAAAGCATGTGCGTAAAATATTTTGCAACATTGGTGTTCCCGGATCGGCTGTCTAGATCCGTGTGGGCTTCGTCTAAACAAATGATGCTTGATGGCTGCTGTGCAATGTCCAGAAACTGGTCAAACGTAGTAAATAACTTGCTGTTCTTCAGACCATAGTTGCTATACAAGGTGCAACCTGTCTTTTGCCTGTAATATTGGGCCATGACGCTCATGCCCAACGTTTTACCCGCGCCAAGTGGACCGTCAAAACCCATGAGATACATTTACTTCACTCCTTTTTCGATTCCCATTGGAATTCCTTGCTGATTAGCCGGGTTGGCATTGGCTTTTAACAAATTACCAAGCTTGGCATTACCCTTGATCCGGTCGGCCAAAGTGAGCTTGTCTGTGATTTTGTAATAGCGATTGACTGGCACCATTTGTGTACGCATCGTTTGAGCGAAAAGGGCGAGATCGTTAAGACCCATTTCCTGAAGCAGGAAGGAAGCCCGGGCCTGATCTTGCGTAATTGGGACACCATGTTTCCGGATAAAATCAAGCACCTGAATCATATCGTTATCGTCATTGGACTCAAGCAAATCTTCGATCATAAATTCTTGAACTGTTTGCATTTTAATAGCCTCCTATTTGAACAGAATGAGCATTGCGATTATAAAATAAGGCACCCACTTGAACATGTCCGGTTTGTCCTGGATATTAAATTCAAGCATCCGTTTCAGCGCTGTAGACTTACGCAGCTGCCTAAGATTTTGAGCTTCCATTTTTGTTGGCAAATCCACATTAGCCACGTAAAGGATGTAACCGTTTTGAGTATCAATATGCTTGTTCAAACTTTCGAGTTGATACATGCCTTGCTTCGTCAGAACTGCTTCTTCCGATACCTCTTCGATCGGCACCATCTGAACCGTATGATCCTCGTTAAAAATCAAAAGCTTATCACGTCTAGCAGCCATCACATTCACTCCTATTTAAGTATCTTTTTCTTCAGCCAAAACGCCGGGAGAACGAGGGTAAACAGTAGGCTAATACCTACAGCCGAACCGATTTCGAAAAATGTTCTAAACACTGAGCTCATTGTTTTTCTCCTTCTTTTCAAATTCAAAAACGTTTGCTGCCAAAAGAGCGATATAAGCAGCTGCCACACCCGAGAAGAAAATATATCCAAACACAAAGTTGTTATTGTTCATAACAGAACGATAAACACTGTAAGAAGCAGGATAGAAGTTATACAATACTGTGTTGATAGAAACAGCAGCTAACGTAAAAGCTAAAGCACCAAGAAAAAAATAAATAATATACTTTTTACTAAGTTTCATAAGTCACCACCATTTGATAAAATCTTTAAACTTCTGGAATAATCCCATGTTGTTCACGATTAAGTACGTAATAAAATATATAAATCCAAGTGTGCAAATCGTTGTCACAACCGTAATCCAGATCGGGCCCATAAACGAGAAATGCCCGAAATATTTACCGAAATCAAGCGGCCGGGCAACAGGGACGGACAACGACCGCAGCGAATCGGATATTGTTGTCAAAAACATAATTACAGGGCCAAATATCGTATCTATCAGGTTCTTCATTCTTTAAAACTCCTGAACGAGAAAAACAACATCGTCCCGATCAGGAAGGCAATAATGTTTAACAGGATTTCAAAACCACTAAGCATTATCGCGTTCACCTCCGAGTAGTCCAATCACACGAACAACGAAAAATAACCAAACGAGCGCAAGCACTACACTAGGAACAACCGTCATAAAACCAACAGGCTGCAACACCTTTTCCATAACGAGCTGCATTCCTGATCCCGTAGAACTCGGGTAGTTCAGAGGCGTTCGGGAAAAATCGATAAACAGTAAAGCTTGGATCGTTCGCAAGAATCCAAGAGCGAGAGATCCGAGGAACTGAAACAGGGCAATAAAGATATCAATGACCTCAATTACAACGGTCACAAGCTTGGTCAGGAAATACCAGATACCTTCGATCAGCGCGACCAACCAACCGAGAGGAACAGCAAGGAAGTTTAGCAGCGTCTGAATACCTTTACCAATTACTTCGAAGGCTCCAGACAAGAAACTCATTAGCGTATCAACAAAAGTCATTCAAGAACCAACCGCTTAATACCGTGTGCAATACCTAGCGAAATCATTGCCGTAAAAGCTAGGAACAGAGGACTTTCAAAGCAGCTTACGAGTGCTTGTACACCTTGCATAATCAAGTTCATTCGTTCATCCATACTCAACCACTCCTAACGGCTTTTCTCCCGGTCATTAACGGCATTAATGTCTTAATGGCCGGGAAGCCAGTTATCAGAATAAACCTTTGATCCGATTGGACACGTAAAAGCTCAATGGGATCGCAATCACGAAGGCAAGCAATGTCCAGTAAGAACTAAACCAATTACTTGTACTGTCCGCGACGTCTTTCAATTTGTAACTCATGGACACTTCCGGAACGCTTTTGATACTCGGTGTAACCATAACCGTGTTCGAAGGTTCAGAGTCGCCCACGTCATTCGTTGCCACAACATAGAAGTTATACGACAACTCATTGGTCAGCCCACTCACACGCAAGCTTGTACTGTCCGTGGTCTGAATCAACATTCCATCCTGATAGACCTTATACGAGTCCGCACCGGGAACAGGCGTCCAATTTAGCAAGGCACCGCCGCTGAAAGCTGTACCGGAAATTCTCGGATTCACCGGAGGAGATTGCAGATCTAGTGTCTTAAAATCAACGACATCAGACTTTTCAGAAGCATTATCCGAGGTATCAATAGCAACAACATACACCTGATAATCCGTACTATGCTTTAGACCCGTAAGCGTATATTGGGTGTTTCTCACCAATGTTTGATTCACTAGTTCACCATCCACGTACACGCGATAACCTGCAACATCGTTATCCAATGGTGCCGTCCATTTAACCAAGGCACTGTAACGATCCGGTGTAACCGTAACCGTTGTTGGTTTACCCGGTGGAACCGTATCCGGTTCAGCTACTTGATAAGTGATCGCGGCAGCCGGAAATTCTCTACCGAATGTATCCACGACTGAAACTTTGTAATTATAGGTTTGACCAGGCACAAGACCAGATGCCATATACGAATTCACAAGAGGTGACTGTATTAACACATTGTCCTGATACACTTTGTAATTCTTGAAATAGTCCGACACAATTCGATCCCAAGTAAGAGATATAGCGGTTCCAGTACTATTTGTCGCCGTAGCTTTAAGATTCACAATCATAAACTTTGCCGCATCTGGATTCGTAAAATCTGTCATCGGAGCCGCATTGAATTTAAAATCAAATACGTTAATCGAAGCACCACCTACAGCATTCGTGTTTTCAAGAGTAACGTAAGACACGTCATCAATAGGGTACGGCTTATCCAATGAACCACCAGGTTGACCAGTCGCAAGAAGATTACCATAAAAGTCATACAGTTTAAGCTTCAAACCTGCAGGAGATGCACCTACCTCAATCACAAACGATGATGCACGATAAGGTTGAGTAAAAGTGTATCGAACAGAAGATGAAGGACTAAGTACGGCATAGGATAAGGCTTGCAAATCAGTAATAGCATTAACATTAGTAACTTCACCAGTAACCAATGACGGCGCCTTACCAACAACGATATTACTAACACCTACAGCGGCAAAGATCGGTGTAACAGGTACAGCCATAATCATCAATAAAAACAGTACAAATACTTTTTTCATAACTCACCTCCAATCAGGGAAATTCAGACGATTTCCACCGCAGCTGATAATCTTCCTCGACGACTTCCATCGGTGGATCAGCTGTCATTTCAGGATCTGCTGTTAATACCGGATCAGGCGTTAATTCGGGTTCTGCCTGAAGAACAGGATCGGCTTGAAGTACAGGATCAGCTTGAAGTACAGGATCAGCCGTCATTTCACTTTCAGGCTGCATCTTAACGCCATCCATTTCCCAAGCTTCCGGTTCTGGTGCAGCCGGCATTGCATCCGGTGTAGCTGAATCGCCTTGATCCTCGAAGTATGTTTGATTATTTTCATACGGCTGCTGCATCACATCATCGGGTTTATACAGATCCGGTTTTGTGATTGGCGTAGGCAGCGCATACTCTCTTGTTGGTGTGAGCTGCTTGATAATCTCTTTGAGATTGTCGTTCGCTTCACCAAGCTCTTGGTTCGTCGTCTGAAGATCCTGATGAATGGCTTGAGTGTTATCCCGGATCTCATTTAAGACGGGTTGTAAATCCCGGATACACTGACATATGGCATCCGCATCACTATTCGTTTCAGCGCCTATGTACGGTGTGTTAATATCCGATTCTCCGACTACGTTTCCAGACGGGTCCCGACCGACAACGCTGTAAGAACCGTCACCGGGAAGATCATATTGCGTATCGGTAGTGCTGCCGATCTTTTGACCGTCTTTGTAGATATCATAGGATTCGGCTCCTGGAGCAGCGTCCCATGAGACTTTTGGTAATCCATCACTGCCTTGATCCGTACAAGCTGGCATAGTGACCTTTGCATTAAGATCATCCTTTGGCACAGGCTCCGGGAAGGAAGCACATACGTTATTTTGAATTTGGCTTGTTTGAAGGCCCGAAGCCGATGAAACGACCGTACCGGAACCATCCAGATATTGAAGTTGATACGTACCCGTACAAGTCAGATACAAGGTGCCACCGACTTGATCTATCGGCCATTCACGGTCATAGACTGTGCCAGAAGCTGATGTAAACACGAGTTTTACGGTAGCTGCACTTGATGGAGCATCCCAATAATCCAGCCTGTATTGGTCTTTGTAATCCACATAGTAAAACTTGTAGTTATTGAAAGGTGATCCCGTTCCACCGCCTCCCGGATCGGAAGGGCCAGAAGGTAAGTCACCCCAGTTTGTTGGAGCATCTAGCGTGTAATTGTACGCCAGTTGTTCCGGTGCGTCTGGATCGTCAACGTATACCGTTAGCACTTTGACATACGTTTCAGAGTTTGTGGTCTTATCCAGAATAATCGTAATGCTCAATGCATCTTGATTAAGTGTGACGGTATTTCCAGAAACATCTTGCGTAGATCCGTCCGGATATTTCAGATACAAACGTGTATCTTCACGGCCATTGGATCCGAATGTGATCCTCTTAATCACACCGTTATTATTTACGGAATCGCCCTGAATGACCGTTCGGCCAGACCTGTCACTTAGGAGTTGACCAGCACCCGAAGTGTTCGAGTGAATATAGTGATAATTGTTTAAATTCATATCCTGAGCGGCAAAAGCGAGAGAGGGCAGCAAGAACAACAACAATGGCAAGAGAAATAAAATTCGTTTCATAGATATCTGTACGTCAAGTCAATGTCAGATTCAGTAATCAGTTGGGATTGAAGAATGTTGGCTATTACGTAAATGACGAGTAAACCGACGGTCAAAACCGCGATGTCCCTGAGTCTTCTCCGAAGCTCAAGGTTCGAGGACTTAACAAAATCATGTATAAAGTCATTTCCGGTTTCTTCAGGCTGAAAATGTTCTGACTCTTGAAGACGTTTCCTGATATCGAGCACAATATAAATTTCTCTGCCAAGCATTATGGAAAATGCCGCCGCTGTTACCACAAGTAGTACAGGCAAGGGCAACAACTCCAATGTAATCATTTATAGAAAAAGGGCCTGAATAGACCCTTTTACTGGAACAAGCCTTTGATCCGGTGTGCGACGAAGAAAGACAATGGAATCGCAATCGAGAAGGCCAGAATCAGCCATTGGCTGCTGAACCAACTGGACGTTGATGTTGCTACATCCGCAAGATCATAATCAAGCGTAACTACTGGAATCGTACCCACAAAAATCATCTCCTGAGCTTAAATTTAATCTGTATTGCGTTTTACTTTCATGAGCAGCCAAGTGCCAAAAATGGTACCAAAGAGGATCGCAAGCACAGGCATAAGAGTCGACCAATTTAGCGCAAGATTCGCAAACAAGTCACTGATCGGAGGCCCTGCCGGGATCTCAGGCATACGATCACTGTGAAGCATTTCTCTCATCCTTTAAGCTTGTTATACACTTTGAAAATGATCCATATTGCAAGTCCTGCCCCGGCATAGAGATAAATCAACGGCAAGAAACTTGAAAATATGTTGTACGCATATTGCATCATGGGTGCCATATCTAATCTGAATGTCAAGAATAACGCCCCCAAGCTTTCAAAATGGAGAGCATCGAAACAACAGCAACAACAAATATTATTCCGCTGATCAGTAAGGCAGGGACATAGTCACCGCCATAAATAAGCGTGAATCCTTCAATTATGAGCTGCTTCATTTCATTACAATCCTTGTCCATGTTGCAGCCAGACTGCCCAAGACCAACAGGACGAAGGGTAGGCCCAAAAGGAAGTAGTCATTTACTAATGCACTAATAACGAATCGCCTCCCAAATCCAGTGGAATACATACAGCAGAATGATTGCAGCTAACAAGATACAAATAATGATCTCTCCCACGGTCAAACTGTGGAAAATCTGTAGGTTCCCTTCAACGTGAGACCGATAAAAATCGGAGAGAGCAGCCCCAACTTCGGCTTTGATGTCGTAAATTATGGGCTGCTGTTCATCATAGACAGCATCGGTAACAGTCAATATGGGAACCTCCTATCATTACTGGAACAGTCCTTTGATTCGGTGAGCGACGAAGAAGGAGAGAGGAATGGCGATCGAGAAGGCCAAGATCAACCATTGACTGCTGAACCAACTGGATGTAGATGTCGCTACGTCTGCCAGATCATAATCAAGTGTAACTACTGGAATTGTACCCATATGCTGTTTCACCTCCTTTCGTGGAATATACAGAATCCACGTTAGGCTTTAACAGGCATTTCGAACGTCACAGGCTCAATGAACTTGAAATCAACAATCTTGATACCAAGCTTTTTACCTCTCATGTCAAGAGCCGTCACGGCTTCATAAATACCTGGTACTTGTCCAATCTTATTAAAGAAGCTAAATTCCATAGTTTGAGACATAGGGATGGAACCTAACTCATTTTCTCCTGGCTTATTACCTGTGCTAATATAATGAACTTTACAACCTTCAACTCTACGTCCGGTTTTCTCATCATCAAAGCCGTAACGGTTGGCACCCAATACGACAACCTTCATGTTTTCCATTTTTCATTTCTCCTCTGGGTTTTAAATTTTTATATTTGAACGATCCGAAGATCAGTGTTCACAGATCCAGTACAATGTTGCTCAGAATTACGTTACAGTACAATGTTCACAATTTGTTCACATCTTGTTTTTGGCATTTTTCGCTGCATAAACATTCAAATTCAATGTGAATAATTATTCATGCAATTGAATATTTTATGCATAAAAAAACGCCCACCAATAGGCGGACGCAGTGACAGAACGTGTGTTCTGATTTATTTGCAGCATATAACACGATATACTACATGTAACGAGACACCCCGAGTGCGAATCGGAATGTCTCTAGGAAAGGCTAACTGAGTCCGCCAAGAAGCAGTTCGCCTTTCTGATATTTAATTAAGTTGGTGAATTAGTTTCTTCCTATAGTATAGTACAAGTACCGACATTTGCCAACGAAAATTTTGGCTTATTTGTGTTTGAAACAGGTAAATTTGTCCTAATTTCATAGGTCTGAAGATTGAGACGTTGCCGCGTCTCTTTTTTCATTCTCAAAATGTTGTTCAGCAAGCCGTTTTTGATGTTCCGCAATCGCCAAATCACGGTTTTCCATAAAGCGTTCGTACCGTTCGGATCTGCTAGCAATTCCATGAGCACGTTCGACTTCCATCATTTCGCGATACGCTTCAGCACGTTTCCATTGTGCTTCACTCATTTTGAGTAGGCCCCGTTCCATCATGTCGACAAAATATTCTTCTCCCGGCGATCCGAGAGCGTACCAGACTTCAGCCTGTGTTGCACTGACCTGATTATGTAGCCAACCTTCTTTAACCGGAATTGTCTTGTCTGGAGCTTTAACAGCTAAGCGAAGTTTTGCAGCATCATTCAAAAAGTCGAGCCAGAATTGGGAGATAGGCCAACGCGCTTTATTACTATCGCCGTTATCATCTACATAATTAATGTAATGAGACAATATGCCGAAGATGATTTCACCTGTCGTTGTACCTTTGGTGATAAAGTCCACCGTTGTCTGTGCCCGGTCATCCGTCAGCTGCAATTCGACCCGGTTCCAAGCCGTTAGATTTTCTTCAAGTTCCATGCCGGCATTTTTACGTTCAAAATTCTTTTCATATATACGGAGCTGCATTTTAGATGTAGGTGAACCATAATAGATGGTTTTACCGTGACTTGTCCCATCCGCAAGTTTGATCTTTTCCGTAGGCTGCGCAGATCTCCACTTCGAACGGCAAAGGCCTTTCTTGGCTTTCTTGACCAGGTCACCCACTTTGAAAAATGGTTTATCACCATCGTACCGGATATCATCGATGGCCAGATCGAGACGAGAGATCTTACAGTCATGGTTCAATAGTTCATTCAGTAAAGCTTCCCATTGGTCACCGAAATACGTTTCCCATTGACGGCAGCCTTGACCAGACATTTGAACGTGCATTCCCATATCGGCTGTACCGCCATACAAAATGCGAATGTCGCCGCAAACCTTCTGATGATGATAGCCGTGCAATCCGCGAGGCATATCAACGAACTCAGATTCCGGGATATTCAGCAGCCTACACACATCGGAGATTGTAACAGCCGTCCGGACGGTTCCATGTTCAGATTCATGAGCCATCGTTTTTACCGTGAAACTTAACCAGTCTATTAATGAAACTAAATTTTCTCTGCTGATGTCAGTCATAAATGTAAGCTCCCCCATGTAACTGTTTTCAAAAATGTAATACTCCTGTAAT